>JAUMNV010000006.1 GCA_031295725.1 Collinsella sp.
CTGTGGAACAAGCTGCTGGTGATGGGCGTTGCCCTGGGCGTTTCGAAAGAAGTGCTGCGACAGCTGGCCGAGGCCGTGCCTGCGGACCTGCGCAACAGCGACGATTTCTACGACAACTACCCCTGCTACTGGTGGTATTACCATCACTACGGCAACGAGTCTCCGCTCGATTCGTTCAACGATGTGTATCACGAGACCATCCGCGAGCTGGCTTCGAGCTCCGATAGCTCGAGCGGCGGCAGCGGCGGCGGCTTCTCTGGCGGCGGTGGTGGCGGCGTCGGCGGAGGCGGCGGCGGAACGTTCTAACGGTCGTAAATTATGGGATGGGCTTTTCTCGACAGCCGTCGGGGAAAGCCCATCCCCTTTTTACGCGCTACCTACGAAGACTGTCCCCAGCGATTAATCATTTAAGAATGTCCCCAACGACTAGGTGCGGTTGCTGCCAAGGAGTGTCCCGGGGTGCCGGCACAAAAGGAACGTCCCTAACTGCCGGGTTTAGGCTGTTAGGTCGAGTTCGTAGAGGAAGCTTTCGCGCGGCATGTCGTGACGGCGCTCTTCGCGGTTGGCGCGGTGCGTGGCCGTGCGCTTAAAGCCGTGCAGCTCGTAGAACTTCCACGAGCAGTTGGAGTCGGTGTACAGGTGCGCCCTCGTCGCTCCAAGCGAGGACAGGTGCGAGACCGCGGCATCGAGCAGAACCGTGCCAACGCCCAGGCCATGGACATCGCGATCCACGGCAAGCAGCGTGACCTCGTTGTCGTGCGGCAACGGGCTGCTCTCGAGCAGGCGGTTGTTGGTTCGGATGGTTGCGCGCACAAACGAGAGATACTCGGCGCAGGCATCGGGCTCCAGCTCACGCATCTGCGATAGCAGCGCGCGTTCGGTATCCATCCAATGCTCGTTGATAGTGGCGCCGGAGCTCTGTCCCGCACGCGCGAGCGAAATGCCACGCGCCTGACCGTCGATTACGGCAACCTGTGAAAACGTCGACGACGAAAGGCAGTAGGCGAGGTCGCACGCGGCCTCAAGGCGGTTGTACTCATCGTTATCCGAATTGTTATGCCAAAGCTGCTGCAGAATCAGCGCGATGGCGTCGAAGTCTTCGGTATCAAACGGTCGGTAGAGAACCCGCGAGACCATGGTGCCTCTTTCTTTTGCGGATGCATATCGAGCACAGTTCTACCACGCTATTGGTATCTAATTATGGTGCCCCTGTGTTCCATGAACTCACCGTGCCCGGTGCCGTGCCCATCCCCTCCGCTCGCAAACTTTTTCTGCACATGCGCCCGTTGCGGGGTGCAACGTCGCGCTCGATGCGCTACATTGAATCAGTATTTTCAATGCCGCTGCGCGAGCGCTGCAGATCGACGTATCACCGGCTCACAGAGCACGGCGGCGTACCAGACAGGAGGACTGCATGGGATCTGATGTAAAGATCGCACGCGCGTTGATCTCGGTTACCGATAAGACGGGCGTCGTCGATTTCGCACGGACGCTGGTCGATGACTTTGGCGTCGAGATCATCTCTACGGGCGGCACGGCTCGTGCCATCGAGGATGCGGGCGTTCCCGTAACCCCCATCGAGGAGTTCACGGGCTATCCCGAGATGATGGACGGCCGCGTTAAGACCCTGCACCCCAAGGTTCACGGCGCACTGCTGGCCCGCCGCGATTCCGAGCAGCACATGCAGGAGGCCGCTCAGCACGGTATTAAGCTGATCGATCTGGTCGTCGTCAACCTGTACGAGTTCGAGAAGACCGTCGCTAATCCCGAGGTCACCTTCGCGGATGCCATCGAGCACATCGACATCGGCGGTCCCTCCATGCTGCGCTCTGCCGCCAAGAACGCCACGAGTGTTACTGTCATCTCCGACCCGGCCGACTATGATGCCGTCCTGGCCGAGATGCACGAGACCGGTGGCTGCACCACGCTTTCCACCCGTCGTCGCCTGCAGGTGAAGGTCTACCAGACCACCGCCGCCTACGACACGGCTATCTCCCGTTGGCTTGCCGCCCAGGCAAGCGACGTGGCGGACACCTCTGCCAAGCTCGAGATTTCGCTGGAGAAGGTCGACGACCTGCGCTATGGCGAGAACCCGCAGCAGAAGGCCACGGTCTATCGCTTTGCCGAGGGCTGCGAGAACACCGCGAGCTCGCAGTTCCCGCTCGTGGGCTCCGAGCAGATCCAGGGCAAGCCGCTCAGCTACAACAACTATCTGGATGCCGACGCCGCCTGGAACCTGGTCCGCGAGTTCGACGAGCCGGCCTGCGTGATCCTCAAGCACCAAAACCCCTGCGGTTCCGCCGTTGCCGAGGACATCACGGCCGCCTACGATCGCGCCTTCGCCTGCGATCCCAAGAGCGCCTTTGGCGGCATCATCGCCTGCAACCGCGAGGTTCCCTTTGAGCTGGTTGAGCACTTTGCCGATCAGAACAAGCAGTTCGTCGAGGTCATCATCGCCCCGAGCTACACCGACGAGGCGCTCGAGCGCATGGCCAAGCGCCCCAACCTGCGCGTGTTGGCTACCGGCGGCGTGGACCACGGCGCCCAGGTGGAGCTGCGCTCCGTCGACGGCGGCATGCTGGTGCAGGAAGTCGACCACGTGACCGAGGACCCCGCGACCTTTACGTTCCCCACCGACCGCAAGCCCACCGACGCCGAGATGGCCGAGCTCGAGTTTGCCTGGAAGGTCTGCAAGGGCGTCAAGTCCAACGCCATCCTGATCTCCAAGGGCAAGGCCGGCATTGGCATGGGTCCGGGTCAGCCCAACCGCGTTGACTCCGCACTGCTGGCCTGCGAGCGCGCCGAGGACTTCTGCGAGCGCGAGGGCGTGGAGAAGGGCGGCTTTGCCTGTGCAAGCGACGCGTTCTTCCCGTTCCGCGACAACGTCGACGTGCTTGCCGCGCACGGCGTGACCTGCATCATTCAGCCCGGCGGCTCCAAGCGCGACGACGAGAGCATCCAGGCCTGCAATGAGCATGGCATCGCGATGGTGTTCACCGGAGCCAGGCATTTCCGTCACTAAGTTCCGCCCTGGGACAAAATAATCTCTGCAAAAGACGGCTGCTCCGTTTGGAGGGCCGTCTTTTTGGTATAAGAGGACGGAATGACTAACACGAAAGGTACAACCATGCCCCAGATTGATGATGCCGAGCTGTTTGGCAATGCCGAGGATCAGCGTGCGTACGAGGACTTTTGCGCCAATCAGGAGGCGGTCGAGAAGTTCACGCTCGACAAGCCCGCGCTTGTCTGCCGTTGGCGCATGTCCAACAAAAAGGTGCCCATGCTCAACCGCCACATTCGCGCACTGTCCGAGCGCCTGGTGCAGGGCGAGCCGCTTACCCATAACATGCTCAGCTGGGCTAAACAGCACGTTGAGTGGTCGCTTGCCGAGGGCGATTACACTGCGCACGACGGCGTACTCATGCTGGTGATCGACGTCAATGGCAACGCCGCCATGACGGTGGGCGAGTACGAGCCGCTGGCCGATACGTCGGCTAAGGCGCTACGTGCCCGCTCCGCCGAGGCCCGCTCCGAGGCCGACGAAACCGGCGTGGCGCCCGAGCTGCTCGCCGCCGTCGATAACGGCGAGCTGGCCTTTGTGGCGCCGGCGGACGAGTGCCTGTGCGGCACGGCGACGCTCATCGAGCAGCTGGCCCAGACCAAGGGCATCCCGGTCACGCGCGTAGACATTCCCGCGCAGCTCAAGGGTGCGCTGTTTCTGGTGAGCGACGAGCACGGTGTGGTTGCCGCCGCCGACTCCGACGCCGCCGACTCCGACGCCGCCACGGTCGCCTTCTTCGCCGAAGGCTACGAAAAGCTCCGTGCCCGCCGCTAAATGATGTTTCTGGGACGGGGATTAAAAACTCATTTAATTCCCGTGCTCGTCGCGAGCGAGAGGCAAGCCTCTGCCACTCGCGAACAGTTC
>JAUMNV010000013.1 GCA_031295725.1 Collinsella sp.
GTGACGCTCGTCACCTGCACGCCCTACGGCGTGAACGACCATCGCCTGCTGGTGCACTGCGTGCGCACCAAGTACAACAAGAAGGACGTCGACAAGCAAAAGTCGCTGGCCGACCGCCACTGGGGCAAGCGCGAGTTTGCCGTGCTCATCGTGGTCGTGGCCATTGTGCTGTTGCTGCTGGACATCGTGATCCACGCGGTCCGCAAGCGCCGCAAGGCCAAGGCCTCGGCATAAGACATCGTTCAGAACCACCACAAAGGGGACAGGCACCTTTGTGGCGGTCGGGGCTTTCAAACCATCACAACATTCGATGAAAATTGCGATTTTGGCGAAAAGCGTCGAATGTTGTGATGGTTTTTGTTGCGGACAGTACGGTCTTCGTTGTGGACGAGACGGTTTTCGCTATGGACGGTGCGGTTTCGCTGCAGAACCGCCAGCCCGCCGCCTGCTAGCCCGTCGCCCTCGTTACGTTTTCGCTGCATTTGGGTAAAGCGCCTGCTCCAAGTCGGCGTTGCCCTGTATACTAGAGCGGTTTAACTGTTATGCGGAAGGGAGCGCCTATGGCACTCAGCGAGAAAGACGTGCGCGGCATCGCCGAGTACGCAAAGATCGCACTGACCGATGACGAGCTCACCCAGATGACGTCCTACATGAACGATGCCGTCCAGATGCTCGAGCCCGTCTTGCAATATGACTTGCCCGACGTGGAGCCCACGTTCCATCCCATCGGAAGCCTGTCCAACGTGATGGGCGATGACCTGCGCGAGCCCGAGCGCGACCTACCGCTCGACGTCGCGCTCGAAAACGCCGGCAGCGTGCGCGACCGCTACTTCCGCGTGCCGTCCATTTTGGGAGAGGGGGAGAGCGAGTAATGGCGCAGAGCTTCGATTCCCTTACCGCCGCCCAGATCGCCGCGGGCGTTTCTGCCGGCGACTTTACCGCTACCGAGGTGGCCCAGGCCTCCCTCGCCGCCATCGAGGCGCGCGAGGGCGGGGTCCAGGCATTCCTGCAGGTGGCGCCCGAGCTCGCGCTCGAGGCCGCCGCGCGCGTGGATGCCGACCGTGCCGCAGGCAAGCCGCTGCCCCCGCTCGCGGGCGTGCCGCTGGCCATTAAGGACAACATGAACCTCGTGGGCACGCGCACAACCTGTGCTTCCCGCATGCTCGAGAACTACCAGAGCGTCTACACCGCCACCTGCGTCCAGCGCATGCTCGATGCCGGCTGCCTGCCTATGGGCAAGGCCAACATGGACGAGTTTGCCTTTGGTAGCTCCACCGAGAGCTCGGCGTTCCACCGCACCAACAACCCCTGGGATACCGAGCGCGTGCCCGGTGGCTCTTCGGGTGGTTCCGCTGCCGCCGTCGCCGCGGGCGAGGTCGCGCTCTCGCTGGGCTCGGACACTGGTGGCTCCATTCGCCAGCCGGCGTCGCTGTGCGGCGTGGTGGGCTTTAAGCCCACGTATGGCGCCGTGAGCCGTTACGGCGTGGTCGCCTTTGGCTCGTCGCTCGACCAGGTGGGCCCCTTTGGCCGCACGGTCGAGGATGTCGCGCTGGCCATGAACGCGCTTACCGGCGCGGGCCACGATCCGTACGACTGCACCAGCCAGGATTGCGCCGTCGACTTTACCGAGCATCTCAACGACAGCATCGAGGGTAAGCGCGTGGGCGTTATCCCTGCGTTTATGGAGGCCGAGGGCCTGACGCCCGAGGTCAAGGCCGCTGTTCAGCGCGCCGCTCAGGAGCTGCAGAACCAGGGTGCCGAGCTGGTCGAGGTCGACCTGCCGCACCTGGACGCCGCCATCGCCGCCTACTACGTCATCGGCCCGGCCGAGGCGTTCTCCAACCTGGCCCGCTTCGACGGCATTCGCTATGGCTATCAGGAGGAGGGCTGCGCCAACCTGTCCGACCAGAGCTCGCTTTCGCGTGCCCACGGCTTTGGTGCCGAGGCCAAGCGTCGTCAGATGCTCGGCGCCTACCTGCTGAGCTCGGGTGTGTACGACAAGTACTACTACGCTGCGCAAAAGGCCCGCACGCTCATCACACAGGACTACGATGCCGCGTATGCCAAGGTGGACACCATCCTCATGCCCGCCTCGCCGCGCACGGCCTTTAAGTTTGGCGAGATCAGCGACCCCACGCAGATGTACCTCTCCGACCTGTACACCATCTCGCTCAACATTTGCGGCAACGGTGGTATCTCGGTGCCGCTGGGCCTGGGCGAGGATACTCAGTTGCCCGTTTCTGCCCAGCTGGTGGGTCCGGCCTTTAAGGACCGTCAGCTGCTCACGTTTGCCCGCGCCCTGGAGCGCGGCTTTGCCGATGCCGCTACGGGTGCGCCCGCGCTTTCCGTCGCGCCCGATTTTGCCGGGAAGGGAGGCGAGCTGTAATGAAGGAGCTTTCCGAGGTCCTGCAGGATTGGGAGGCCGTGATCGGCCTGGAGATCCATACCGAGCTCACCGCACTCGATACCAAGATGTTCTGCAACTGCAGGCTCAGCCACGATGACGAGCCCAACGCCAACGTGTGCCCGGTGTGCCTGGGCCTGCCCGGCGCCCTGCCGGTGCCCAACAAGCGCGCCATCGAGAGCATCGTCAAGGCCGGCCTCGCCACCAACTGCGAGATTCAGCGCCACTCGATGTTCTACCGCAAGCACTACTTCTACCCCGACATGGCCAAGAACTTCCAAACCACGCAGGGTCCGGTCGCTTTTGCCATGTACGGTCACCTGGACCTGGACGTGACCGGTCGCGGTGCCGCCGAGCGCCCCGACTGCGCGTTCGGCGAGGCCGAGGCCCAGAGCCTGGCGAGCGCTTCGGCCAACGCCGAGGGTCTGTCCACGTCCATGACGTCGACCATGCGCGAGGGTAACCAGCGCGCCGGTCACCTGGCCAGCTACGACGCGTCCAACCTGCAGATGCCTGAGCGTCGCGAGGACGGTTCCTACACGGTACCCATCCGCATTCTGCGCATCCACATGGAGGAGGATGCCGCCAAGATGGTGCACGTGGGCGGTGCCGAGGGCCGCATTACCGCCGCTGCCGAGTCGCTCGTCGACTACAACCGCTGCGGCACGCCGCTGATTGAGCTTGTCACCGAGCCTGACCTGCGCACGCCCGAGGAGGCTCGCCTGTTTATGGAGAAGCTCCGTCGCATTTTTGTGACACTGGGCATCTCCGACTGCTCCATGGAGAAGGGTTCCATGCGTTGCGACGGCAATGTGTCGCTGCGCCGCCGCGGCGAGACCAAGCTGGGCACCAAGACCGAGCTCAAGAACCTCAACTCGTTTAAGAGTCTGCATGACGGCCTTGCCTACGAGATCTGCCGCCAGGCCGAGGTGCTCGAGGAGGGCGGCATTATCTACCAGGAGACCCGCCACTGGGAGCCTAGCCGCAAGCGCACCGTTGTCATGCGTGTGAAGGAAACGGCAGACGACTATCGTCTGTTCCCCGATCCCGATCTGGCGCCGTTCGATCTGGACGACGAGTTCATCGACCGCTGCCGTGGCGAGATCCCCGAGCTGCCCGATGCCAAGCGCGCCCGTTTTGAGGCCGACTTTGGCATTAAGGCGGCCGATGCCGAGCAGATTGCCGGCGACCCGGAGTTCGCCGAGTTCTTTGAGGCCGCCGCTGCCGGTATGGCTGGCAAGGAGGCCCAGACGGTCGCAAACCTGCTGGTGAACGAGATGATCGCCTACCTTAAGGGTGCGGGTGTGTCGCTGACCGAGTCCGGCATCGCGCCGGCTCAGGTGGCGGCGCTTGCCAAGCTGCTCGCGACCGATGCCATCAGCTCCAACCAGGCACACGAGGTCTTTGAGGCCATGGCTCAGACCGGCGACGACCCCAACAAGATTGTCGACGAGCGCGGTATGCGTCAGGTGAGCGATGCCGGCGCGCTGCAGCCGATCGTGGACGAGGTGCTGGCTAACTGTGCCGAGCAGGCGCAGCAGTATCGTGACGGTAACCAGAAGGTCATCGGCTTTTTGGTGGGCCAGTGCATGAAGGCGAGCCGCGGCAAGGGCAACCCGAAGCTCTTCAACGAGTTGCTGAGAACGTCGCTCTCGTAAACGGGAACCGAGGGGCCGGGCACAGGGCCTTGCCTCTCAATTTCGGACAGTCCTGACTCACGACGGAGGCGCCACTGGCGCCTCCTGTTCGTGCGGAACTCATTGAGAGGCAAGGCCCTGTGCCCGGCCCCTCGGTTCCGTGACGACTCGGCCGTTCGGGTCAGGCGGGCTGAATGGAATTTGGTGAATGAGGGCGCCGTTGGCGCCCTCATTCTTTATATATGTTGGGAACGCCAGGTGGTGGGGGTGGTGCCGGTGTGTTGCTTGAAGGCTTGGGCGAAGGCGGCCTGCTGAGGGTAGCCTAGACGCTCTGCCACCTGCGCTATCGTGAGCGCGCTATCGGCCAAAAGGTCCTGTGCTCGCTCCATACGGCGTCTGCGAATGTAGGCGCCCAGGGACTCGCCAGTTTGGGCCTTAAAGGTGGCGCATAGTTTGGAGCGGCTTGTGTAGAGCCTCTCGGCCACCTCGTTGATACCCACACGCCTGCCTTTGTCGAGCGCGCGCTCAATCATCTCCGTTGCTTCTTCGGCAATGGTTATGCTGACGCGTGTGTCTGCCGCCTGCCGCGCCTGCTTGTGGGCCGCGCACGAACAGGCGAGCTCCGCGACCATGGTCTCCACGATGCCCTGCATATAGACGTGTCCGCCTACGGTGCGGGCGCGGTCCTCGTTAATCCGGCGCAGTGTGTGGCAGATGGCAGACATCGCTTCCTCGTGCCATGGCTCGGCAAACGCCTCAAAGATTCCCGCGAACTCGGTGGGATAGCGGTGCTCCAGTTCGTCAAAATATCCAGGCAAAAAGAGCACCGAGCGCGAGTGATAAAGCTCCCCCGCAAACAGCGGGCTTAATTCTTCGCCACAGCTATCTTGGATAAAGCTGCAAACGGCATTGTTTGGCCACGGTCCATGCAATGGTTTGAGGTTCGCGGGCGTTATGCCAGCCTCGGGCATGCATGTAAGTGTGGGCGCGCTGACTTCGCTCACGCAGGCGTATGGCTCGGGTGTGTATTCGGCCAGGTACATATCGTGCGTCGGGGTGATGAAATGCTCCATGACGATGCAGGTGGGGGAGAGGGGCATGATCCATGCGCGTCCGTGCGCCCGATCGTTTGCCACCTCGCCGGTAAAGACAGCGCCCTTGCCGGAAAGCTCCAGGCCAAACTGCTCAAACTGTGGTGCGTAGAGCTCGGTTATGTCGGTCGCTGCCCGCCGTATTTGCAAAAGCGTCCCTTTCCTTTGCAGAAACGTCCACGCCTGGCTTGATTGTGAGCCATGGCTAACACATCAATGATAAGTTCATTACGGTTAACTCTCAAGCCGTTAGAAAGGAATCTCATGGCAAAGGGATCAAAAAGGGAAGGTGGAGGCATCGGCGAGTTGCTCGCGTATGCCGGTGACCGTAAATTCCTAACGTATTTGGGCATGGCGCTCTCGGCGCTCTCGCAGCTGCTGAGCTTTGGCCCGTACGTGTGCATTTGGCTTGTCGCTCGCGACCTGATCGCCGTGGCACCTAACTGGAGCGAAGCCTGCGACATCGCGATGTATGGCTGGTGGGCCGTGGGGTTTGCGCTGGCAAGCATCGTAGCTTATTTCGTGGGGCTCATGTGCACGCACCTGTCTGCGTTTCGCTGCGCGTCCAATATCCGCAAGACTACGAGCGAGCACCTGCTTAAGCTGCCGCTCGGCTACTTTGACACGCACGCCACCGGTGAGCTGCGCCGTATTGTAGACGGATGCGCCGCCTCCACCGAGACCCTGCTCGCGCACATGCTGCCCGATATCGCCGGCGCCGCCGCCATGGTCGTGGGCTTGCTCGTGCTGCTTTTCGCCCTCGATTGGCGCTTGGGCGCGGCATGCCTTATCTCGGTCGTCGTTTCGTTTGGCGCCATGGCCACCATGATGAGCGGCGAAGGCGCCGAGTTCATGAAGGCCTACATGGGAGCGCTGGTCAAGATGAACAAGACCGGCACCGAATACGTACGCGGCATCCCCGTGGTCAAGGTGTTTCAGCAGACGGTCTACTCCTTTAAGGCCTTCCACGATGCAATCGCCGAATACGCCGACATGGCGCAAAACTATGCGGGCACGTTCTGCCGAGGTCCGCAGGTACTCAACCTTACCGCGCTCAATGGTCTTGTGGCATTCCTGTTGCCCGTGGCGTTGCTGTTGGCGCCAGGCGAGACGGACTTCGCGCATTTTATGACCAACTTCACGTTTTACGCGATATTTTCGGCCGTGGTACCGACGGCCATGACCAAGCTCATGTTTGTGGGCGAGGCCTCTCAGATGAGTGCCGATTCGTTGGCTCGTATTCGAAGCGTCATGGATTCCAAGCAGCTTTCCGTGCCCGCACAACCCAAGCACCCTGCCGGCGGCGACGTGCGATTTGAGGACGTGAGCTTTACGTACGAAGGTGCCGAAGCACCTGCCGTTAGCCATGTGAGTTTCAGCGTTTCCGCTGGTAGCACCCTCGCCCTGGTGGGTCCCTCTGGTGGCGGTAAGTCAACCTGCGCAAGCCTGATCCCGCGTTTTTGGGATGTTTCCTCGGGTCGAGTGCTCGTAGGCGGTGTGGACGTTCGCGATATGGATTCGCACGAGCTTATGGACCAGGTCGCCTTCGTGTTCCAGACCAACCAGCTGTTCCGGCAAACACTTGCCGATAACGTGCGCGCCTCCAAGCCTACGGCCACTGACGACGAAGTGCGTGCGGCCCTCTCCGCAGCTCAGTGCGACGACATTGTGGCCAAGCTCCCACAGGGCATCAATACCATGCTCGGTGCCGGCGGAGCATATCTTTCGGGCGGCGAGGTCCAGCGCGTGGCACTCGCCCGCGCGATCCTTAAAGACGCGCCTATTGTGGTGCTCGATGAGGCCACGGCGTTTGCCGACCCCGAGAACGAGGCGCTCATCCAACGTGCTTTTAGCAAACTGGCGGCGGGTCGCACGGTCATTATGATCGCGCACCGACTCTCGACTGTAGTGGGCGCAGACCAAATCGTGGTGCTCAACCAGGGCAGCGTGCAGGAGTCGGGTACCCATGCCGAGTTGCTGTCCCAAAATGGCCTGTATGCCAAGATGTGGGCCGAGTACGAACAGGCCGCGAGCTGGAAAATCACTGCAGCGACCGCGGATGCCACCGTCACGAAGGGAGGCGAGGCCTAAATGTTCGCCTCATTCCAAAAGAAGTATTTCCTATCCGATAAAGGCGTCGCCGGCGTAAAACGCGGCATTTTCTGGACCACGCTCACCAATCTCATCACCATGGCCGGCATTGGCTTTTTATTCCTGGTTATGGCCGGCTTTGTCGAGCATCTCGTCAGCGGGGCTGACCTGCCGGATGCCCTGCCGATCGTGGGCGGCCTCCTGGTCTTTTTCGTGTTGCTCTTTGCCTCTAACTGGCAGCAGTATTACTACACCTACTGCATCTTTTACGAGGAGTGCGGCAAGCAGCGTATGGAGATTGCCGAGCGCTTGCGCAAACTGCCGCTGTCGTTTTTTGGTCGTCGTGATCTGGCCGATTTAACCGAGACCATCATGGGCGACGTCCAGGCCATGGAGCACGCCTACAGCCACGTGCTGGGAGAGCTTTGGAGTGCCATCATCGCAAGCGCCATTGTCTTCGTGGCATCGCTGTTCTTTTGCTGGCAGCTGGCGATTGCGGCGTTTTGGAGCGTTCCCGTGGCCTTTGCCGTGTTGTATCTAACACGCGGCCCCATGACTCCGGTGTTTGATCGCGTGCGCGCCGAGAAGGTCAAGGTTACCGAGGCTATTCAAGAGACGCTCGACTGCGTTCGCGAGATTCGCGCCACCAACCAGGAGGCCCATTATCTTGAGGGACTCAACGCCGTGATCGATGCCGAGGAGCGCGAGACCACCAAGGGCGAGCTCGTTAACGGGCTTTTGGTCAACTCCGCCTTTGCCATCCTGCGTCTGGGCATTGCCACCACGCTGGTCACGGGCGCCGCGATGGTCGCCTCCGGGCAGGTCGACTTTTTGGTGTTGTTTGCCTTCCTGCTTATGGTGAGCCGTATCTATGCGCCCTTTGACCAGGCATTAATGTTAATGTCCGAGCTGTTTGCCGCCGAGTCGTCTGCCAAGCGCATGCGTTCCATCATGGAAGAGCCTGTGGCGCGGGGCAGCGAGAACTTTGAGCCTGCGGGCCACGATGTGGTGTTCGATCACGTGGCATTTGGCTATGGTGCGGGCGAGGACGGACGCGCCGGCGAGAAAGTTCTTACCGATGTGAGCTTTACCGCCAAGGAAGGCGAGGTCACGGCGCTGGTCGGTCCTTCGGGTTCCGGTAAGTCTACGGTGAGCCGCCTGGCCGCGCGCTTTTGGGATGCCACTGCGGGCAAGGTTGCCGTGGGCGGTGTGGATGTTGCGGGCGTGGATCCCGAGGTGCTGCTGCGCGACTACGCCATTGTGTTCCAAGACGTGCTGCTCTTTGACGACACGGTGATGGGAAACATCCGCCTCGGGCGTCGTGATGCCACCGATGAGGAAGTGCTTGCAGCCGCGCGTGCCGCCAACTGTGACGAGTTCGTGAACCGCATGCCGCAGGGCTATGACACTATGATTGGAGAGAACGGCTCCAAACTCTCCGGCGGCGAGCGCCAGCGCATCTCCATCGCCCGCGCACTGCTCAAAGACGCGCCCATCGTGCTGTTGGACGAGGCGACGGCAAGCTTGGATGTGGAGAACGAGACCGTGGTGCAACAGGCACTCTCCCGTCTGCTTGCAGGTAAGACGGTTATCGTTATTGCCCACCGTATGCGTACGGTGGAAAATGCCGACAAAATCGTTGTGCTCAAGAATGGCGTGGTTGCCGAACAGGGCACCCCGGCGCAGCTCAAGGCGGCAGGTGGAGAATTCGCCCGCATGGTTGCGCTGCAAAAGGAGGCGGCGGCCTGGCAGCTGTAGGAGTGTGACAAAGGGACAGTCCCTTTGTCATATTGAGTTCACCCCCATAGTTTCCAAAAAGTTAGCCGTTGTTGACCAAATAATTATACTAAACTAGTCTCAAAAGTGTGCTCGAGCAAACTTGTTTACTCGGGTGCTGAGGCACCGTGCCGCGTCCAATGCGGCAAAAGGGAGAAGCAACATGAAGAAGTCGACGTTCAATACCCTGCTTGTCGGTGGCGGTTTTCTGCTTGGTACGGCCGGCATCAAGCTGCTCACCAGCGCTCCGGTAAAGAACGCCTGCGTGCAGGGCATCGCGTGCGGTATGCGCGTCAAGAACTGCTACCAGGACATGGTCGAGCAGGCCAAGGCTAATGTCGATGACATGGTTGCCGAGGCTGCCTACATCACCCAGAGCGAGGCCGCTGCTGACGAGGCAGCCGAGTAGCGCTCCTAGGCACAAACTATGAGATTCTCGATTATTAGCGAGATCCCCGGCAGGACCCGTCTTCAATTGGCGGGTCCTGTGCCAGAGAGCGATCTCGATGCACTTCTTAAGCTCAGCGGCGATATCGACGGCGTGCACAAGGTGCGCGTGTACGGCCGCATTGGCCAAATGGCGCTGGAGTACGACGAGCCGCGCCGCGCAAGCGTGCTCGACGCCTTGGGTGCGCTCGATGCCCAGGCCATTGCCGACGCAAAGACGGGTTACGTGATGCAACTCGAGCCGCGCAAGCACAAACTCGTCATGGATCTTGCCACACTTATCGGCGCCCACTACGCGCGCCGCTGGTTCTTGCCGACGCCTTTGCGTGCGGTATTTGTCGTGGCCGGTTACATGGCATTTTTGCGCGCTGCCCTTCATGAGCTGGCGCAGCCGCGCCTGACAGTTCCTGTGCTCGACGCTTCGGCCATCGGCATTTCGTTCGTCAAGCGTGATGTCGATACCGCGGGCCAGACGATGTTCCTGCTCAACGTGGGCGAGCTGCTCGAGGACTACACCCGCGCCATGAGCGAAAACGAGCTCATCAACTCGCTGCTCGATGTGCCCGACAAGGCGCAAAAGGTCGTCGGCGACACCGAGGTAAGCGTTACCGCCACCGAGCTTGAGCCCGGCGACTTGGTCGCCGTGCGCACTGGCATGTCTATCTGCATCGACGGCGTGGTCGAGCAGGGGAGCGCCATGGTTAACCAGGCGACCCTGACCGGCGAGCCGCTTGCCGTTGAGCGCAGCGCGGGCGACGACGTGTTCGCCGGAACCGTCGTGGAAGACGGCAGCATCTTGGTGCGCGTGCGCGCCAATACGGCGCAAACCAAACTGCGCTCAATCGTCTCACTCGTGCAGACGGCCGACTCGCTCAAGTCCGAGGGCCAGTCGCACATGGAAGACCTCGCCAACAAGATCGTCCCGTGGAACTTCCTGCTCGCGGGTCTGGTTGCGCTTACCACCCGCAGCCTCATCAAGACCTCAGCGGCACTGATGGTCGACTACTCGTGCGCACTCAAGCTCACGGGTTCCGTCGCCGTCATGACTGCCATGAGCGATGCCGCCAAGATGGGCGTCATGGTCAAGGGCGCCAAGTACTTTGAGTCGTTTGCCAAGGCCGACACCATTGTGTTTGATAAGACCGGCACGCTCACCGAGGCACAGCCGCGCCTTGCCTGCGTGCTGACGACCGACGGCTGGAGCGAGGACGAGGTCCTGCGCCTTTCCGCTTGCTTGGAGGAGCATTTCCCGCATCCGGTGGCACGCGCCGTCGTCAACGCTGCTCGCGAGCGTGGGCTCGAGCACCGCGAGCGCCATGCTGCGGTCGAGTACATCGTGGCACACGGCATTGCCTCGTCCATCGAGGGACGTCGCGCGATTATCGGCTCGGCACACTTTGTGTTTGAGGATGAGAGCGCGCAGCTCGAGTCCGACATTAAGGAGCAAATCGAGTCCCAGATGCAGGGCCTGTCGCCGCTGTATCTGGCGGTCGACGGCACCGTTGTGGGCGTGCTCGGTATCGAGGATCCGCTCAAGCCCGGGGTCCGCGAGGCTATCGCCGACCTGCATGCGTTGGGCGTTAAGCACGTGGTCATGCTCACGGGCGACTCGGAGCGCACGGCCCAGCGCATTGCTCGCGAGGCAGGTGTCGACGAGTTTAAGGCCGAGCTGTTGCCCGAGGACAAGTACGCCTACGTGGATCGCATTAAGGGCGAGGGGCGCCACGTTGCCATGGTGGGCGACGGCGTCAACGATTCGCCGGCGCTCGGTTTGGCCGACGTGGGCCTGGCGATGGGTGGCGGAAGCGACATCGCCAAGGAGGTCGCCGATATCATCCTGACCGATACGGATCTGGCCGCGATCGTGCGTCTGCGCCGCATGAGTCAGGGGCTTATCGACCGTCTGACGAGCTCGTATTCCAAGGTGATGCTCACCAACTCAGCGCTGTTGGCATTGGGTATTACCGGCATGATCACTCCGCAGACGTCGTCACTGCTGCACAACGGCTCAACAATCGCCTACAGCCTGAGTAACGCGAAGGCGTACCTGCGCTAGCAGACGTGTTCGCCCACGTTATCTGGCCTGCGCCCAGACGGCATCGGTGCCGTCCGGGCGCAGGCCTTTTGCGTTTGATTATTTGCTAGCTTCTCTATATAGTATTGCTAGCGGTGCTAGCAATTGAAGGGAGCGGGATCAACGTGGGTGCTGTTAGCGGCATGGCGCAGGTGAACGTTCGCGTGGATCGCCAGGTTAAGAACCGTGCCGAGGGGGCGCTGCGGCTTTCGGGCGCCTCGCTGCCCGAGCTCATCAAAAAGGTGGTGGCCAAGGTCGCGCAGGGTGGCGGGCAGTGCGAGGAGGTGCTTGCGGCCGTCGATGACCGGCAGCAGACCGTCGCGCCCGATGCGCCGTTCGCCGCATCATGGGCGGCGGCGGATCAGCTTTACGCGGACCTGGGCATCGCTATGTCGCCCGTATCCGGCGATCGCGGTTGGGACACAATCTATTCCGAAGCCATGGATGAGCATTATCGCCAAAAGGGGATGATCCAGTGAGTGGGGCGCCTCTCAAGATTATGGTGGACGCCAACGTATGGGTTGATTCGTTTTGCGTCGACCATGCCGAGTCGCTTGCCGCGCGTGCGTTTATTGGGCAGGCGACGGAGACGGGGGCGTTGCTGTTCTTCCCGGTGCATATCGCTAAGGATGTGCTGTACGTTGTCCAACACGAGCTGAAGCGTAGCGTTCTTGCCAGCGGGGGAGCACTCGACGAGGCATCTGCCCGTGCAATTGGCGATGCGGCGCTGGCGTTTGTTCGGAACATGACCGAAAACGCCACGGCCGTGGGTGCAGATGCGTCGGACCTTTGGCTGGCCGACAAATACTTAGCGCTCCATCGCGATTACGAGGACAACTTGGTACTCGCCGCATGCAAGCGCGTACAGGTTGATTACTTGGTGACTAACGATCGTAAACTGCTCGAACATGCCGATCTTGCAGCAAAGACACCTCGTCAAATGATGCCGATTCTTGCTTTGGCCGAACGCGGCGGCGCGGCTATCGGTTGACGCGAACTGTTTGCGGGCCTCTTGGACGACGATGCGCCAAGGGACCCGCGTCTGCTATTTACAAAAGCTCGGCCTTAATGGTGGGACTTTCTGCGAGCTGCTCGGCTGCCTTTTCTTCGGAGCTGTTGAGCGCGGCTAAGCTGCGGTAGACCCACTCGTTGACCTGGGTGTTCTTGACGCCTGCAGTCTGCATAAGGGCGCCTACCTCGCGGATTGCTGTGAGCAGGTCGGCTTTGGGACCTGCGAGCTCGACCTCGATGCCGTGGTAGGCGGCCACGCCGCGGTTCTCACTCACGTGGTCGATAAAGCCCTCGACGGTCTCAAGCTGCTGGGCGAGAGCTACATCATCGTCAGCGTCCAGCGCAACAAGGGCGTTCGAAACCGTGAGGGCGGGATGTCCGCAGGGGACAAAGCCTTCGATGACATCCATAGCTTCGGTAATGGTTGAGCCCAGGCCTGCGAGGGCGTTGATGAGTTGCTGCTTGGTATCCATAACGGTCCTTTCGATGGGTCATTTTGCTTGGCGAAAATATACGTTACGCGATCGGTAGCAAAAGTGCGAAGTACGGCGCACATTGGGGTCTTCACAGCTCGTGCATAGAACAGCTGTCCGCTTTCAGAACGTGGTAAGATAACACTCCACACAGTGGGGCTCGCCCTGCATGTTCCTTGAAAAGTCGACGGTTATCGGGTGTTTGCAGGTCCGATACCATCCAGACTTTCCCAACATTCGGGGGCGACTGGTTTCGACACGATAGCTCTGAGAGAGGAAGCAAGCCGAGGTCTCCTCGCCTCGTTAAACAGGGGTACCGTCAAATTGAATTGACAACAACTCTTCTTTTGAGCCTATGGCTCTCGCTGCTTAGTTTATAGCGGCGCGTCAACCCGGTGATTTCCCCGACACCGGCGCGACGTCAT
>JAUMNV010000047.1 GCA_031295725.1 Collinsella sp.
GCGTGACGGCGACACATGTGGTCGCCACTCACGAGCTTCGTCTCGCCCGTCTGCCCATCAATCCAGCTTGCCGCGCAGGCAAGCATGTCGGTCGAGGTATCGAGCGCCACCACCAGCGCGTTGTCGTTATGCAAGCTCATCTTGTACAGCCTTATCAATCAAATGGGAAAGCTCCATTGCGCGGTCACCGTGCGCCTCAAGCGTTATCGTTCGCACATCGCTGTCGCCCTCATCACGCTTGAGCGTCACCGAAAGATACTCATCCGTCAGCTCGTCCTGGAATTGTTCGCCCCATTCCAGCAGGCAAGCACCCTCATAGCCCAGCACATCGAAAATGCCCGTATCCTCGAGCTCGTAGGCATGCTCCAGGCGGTATAGATCAAAGTGAAACAGCGGAATACGACCTTGATCGTGAACGGCCATGAGCGCAAACGTAGGGCTCGTAACCATATGCTCATCGCCCAGCCCGCGCGAGACGCCCTTGGTAAAGTGAGTTTTGCCCACTCCCAGGCCGCCGGTCAGGATGAGCACATCGCCGTCCTCAAGGCACGGTGCAATTAGCTCGCCAAAGTACTCCGTATCGGCAGCGCAAGTCGTTTTGTAAGTACCTACCCCCAGGCGCTCCAGGGACATATATGCTCCTTATTATTCCGAGGCGTCCTCTGGTGCGGGATGTCGCTCCAGATAGTCGCCCAGCATCTTAAAGTCTTCCTCCAACAGCTCCTGCCACGCCGGATTGCGCAGCGCTGCTGCCGGATGGAAAGTGGGCATTACTACAAAATGCCCCATCTGGTGGAACCTGCCGCGCAGCTTAGTAATGCCAATCTCGGTCTTAAGCACAAAGTGCGTCGCAGGGTTGCCGAGCGTCACGATAATATCGGGCCAGATGCTTCGAATCTGCTCACGCAAAAACGGCGAGCAAGCCAGCACCTCCTCGGGACGCGGATTGCGGTTTCCCGGCGGGCGGCACTTAAGCACATTGGCAATGTAGACGTCTTCGCGTTTGAGCCCCGCCAGCGACAAAATGCCGTTGAGGTCCTCGCCTGCCGCCCCCACAAAGGGCTCGCCCTGCAAATCCTCATTGCGGCCCGGCGCCTCGCCAATAAACATCACACGAGCGCGGGGGTTTCCCACGCCAAACACGATATTGTGACGCGACTGGTAGAGCTGGCAGAGGTGACAATCGCCCAGAACGGCCTCAATTTCCTCGAGTGCGACCTCACGTGGTGCCTGATGGGTATGGCCAGGGATGTGCATGACGCCCATGGCGACTCCTACACGTAGACCTTGTCGAGGCGCATGCCAAAGCCGCAGGCGACCTCGTAGTTAATCGTTCCGCGCAGTCGGGCCATCTCGTCCATAGTGATCTCGGCATCGCCATCGCGGCCGACAATAATCATCTCGTCACCATACTCGGCCTCGGGAATCTCGTGTGCCGGGTTGGACTGAATGGCGACCATAAACTGGTCCATGCAGATATTGCCAACCTGATGCACGCGCTCGCCGCGATACAGCACATCCATACGATTGGAAAGCGTACGCGATAGGCCGTCGGCATAACCGATCGGCAGCGTGCAGATCTGAACGCGCGTGCGCGGTACGCGGTAGGTAAAACCGTAGCCCACGCCCTCACCCATCGCAGGGTGTGCCACGCGCGTCACGCGCACATGGACGCTCATAACGGGATCAAGCTGCATCACGCGGCCACTCAGCTCGCACGGCTGCATGCCATACAAGCCAACGCCGGCGCGAATCATATCAAAATGCATCGAGGGGTCGAGCATCGAGGACGGCGTGTTGGCGCAGTGCACGATACCGCACTCAAAACCCGCATCCTTAATGGCTTGAACGGCCTCGGTAAAGCGCTGACACTGCAGCTTGTAGTCCCAGCCCGAAGGTTCATCGGCCGTGGCGAAGTGCGTAAATACGCCGTCGCACTGAATACCGCGATGGAAATTAATACCGCGGACAAAGTCGAGCACCTGTGTGTAGTGTACGCCGATACGATTCATACCTGTCTCGATGGCGAGATGATACTTGCCCACCTTGCCCGCCGCGACCGCACATTCACCATACGCAAGAGCAAAGTCAGACGTATAGACCGAGGGCATGATATCAAACTCGAGCAACGTCGGAATGGCCTCGATAGGCGGCTCGCTTAGGATGAGGATGGGTTTCGTAATCCCGCCCTGTCGGAGCTCAACGCCCTCGTTAACCGTCGCCACGGCAAACATGTCGGCACCGGCCGAATACATGATCTTGGCGCACTCAACAGCTCCATGACCATAAGCATCGGCCTTGACCACGCAGCACAGGCGCTGACGTGGATTCAGCAAGTTCTTATAGGCCCTCGTGTTGCGGCGGAGCGCCCCGCGGTCGATCTCGACCCAGGACCAGCGCGTCAAATCGGCTTTATTCATGATTAGTCATCCGACCCTTCGTCCATGATTCCCAGATCTTCGAGCGCATCCTTTGCTGCCAGCTCCATGGCAGGACCAATCAAGTCGATAAGATCGGTCGCGATGACGCTCTTCTCACCATACTCCGTCGCCGCGGCAAAACCGGCGTAGCTGTGAAGTGCGACGGCGTACGAATACAGCAACTCCCAACGATCCATCTCGTCGCGCATGGTGGCAAGCGTGCCGGCCAAAATACCCGCGAGAACATCACCCGAACCGGCAGTTGCCAGAGAAGCCGGACCCGAGAGCGGCAGCAGCACACGCTCAACGCCACAGATAGCCGTCGTCGGCCCCTTGGCAATGACAACCAGGTTGTCGGAGCCTGCAGCCCAGACAACCTTCTGCGCGGCCGCAATCGCGGTACCAAGGTCGTTCACCTCGTCACCGGCAACCAGACGCGAAAGCTCACGATAGTGCGGCGTCATAACCAACGGCTGCTCGCGACGATACATCTCGGGGTTACTATCAATACCGTCAATGGCAATCTTAGCAAGGCAGTTGAGTGCATCGGCATCCAAAATAAGCGGTACATCAAGCTCGAGCAAGCCCGAAACCACCTGCATAGCGCCGGCAGACGTCGTCATACCGGGACCGCACAGTACGCAGCTGTACTTCTTTGCAATCTCGCACACCGTCATGCGCGCAGCGGCGCCAAAGGAGCCGCGGGAATCAGACGGAATAGCAAAGACGGGAATCGAAGGAAGTGCCATGCGAATAAGATTAGCGCAGGCGTCAGGAGCCGCGACTGCCACGTAACCAGCACCCGCGCGAGCTGCAGACTTGGCCGCCATAATGGCAGCACCAGGATATTGTGCAGATCCGGCGACAATAAGCACAGAGCCACGGGAATACTTATCGATATTCGTAGGTAGTGGAGCAAAGTAATCAACTAAGTCACCGGGCTCGACAATCTCGGCGGCGTGGTCGACATCATCGATGACCTCGTCAAGACGGTCGTAAAGATTGCCGCAGATCAAATCGCCAGCATACTCAGGGCCATCAGCGCTATACAAACCAATCTTGGGCGCAATCATCGTCACCGTATGCTCGGCACGAATGCAGTCGTCATCAACAACGCCCGTCTCGGCATTCAGGCCCGAGGGGACATCAATGGATACGACACAATCGGCGCATTCATTGACCGTAGGAATCCAGATGGAGAACGGCGCACGCAGATTCCCGTGGAAACCGGTACCAAATATGGCATCGACAACAACATCGGCCTTATCGATCAAAACCTCGAGTTCGTCACGCGAGGGGCCGACGCAAACGTGCACATCGCGGCCGGCAGTACGACGAGCAACATGACGTGCCAGAGCAGCAGGAATCTCATCCGGCTCAACCGGAGAAACGATATCGACGTCCACACCCTTATGGCTCAGAATATCGGCGGCAACCCAACCGTCGCCGCCATTATTACCAAAACCGACCAGAAAGAGAACCCGATCGGGATTGAGCTTCAAGACCTCGTTGGCGGCAAACTCACCCGCTAGCTCCATAAGCTCGGCCTTCGAAGTCCCTTCGCGTTCGATGATATCCTCGAGACGAACGACTTCTTCGGTACTCAAAACCGGTTTCATCTATGCTCCTAGCGTATCTTGCGAAGCATCGCCCAGGTGCTCCGTCAATGCTGAATTCTGCAGCTGCTCAAGCTCATCTAAAACAGAGCGAGCCTCTTTAAATGTCTGCGCTACGCGTTTCTTGGTGCTCACCTTTTCCTCTTTTGGCTTAGGCCGAGCATCTTCGGTAATCGCGATGGCATTCGCAACGGCCAAGTCTCCTGTAAGCGTAATGGAAAGAGCGACTTCAACAACACCCAGTTCTTGAGCGATCTCGAGAGCACGGCCCGAAAGCAGCGCCTTCGGTTTGCCGAGTTTATCACGCGTAACCGAAACATCCTTGCGACCCACGCCTTGACTAAAACCCGTGCCGAGAGCTTTAAGTACCGCCTCGCGCGAAGCAAAGCGGCTCGCATAGTGAGCAGCGGGACGCGATGATGCATCGCAATACGCACGCTCTTCTTCGGTAAACACACGCCGAGCAAACGACGGCGTCTTTTCAAGAATTGATTTCATGCGGGAAATCTCGACGATATCAACGCCGATACCAGCTTCAGCCATGTTCACCTCCATATCGCACAGACTAAGTTATTGTAGCCCGTTCGCAGAAGATGCGACAAACGAGGGTTATAAAACACAGCTACTATGTGAGACAAAAGCCCGTAAACGCAAAAAAGGGGGAGGCCGCGAGGCCTCCCCCTTCTCAGTTCAAGCGTACGGCTCGGTGCCGTCCACCGGTCAGCGGCGCCCTGGCCTCCCACGGGCTGACCCCGCAGTACTCTCGGCGCGATGGGGCTTAGCTTCCGGGTT
>JAUMNV010000092.1 GCA_031295725.1 Collinsella sp.
TTTGAATTCAGGCCTTTTAGTTGTCATCGGTGCATATAGACACCAGAGAAGCAAGCTCATCCTCAAGTTGCGGAGCAAAGTATCTAAAAGAAACCTGCGCTCCAGTCGGTATCGACTCAATCATATTCGCAGCATTATCTGAGACTCGGTACGGTGCAGTTTCACCTGTCTTTAAATCCTCTATTGAGCAGACAGCGTCTTCAGCATCAACCGACCTAAGCACGCCTTTTCCTTGTAACATCACATCGGCATGCCCGCCAGCTATTTCTAATGAACCTGAGTCTGTCGCAGTCACTTCTCCGGAACCTCCGCGCGATATCTCTTCCTTTGTTGAACAGCCCACCAATGAAGCCATCAGCACCAAAGACAGGGCTAGACGAATCGCCCTACTTCGAAAAAGTCGTTCCATAAGTCCACGCATAATAGCTCTGATCATACTTCAGGAAGGATAAAGATGAATTCCAGCCGTCCGCTATGCCAATCATCTGCCTTGTCTCTCCAGTTTTCTTACCAGTAAGTGTGGCGTAAGCCTCCGCTGTTACAGAATGGGCTGATCCGTTGTACAAACTCGCATGTAAAACATTCGGTCTATTAGAGTTAATCTCATTTTGAATGCTCGCGATAGCCGGAGAGGAGACAGTGCGGGCGATAAGAGTACTTCCTCTGCTTGCGCAGTAATTTGTAAACCCCGTTGCACAGGTTGATATCGGCGTTCCACCCAAAACAACGCCGGGAACAGTCTGTTCTTCATCGGAAAGAGCATGGGTATTGGTGTAACTCCATATCTGCATATATTGCGAAGGGTCGCTATATAAATTGGCAATGCCATACAGTTCCGCAACGTTCGAAAAAGCTGTCACCATACAAGCATAGTGGGCGGTAAGCCTCTTAATCTCGCTTTCATCATATGACATAAACTGAGAAATGGAACGAAATCCAGATACTGTGTAATCCTGCATTTGAGTTGCGTAAATTACAACATCGTTCCAGCTTGAAGGTTTATTCGATAAAACGACAGGCCGTCCTTCTATGGAAACAGCCGGGATTGTTCTTCCGCAATTTGTTGTTATTGAACCGTCCAAAGATTGCACGCCGAATTCGAATGGATTGATCATTACGACTGGGTTATTGAAAGAATAAGACTCGACACCAAGATCTCCTCCCCGATCCATAGGGCTGACTAAGCCGTCTCCAAAACGATATCCCGTAAGTATTTCATCATCTGAAGCATCTAAAACCAAATAGCCCGCGGCTCTATTGGATGTCACAACCGGAACAATGTAACCAAGCGGGGACCCATCAACATCTACAAAAGGAATAGGGTCAGAAGGCGTATACGAATAGCCGAGGAGTCCCTTTATATATTTATCGGCAAGCTCTTGCGCAATTTCAGAAGTAAATTGTATCTGCTCACCATCAATATTGCCCGTCGAAGCAAAAACCTCTTTCGGACGTGCGGCTAAGGCGACAATTGAAGACGCGACAAGTTGCAGAAAACGACGACGCGAAAGCATATGTTCTTCTTTCTAGAGAAGCGACTTATAAGGTACTCCTATTCTATAATCTTTTTTGTAACGTTACAGCACTGGTTATATTTCAATTCGATTTGCTTATGTCCTTGCAACCCAATGCGTCTTTACGTTTTAAACGGAATTAGAAAATCGCTCATAGCAAAAACGGGCTTTAATCCCAAAGAGATAACTTTGATTATGAATCAAACCAGCAGCCAGGGCATAGCTGCAGTGCAATTGCTACAAGAAAGGCCGCCCTTGGTGGCGGCCTTTCTACTTGCTACTAGTCGCGCGTCAGCTTACGGTGAATACGATGCGGCTGGGCCGCGTCCTCGCCCAGGCGCTCGATGCGGTTGGCCTGATAGGCCTCGAAATTACCCTCGAACCAATACCAGTTGCCCGGATTCTCGTCGGTGCCCTCCCACGCCAGAATGTGCGTGGCGACGCGGTCCAGGAACATACGGTCGTGGCTAATGACCACCGAGCAGCCCGGGAACTCGAGCAGCGCCGCCTCGAGCGAGGACAGCGTCTCGACGTCGAGGTCGTTCGTGGGCTCGTCGAGGAGCAGCAGGTTGCCGCCCTGCTTGAGCGTGAGTGCCAGGTTCAGACGGTTGCGCTCGCCACCGGAGAGTACGCCAGCGCGCTTCTGCTGGTCCTGGCCCTTAAAGCCAAAGCTCGCCACATAGGCGCGGCTCGGGACCTCGGTCTCGCCGACCATCATGTGGTCCAGGCCGTCCGAGACGACCTCCCACAGGTTCTTGTCGGGGTCGATGCCGGAGCGGTTCTGATCAACGTAGCTAATCTTGACGGTCTCGCCCACCTCGAGCTCGCCCGAAGTCAGCGGCTCCAGACCCACAATCGTCTTGAACAGCGTGGTCTTACCGACACCGTTGGGGCCGATCACGCCCACGATGCCGTTGCGCGGCAGGGTGAACGAAAGGTCATCGATGAGCACGCGACCGTCGAACTCCTTGTGCAGGTGATGGGCCTCGAGCACCTTGTTGCCCAGACGCGGGCCCACAGGGATGCGGATATCGGTCCAGTCGAGCTTCTGGCTTGCGCGGGCCTCGGCCTCCATCTCCTCGTAGCGAGCCAGACGAGCCTTGTTCTTGGCCTGGCGAGCCTTGGGTGAACTGCGTACCCACTCGAGCTCGGCCTCCATGCGCTTGGCGAGCTTGGCGTCACGGTTGCCCTGCGCCTCGATACGCGCGGCCTTGGTCTCCAGATACGTGGAGTAGTTGCCCTTGTAGGGATAAAGGTGACCGCGGTCGACCTCGCAGATCCACTCGGCAACGTTATCCAGGAAGTAGCGATCGTGTGTGACGGCAAGCACCGCGCCCTGATAGTTATGCAGGAAGTGCTCGAGCCACAGGATCGACTCGGCGTCCAGGTGGTTCGTGGGCTCGTCGAGCAGCAGCAGGTCGGGAGCCTCGAGCAGCAGCTTGCACAGGGCAACACGACGGCGCTCGCCGCCGGAAAGCACGTTGACCGGCATGTCGGAATCGGGCAGCTGCAGGGCGTCCATGGCCTGGCCGAGCTTGGAATCGATATCCCAGCCGTCAGCGGCGTCGATCTCGTCCTGGAGCTTGCCCATCTCGGCCATGAGGGCGTCCATGTCGCAATCCGGGTCGCACATCTCCTCGCCGATCTTATTGAAGCGATCGACCTTGGCGATCATATCGCCAAACGCCATGCGCACGTTCTCGATGACGGTCTTGTCGTCGTCGAGCGGCGGCTCCTGCTGCAGGATGCCCACAGTGTAGCCGGGAGTGAGCCTGGCATCGCCGTTGGAGACCTCCTCGATGCCGGCCATAATCTTGAGCAGGGTCGACTTACCCATGCCGTTGGGACCCACGACGCCGATCTTGGCACCGGGGTAGAAGCTCAGGGTCACGTCGTCAAGGATTACCTTGTCGCCATGGGCCTTGCGAGCCTGATACATCTGATAAATGAACTCCGCCACAGTCATTTCTCCTTATCTAGCTGCGGAAATCTTCTCCCCCTCTCCGTTTTGGAAAAAGCGGAGAGGCAGTTCGCGCGTTCTAATAAAAAGGGGCATGGTTGCCCACACCCCCTAATACTACCTGGGAAAAGTCCCCCGGAACATACTATGAACTGCGTACGCTAGTTTTCCGCAACCTTAACGAGCGGCTCGCTGCGATTTGCGCCACAACAGATACGAGTAGACGTAGACGGCTCCAACCGAACCAAACGCCAGAACCGCAATCACCGCGGCGACGACTTCACTCGAAAGCACGCTGCCTGCCACGCCCATCACAATCAGGCCAATACCCAGCACCATAAAGCAGGCGCCGCCAAAACGCTGCGTACGGCGCCAGTTCTCGGGATCGGCAAGCGCCCAAGGTGTCTTGATACCGAGCGTATAGTTCTGCTTCACACGCGGCAAGTAGTTGCCTGCGCCGATGAACAGCAAACCGACAACACCGGAAATCAGCACGTTAACCGAACCGACCGCCGGCACCACGCCCCAGACCGTAAGCTCTCCCAGCCAGCTTATGGCGCACATGAACAAGGTGAAGGCGATTACGAAGCCCTGGTAGAACTTGCCCGAGGTTCGATATGCCTCACCTTTGGGGTCGATGCGCGGCACCACGCAGAACATTGCGAGAAGCGCCAGAGGCAGCACACCGAGCGCAGAGGCCATCCAGCTAGGACCCCAACCGTCGACGGCGCCGTTCGCGCCCCAGTGCGTGGGAATCTGCGCAGGCAAGCTCGGCATCACCATGAGGTGCGCTACGACATTGGCGACGCACAGAGCGACCAGCGCAATCCACACGCGCGACGATACCCCCGTGGGGTGAATGCCCTTGTTTTCGTTATTCATCCTTATCACCTTCAGTGTTTGTAAAGCCCATAAACCAGCCAATTAAATCCTGCATGACGGTGGTGTTTAAGCTGTATACGATGTTTTGGCCATGGCGCTCGTCGGTCACCAACCCGGCGTTTTTGAGCGTCGCCAAGTGATGGCTCAATGACGGCTTGCTGATGTCAAAATGCTCGGCAAGCTCCCCCGCCGTGCAATTGCCCTCGCGCAGCAACTCCAAAATGCGCCGTCGCGTTGGATCGGCAAGCGCCTTAAAACCCTCTCCCGGCATAAGACCTCCTCTCATCATCTCTCATGACGTGCACACTATACTCAATATTTAGATGTTTGTCTAACTATCTAATCGCAATGCTTCAAACCACATCAAAGCAAACGCCATCGCAACCTATGGGCGATTACCTATAATGGCGATAGCTAAAACACGATTCGCTTCCCCATCGGAGGATATCTATGACCGAAACCACAGCCGCAACTCCCATCGAGACACGCGACACCAAGCTCGAGATTATCATGGGCCGCGAGGCACTCGATAAGCTCGCCGATGCTACGGTGCTAGTGCTCGGCTGCGGAGGCGTGGGCTCCAACTGCTGCGAGGCACTCGCCCGCGGCGGCATCGGTCATTTCGTCATTCTGGATAAGGACATCATCGCGCCCAGCAATATCAATCGCCAGGCCATCGCCTTTCACAGCACCGTCGGCAAGCGCAAAGTCGACGTCATGGAGGCTATGATTCACGACATCAACCCTACCGCTACCGTCATCAAGCGCACCGAATACCTGCTGAGCGACAACATCGATGATTTCTTCGCGAGCGTTTTGGAGCAGACGGACGGCAAGCTCGACTACGTCGTCGACGCCATCGACACCATCTCGGCCAAGCTCACCATTGCCAAATATGCTCAGG
>JAUMNV010000153.1 GCA_031295725.1 Collinsella sp.
AGCAGATGATGAAGCAGGCTCGCAAGATGCAGGAGCAGCTTGCCGCCGCGCAGGAGAACCTCAAGTCCCAGACCGTCGACGCCTCTGCCGGCGGCGGCATGGTCAAGGTGACCGTTAACGGCGAGATGGAGCTCGTCAACCTCACCATCGATCCCGATGCGCTCGATCCCGAGGACGTCGATATGCTGCAGGATATGATCATGGCTGCCGTCAACGAGGCCGTCCGCGGCGTCAACGAGCTCGCCAACAAGCAGATGGGCGCCATCACCGGCGGCCTCAACATCCCGGGCATGCCGTTCTAAGACACGCATATATATGAGTGCCAACCACAGTCTGCAAAAACTGCTCGATGAGCTGGGCCGTCTGCCGGGCATTGGTCCCAAGTCGGCCCAGCGCATCGCCTATTACCTGTTGGAGGCCGACGCCGAGGAGGCGCGCCGCCTGGCCGAGGCCATCCTGGAGGTCAAGCAGGAGGTCCACTTTTGCAGCCGCTGCTTTAACTACGCCACGGCCGACGAGTGCTCCATCTGCCAGGACCCGATGCGCGATACCACTCGCATTTGCGTGGTGGGCGAGCCGCGCGATGTCCAGGCGATCGAGCGCACGGGCAGCTACCACGGCCTCTACCACGTATTGGGCGGCGTGATCAGTCCCATGGACAAGATTGGCCCCGAGCAGCTGCACATTCGAGAGCTGCTGGCACGCTTGGGCCACGAGGACATCCACGAGGTCATCATCGCCACCAACCCCAATATTGAGGGCGAGACCACGGCGAGCTATCTGGCCCGTACCATCAAGCCGTTGGGCGTCGAGGTGTCGCGTCTGGCAAGCGGCCTTCCCGTGGGCGGCGACTTGGAGTATGCCGACGAGCTTACGCTTGGCCGCGCCATCGAGGCCCGCCGCGCGATTTAGGTGGCGAGCCTGCTCCTGCCGTATGTTTTCCTCGCGACGCACGGGGTAGTCATAATTTCCCCGTGCGACTGTGAGTTTGTTGTGCAACAAAGATGCTTCGTATCCGCTTATCGCATGGATGCTTCCGCTCGCATCCTTAATTTGTCCATTCGTTGCGCAACCTTTTTGGTTCGCTGATACACTCAAATATGGATTCGAATGAATGCGCCGCTCCCGAGCGGCGTGTTTTTGTTGGAGGAGAACGCATGCGGCCCGGTGGCACTCAGACAAAGCGCGGCGCCGCGGTGCGCATACGACGCCGACTGGGCTTGGCGCCGCGGGCGTACGCACTGCTATCGTGCTCGCTGGTGCTGGTCATAGCTGGCGTTTCTGCCTATGGCATGACCGTGCCGTCCATGATGCAGGCGCATGCCGCACGCGAACCGCGCGTGGGGCATGAGGTCAAAAGCGATCTGGGCACCACGACTGGATATGCTTGGGCAAGTGTGGTCGGGCATATTGTGTTTGGCACCGACGATGCGGACGGCGCCGAGGCCCCGGACAACGAAGTCACGCTTGCCAATGGCAAAACCATCGTGCTCACCAACACCAAGATCATCGATCGTTTGTCCAACAATAGCGTGGCGGCAACGGTGAATAAGGTCGAGCAGCAAAAGGAGCAGGACGCCCAGCAGTCCGGAAAGCCCGGTAGCTCGGATACTTCTGGCTCCGGCTCGGATTCATCGAGTTCGGGCGGCGGCTCTGGGTCGGGTTCCTCTACCGGAGGGCCTGGAAACGGCGGCTCGACGGGCGGCAACACTGACAACGATGCAAACTCCGGCGGCCTTTCCGCTGCTGAGGAAGAGAGCATTCACAGTTGGCTTGTGACCAAGTACAACATGCTCGACGGCTATGTTTCTCGTGCCAATGACGTGGTCTCGACCTATAACTCTACGGGAGATCCCAGGCCGTGCGACAGCCTGGTCGGGGAGATGTTTGTCATTCGAGCCGAGTTCGGTCGTCAGACATTCTCGCCCCGGTCAAAGTGGTATCAGCAGTATGCCAATCTGTGGGGCTGTTACACCAACCTATGCCAATGGGTCGGCCATTACGGCGATGATGACGTCGCGCTCGGTAACTTCAACAATAACGTGGCGGCGCTTGCCCTATGATGACCGATCTTGCATCCACCACACCACAATCGCTCGGTCGCGATCCCATGGTCGCCCTGCGCCTGGCGCGTGTCTACGGGTTTGAGCCGGCCATTGCGCTCGGTCAGGACGAACTGCCTGCCTATCTGCGTCGTTTTACGATGCTGTTTGCCGACGATGCCACCATGCGCCGTGGCGGTATCGGCCGCGTGACGCGTGCCGTCAACGCCCAAGGCGAGGCCGTGGCACTCAAGCAGCTCATCTTGCCGACGCGCGATGAGTTTGACGACGATGCCGCTCACGAGGCGCTGGTCGCCAAGTTCAAGGCGGCGTTTCGCGAGGAATACGAATGCCATCGCGCCCTTTCGGGCCTTAAGGGCTTTCCCCGCCTCTATGGCTGGGGCGAGGTCGACGGTGTGCCTGCAATTGTCATGGAATGGGTCGAGGGCGAGACGCTTGCCCGCTTGCGTTCGCGACTCGCCGTGGACGATGCCGGACGCCTGTCGCCGCTTGTGGCGGCGCGTCTGGGTCGCGACCTGTTCGATCTGCTCTGCCGTATGAGCCTGGTGGGTGAGGGCTTTGTCCATCGCGATATCTCGCCCGCTAATATTATGGTGCGCACGGCGCGTCTACCGCTTGACCGGCAGCTTGCCGAGGGCACCTTTGACCTGTGCCTGATCGACTTTGGCTCGTCGCTGGCGCTTGAGCCTGCGTCGGCCGTGGCCGGTACCGGCGGCAAGGCATCCTTTACCGAGCGCTATGCCACGCTGCGTCGCGCGACGGTTGCCTATGCCCCGCCCGAGATGCTCACCGACGATATTCCCGATCTGCGCGCTTTGCGTATGTCGCCGGCGATCGACGTCTATGCCGCGGCAAGCACGGTTTACGAGCTCATTGCCGGCGTCGCGCCATACGAAGCCGCGCCGAGCACTTCGGGCACCTCGGGTTCGCGCAAAAAGACGCGCGACATCGCGAGCCCCTACCGTCTCAAGATGGACACGCGGCCCGACTATCCCATTGGTGCCCATGCGCCCGGTTGTGATTTGACTCAGCTGCTTCGTCGTGAGCCCGATGTGGCGCTCGCCGCGGCCGAGCAGGCCCAGCAGCTAGGGCTTGAGCCGGATTCCGAAGAGCTACGCGATGCGCTGGCGTTTGTCGATGCCCAGCTGTTCGACGTGGTGACGGCCTGTCTGTCCAGCCATCAAAAAGATCGTCCCGAGCCGGCGGCGGTCGAGGCGGCGCTCTCAGCGTTTTGTGACCACTATGCGCAAAATGTCGGCCGTTCGCTCCGCGGCGAGCCGCTCACGCCGTGCCCCATGGATGCGTCTGGCCGCGCGGTTCGTCACGCGCTGATGGTCGGCGCGACGGTCGTCTGTGGCGTGGTTTGGGCTGTGATCGTGGTTTCGGCCGCGCTGCTGGCGTCGGGCGCTCGCGTGACGGCGACTTTGGGATCGCTCGTGTGGTCTGGGTCGCTACCGGGTATTATTGCCGCACTGGCGTTGGCGCTGCCAGGCATAGCCGGCGTTGCCGCGGGGGCGCTTGCGCGCGATCGGCGCTCGGGCTTCCTGCAGGGTGTGCTTGCGCTTTCTGCCTGCGAGGTTCCGGTGCTGGTTGTGGCTGCATGTAGCGTATTTTCCCAACGCGCCGTGATGGGCGGCCTTGTTGCCGCTCTGGTTGCAACCTATACGCTTACGTGGTTTTTGCTTGCGATGGGCTTTGCCTTTGAACTTCCCGTTTCGGCACCGCGACGCACAAAAGCCCAGATGGCGACTCCGCTTGCCGGTGGAGCCGCAGCTGCCCGTACTTTTGGCGGACCTGTCGAAGTATCGTCCGATTCTATTTCTACGACTAAGGAGGCCTAGGTCATGGCATCTCAAGTTGAGCTCACCCCATGCGGGGCCATGTTTGACATCTTTAAGCGCGCGGCGCATCTGAGCCATATCGAGCTGTGCGGCTTGGTGCTTTCGTCCCGTCCGCTCGCCGACGGCCGCAGCCCGCAGAGCCGAGCCGCCGATCGCTCTTGGGTTTCCCGCTTTATCGTTCGCGCGCCGGTCGGCACGCTTCAGCATCGCTACTTTGCCGAATACGGTACCTCGGCTGCGCGTATTATGTCGCAACTGGCCCTGCGCCAGCGCAATCCCATGGACTCCACGGCTGTGATCAATATGGTGTGCGGTCCTGCAGGTGAACCGATGGTACGCGCGCTCGAAGAGTGCCACCAGGACACGAATCTCTATCGCAACGCGCTCGATCGCCTGTCCCAGGCGGCGGAACTCATGCCCGCCGAGCGCGCCGAGGCCGTGCTGGTGCTGTTTGTCGCCGTCGGTTGTTCGGCGGATGTGCGGTCCTCGGTGAACTATGCCATCGACTACGCGCACGCGACCTGTGGCGGAGGCACATCCACGCCGCGTTCGCTTGGCATGTCGATGACCGCGGGCGAACGCGAACCCGCCCCGGCGCACCCCTTGGGCTTGCTGCGCGTACAAAACAGTTTTGTCGTGAGCGCCCCGCGCTGGATTCAGCCGAGTGAGCAGGGTGTTGAGATTGGCGCGCTGGCCACTGGCGAGGGCGATATTACCGACGTCGGCGACGATGTCTCGGCCCGCCATGCCCATATCTGGTGCGATGCTCAAAATATCTGGCACGTCGAGGACTTGTCGTCCACCAACGGAACCGTGGTGGTAAACGGGGCCACGCGCGTCTGCATTCAGGTCGAACCCGGCCGTTCCGCCCAACTCAATCCCGGCGACGAGCTCAAGCTCGGCGAATCCACTACCTACGCCATTCTCTTCGGTGCCCTCTAGCCGGCAGATAGGGACGTTCCTTTTCTGCCGGCACTTGGGGACACTCCTTGGCGCACCAGAGCCGGTCGCCCAGGGATGGAGGGGCCATTTTGGCCCTTGGCAGTCACCCAAGGTAAACCTTTACCGCCCGCCTATATTTGCCGAAATTACACTTGACGGCGGGGTACAATAAACCCGCATGCGGATTTCCGTTGCGGGCGCTTCCCATCGCCGGGGCGTGCCCGGGAGCATCCGGCATGCGGCCTTTGCGGCGCTCGGTCATGTGCAAGACGGGTAGCTGGGCTTGTGGAGCGCGTGCAGCCCTCCTCGCCTCGGCATGCCTTCTCTCCACGCCATGTACCTGCTGCTGAGCCTGCCTGCCAGATGATTGGAAGCAACAGCGAAAATCCCATCACGCCAACATCCCGGCGATCGCCGGGGCCTGTATACCTATATGAGAGGAGAGGGGTATATGGCGCGTAAGTTTAAGTCTATGGACGGCAACGAGGCGGCCGCATATGTTTCGTATGCGTACACCGAGGTAGCGGGAATCTATCCCATTACGCCGTCCAGCCCGATGGCCGACCATGTCGACCAGTGGGCGGCCCAGGGTCGCAAGAATATCTTCGGCACCCCGGTCAAGGTCGTCGAGATGGAGTCCGAGGCAGGTGCAGCCGGTACCGTTCACGGTTCGCTGGGCGCCGGTGCTCTGACCACCACCTACACGGCTTCTCAGGGTCTGCTCCTGATGATCCCGAACATGTACAAGATCGCGGGCGAGCAGCTCCCGGGCGTCTTCCACGTCTCCGCGCGTTGCGTCGCTTCCCACGCCCTGAACATCTTTGGCGATCACTCCGACGTCATGGCCTGCCGCCAGACCGGTTTCGCCATGCTCGCCGAGGGCAACGTCCAGGAGGTCATGGACCTCTCGCCGGTGGCTCACCTTGCCGCCATCGAGGGTAAGACCCCGTTCCTTAACTTCTTCGACGGCTTCCGCACCAGCCACGAGATCCAGAAGGTCGCCATGTGGGACTACAAGGATCTGGCCGAGATGTGCGACATGGACGCCGTCCAGGCTTTCCGCGACCACGCGCTCAACCCTGAGCACCCGCACACCCGCGGCAGCCACGAGAACGGCGATATCTTCTTCCAGAACCGTGAGGCCTGCAACAAGGTCTACGACGAGCTTCCCGCCGTCGTCGAGGGCTACATGAAGAAGATCAACGAGAAGCTCGGCACCGATTACGGCCTGTTCAACTACTACGGCGCTCCCGATGCTGATCGCGTCGTCGTGTGCATGGGCTCCTTCTGCGACGTGCTCGAGGAAGTCATCGACTACCTCAACGCTCACGGCGAGAAGGTCGGCCTGGTCAAGGTTCGCCTGTTCCGTCCGTTCTCCATCAAGCACTTTGTCGACGTTCTCCCCGAGACCGTCAAGAAGATCGCCGTTATGGACCGCACCAAGGAGCCGGGTTCCATCGGTGAGCCGCTCTACCAGGACGTCGTCTCCGCTCTCTACGAGGCCGGCAAGACGGGCATCAAGGTCGTCGGCGGCCGTTACGGCCTGGGCAGCAAGGACACGCCTCCCGCGTCCGCGTTCGCTGTCTTCGAGGAGCTTAAGAAGGACGAGCCCAAGCGCGAGTTCACCATCGGCATTGTCGATGACGTGACCAACCTGAGCCTGCCCGAGGCCGAGGATGCGCCCAACACCGCAGCCCCCGGCACCATCGAGTGCAAGTTCTGGGGTCTGGGTGGCGAC
>JAUMNV010000166.1 GCA_031295725.1 Collinsella sp.
GGCCTTTTTATCGTTGGGGCTATCGGCGCTCTTGAGCATGTCCTCGGGGCCGATCATGGCGTTTTTGGCCGAGCTGATCTTGCTGCGGATCATGTTGATGGGGAACTGCTTTTGCTCGATGCCGAGCGCCTGCATAATGTCGCGCACCATGCGCTTTGAGTCATCGTCATCGTAGATGGTGAACTGGCCGGTGTAGCCCAGCAGGTCGGCGTCCTCGCGCAGCATGCGCACGCACATGGCATGGAAGGTGCACACCCACATGCCGCGGGTACCGCTGGGAATGAGCGCCGCCAGACGCTCGCGCATCTCGGCCGCGGCCTTGTTGGTAAACGTGATGGCAAGAACCTGCCAAGGCTTAACACCCAGGTCGCCGAGCATATGTGCGATGCGGAAGGTCAAGACGCGGGTCTTGCCCGAGCCGGCGCCGGCGAGCACCAGCAACGGACCCTCGGTGGACAGGACCGCCTCGCGCTGGGCGGGATTAAGGCTGTCAATGTCGACGAGCGGCTTGGCGGGCTTGGGCGCCGGCGCGGGAGCGTCGTAGATGTCGAGCGGGACGAGCTCGGGCTCCGGCGCTGCAGGGGCGGTGTATGCATCGAGCGGCACGGGTTCCGGCGCGGGCGGCACGGGTACCGCGGCGTTCTTTTCCCAGGGCAGGGGCTGGGTCATGGGCGACTCCTCATCTGACGGACGGCGCGCCTGCGGGCAGCGCCATAGTTTGAGCCGTACCAGTATACCGAGCCGCGCGGACACCGACGCAAATCACACCACGACTCCGTGCGCCACCGTCAGACCCGCCCCAGCGGATTTGGCGCAATGGGGTCAGGTTGCTTTGCACCAATCTATTGACAATCACGGAACCGCCGATGTCATGGCCACGGTAGCGAGCGGCGGCCAGGGCGAACAAATTGGCATGAAAAGAGGGCGGCATAGACCTTTTGGTCATGCCACCCCCTTTGAATGACAAGTTGTCGCCCTGGCCGTCGCGCAGCGTCAACTAAGTTAGAGGCCGAGCATCGGCTCCAAGACAAAGAAGTATGCGAGCACCACGATGCCCAAGATGATGCGGTAGACGCCGAAGCACTTGAAGTCGTGACGGCGGACGAAGCCCATAAGCCACTTGATGGCAATGAGCGAAACCACAAAGGCGACGACGCAGCCCACGCCCAGGATGGCGATCTCGTTGGTGCCGAAGGTACCGCCCTTAATAAAGTACTTGACCAGCTTGAGCGCGCTCGCGCCAAACATGACGGGAATGGCCAGGAAGAACGTGAACTTAGACGCCACCGAGCGCGTGCAGCCCAGTAGCAGGCCGCCGATGATGGTGGAGCCGGAGCGCGATGTGCCCGGAATCAGCGAAAGCACCTGGAAGCAACCGATACCCAGCGCGGTCTTCCAGCTCAGATCCTCGAGCGTAGTGATGGAGCCAAAGTCAAGGTTATCGTCATCGTCTGAAGCGGCAGCCGCAGCGGGCGCGGCAAAATGCGCGCCGGCGGGGCGTCCGCCCACCACCACGGCACGCGAACCAAACGAACCGGCAAGAGCAGCCTGGTCGCGCTTGTTCGCGCGCCAGTTCTCGATCACGATAAACAGCACGCCGTACACAATGAGCGCCAGCGCCACGACGGGAGCATTGTAGAAATGCTCCTCCATCCAGTCGTTGAGCGGCAGACCGATCGCCGCGGCGGGAATGCAGCCGAGCACAATCTTGCCCCATAGCACCCAGGTGTCGCGACGGCCCTCCTTGCCCTTGCTGGGAGAAAACGGGTTGAGGTCGTAGAAGAACAAAACGCAGACGGCCAAAATGGCGCCAAGCTGAATCACGACCAGGAACATATTCCAGAACGTCTCGCTCACGTTCATCTTGACGAACTCGTCCACCAAGATCATGTGACCGGTCGACGAAACAGGCAGCCATTCGGTGATGCCCTCGACCAGGCCCATGAAGGCAGATTTTAGAAGCTCGATGATATCCAAAGGGACCCCCTCGTTAGACACCCGCCGATATTGTTCTGCGGACGGTGCGGGCGATGTCCCATTATCAACCGTTGGCGGCGCGCCTGTGCCTACCCTTACCAAAAAACTCGCCCGTTCACAGAATTGCGAGCGGTCAAACCCAAATCCTTGGGTATAACTGCAACAAGATAAAGTGTCCGGCGGCCACGCATCCGCGCCCGCCCGATGCACGAGCCCCACGCCCGTGCGATAGACCAAGGAGGAAACCATGAACGAGGGCTACACCAAGGTATTTGTTTCACTCGACGGTACTGAGCAGCAGGATTTTGTACTCGCACGCGCCATCAAGGTCGCCGCGAACAACGGCGCCAAGCTGATTATCGGCCACGTTATCGATTCCACGGCACTCGAGAGCGCCGGTTCATATCCAGTCGATCTGGTCAACGGCCTAGAGGAGGCATTTAAGAACTCCATCGCCAAGCAGCTCGAAGAGGCCAAGGCCAATCCCGACATTCCCGAGGTCGAGGTCATGATTCGCGCCGGCCGCATTCGCGAGACGCTTAAGGACGAGATGCTCGACGTGGTTAAGCCCGACCTGGTGCTCTGCGGCGCCCGCGGCCTGTCCTCGATCAAGTATGCGCTGCTGGGTTCGATTTCGACGTTCCTGCTGCGCAATACGGACTGCGACATTTTGGTCGTAAAGTAGCGTTGCTCCCACCGGCCGCGGGGCCTGCGGGGTTTCCACGGGCACGTCCTCGCCGCGTTGCGGCTGCGGGATGTGCCCTTAGGAAACCCCTCCCGGCCCCGCGGCCTTCGCAGCCTTGCTTCAACGAGTTGGCTGAATAGAGGAATGGCGTGCCGCCCCGTTTGGGGCGGCACGTTTTTGTTATGGGGGATTCATTTGAGCCCCATAGTTGTGTTCACGTTCAGGAACATGGCGCCAATTGCCTTAGCTAAGTTCACGTTCGGGAACACAGCCGTCCGTGCCGCAAGACGGCCCGCCTACTCAAAGTATTGGAACTTGTTCGTCGAGGAGGCGAACGTGACGACGAAGCCTTCGCCGGGCTCGGATGCTGCGGTGACGTCGATGCCCATCTTGGAGCACAGGCGCGCCACCAGGTAGAGGCCAATACCCGTTGCACGCTTGGTGGTGCGGCCGTTGTCGCCGGTAAAGCCCTTCTCGAACACGCGCGGCAGGTCTGCCGCACACACGCCGCAGCCGTTGTCCGCGACGGTAAGCTCGATGCGCTCGCTTGCCAGACCCTCGTCCAGCAACGCACCCGAAAACACAATCTTTGCGCCGTCCTCACGCGCATATTTAATGCTGTTCTGAATGAGCTGGCCCAGAATAAACTCGAGCCACTTCTCGTCGGTAAAGACCTCGAAGTCGAGGTTCTCGCACACCGGGGCCACATGCGCCGCAATGAGCTCGCGCGCGTTGGCTTTAATCGCGCCCGTCACCAAGGTCTTAAGGTCCCAGCGGCGAATCAGGTAGTCGCGTTCCACGACTTCCGAGCGCGCGTAGTACAGCGCTTGATCGATATAGCGCTCCACGCGGGCAAGCTCGCGACCGAGGTCATCTACGCGCGACAGATCATCTTCGCTGCCGTCCAGGTTTTCCAAAATCAGATGGGCTGCCGCCAGAGGCAGCTTGGCCTCGTGGACCCAGCTCTCGATATAGTCGCGATAGTCATCGGTCTGACGCCGGCCTTCGGCAACCTCGTCGCATGCCGCCTTGCCCACCCGGCGCAAGACCTCGTACTCGAGCTCGCCCTCGGCATAGGTCGGGCATTGCACCATCTCCTGCACCCATGCGGGACTCTCGAGCTCCTCTGCCGCGCGCTCCAGCTGGCGCAGAAAACGACGACGGCGCGCGTACTCGATCACGATGCCGAGCATACCAAAGATAAAGGACACGCCGACCGCCACGACCACGATAGAAACGGGTGCGCCGGCGACCGTCAGCACAAAGCAGCTCAGCAGCACACCGCACGTCCACACGGTGACGGGAAGCAGCGCATCTTTAAAGAATTTGCCAAACGACATAGCCGGCCCCTAGACCGAATAGCCCTGGCCGCGATGCGTAGTCAAATACCCCTTGATGCCGATTTTTTCAAGCGTGGTGCGCAGGCGGTTGATGTTGACGGTGAGCGTATTGTCGTCCACAAAGGCGTCGGAGTCCCACAGGTCCTGCATGATGGCCGAGCGCGAAACAATCTTGCCCGCGCGGCTCAGAAGCAGCGAGAGAATACGCAGTTCGTTTTTTGTGAGCTCGGTGCTGGTGCCCGTTTGCGTGTTGGTGACCATGGAGCGTGCGAGGTCGAGCTCCAGTCCCTTGTGGACGAGCGTGCTGCGCTCGCCCGCCGCCGCGGTGCGACGCAGCAAGGCATTGATGCGCGCCACGAGCACACGGGCGCTGTAGGGCTTGGGAACAAAGTCGTCCGCGCCGAGCGTCATGGCCATGACCTCGTCGATCTCGGTCGTGCGCGACGTGAGGACGATGATGGGAACCTCGGATTCGCGGCGAACCTCGTGGCAGATATGCTGGCCGTCCTTGACGGGAAGCGTGAGGTCGAGCAGCACCAGGTCGGGCACGGCGGCGAGAATATCGCGCGAGACATGCTCAAACGATTCGCATGCCTCAACCTCAAAACCGGCGCGGGCAAGGATGTCGATAAGCTCACGACGAATGGGCTCGTCGTCCTCAACGATATAGATTAGCGCCATGGATTCCGCCCCCCTCTTGGTTGTCTTGCCCCATTATGACCGCGGATCCGCAGATACGCGCCTCACGCGGCACCAAAGTGACAGAACTGTTCGCGAGTGGCAGAGGCTTGCCTCTCGCTCGCGACGAGCACGGGAATTAAATGAGTTTTTAATCCCCGTCCCAGAAACATCATTTAGCGGCGGGCACGGAGCTTTTCGTAGCCTTCGGCGAAGAAGGCGACCGT
>JAUMNV010000175.1 GCA_031295725.1 Collinsella sp.
GATGAGGTTCTCGCCCAGGTTCTTGCCGCCGAGGACGTGCATGTGGAAGTGCATGACGGTCTGACCGGCGTTGACGCCCTTGTTGGAGATGACGCGGAAACCGTCCTCCAGGCCCTTGGCCTTAGCGACCTCCTGGATGGCGTGGGCCATGGCGCCCATGGTCTCGGCAGGCACGTTGTCGGCGATGTCGCTGTAGTGCTTCTTGGGGATCACGAGGGTGTGGACCGGCGCCTGGGGGTTGAGGTCGTCGAAGGCGATGACCTGGTCGTCCTCATAGACAACGGTCGAGGAGATCTCGTGGTTGGCAATTTTGCAGAAGATGCAATCACACATGGTTGGTTCCTTTCTCACAGACCAAGGTAATTATATTTGGTCGAGATGGTTAGAACGAGAGACTGTCGTTGGTGTTGGCGGCTTCGCCGTCGGCGAGCACGTCGTTGCCGTCGACGTCCTTAAGGAGCACCGAGACCTTCTGCTCGGCATCGGACAGGCGGGTGCGCAGGCTCTTGAGGAGCTCGACGCCGCGGGTGTAGCTCTCGAGCGACTCCTCGAGCTCCATATCGCCCGACTCCAAGCTGCGGATGATGAGCTCCAACTCCTGCGAGGCCTGCTTGTACGTAAGCTGCTCGACCGGGGTCTTCTCTGCCATATCTGTTTCCTTTCCTAAAGGTTTATCGCTATGAAACGCGGCTTACTCGACCGTATCGACCGTTGCCGCCACGTTGCCGTCTGCCATGCGCACACGAATGGCGTCGCCGGGCTTAAAGGTCTTGGCACTCGTAGCCACGCCATCATCGCTGTACGCGATGGAATAGCCGCGGGCAAGCACCTTGAGCGGCGACAGGGCATCGAGCGAGGCTGCCGCACGGCCTAGGTCGGACGCGGGCTTGCTGAGCATCGTACGTCCCTGATGCTCCAGACGGGAGCTTGCGAGCATGAGCGCATGGCGCTTGCCATCGAGCCCTGAGGTGCTTGCGATCAAACGCTCGGGCAGACGCTCGAAGTTGGAGCGGAAGGCCCCAACCGAACGCGTTATGGCGCCCGACAGTCGATCGGCAGTCAGCGCAAGCTCCGATTCGCGACGCTCGACCATAAACGTTGGGTCGTTGAGGCACGGGCGGCACGCGGCCGCATCGAGCGCGTCAACAAGACGAGCCGTATAGGTGTCCCAGGCACGACGACCGCGCTGGTCGAGCATCTCCAAATCAACCTGATCTGACCCGATCATCGAAGCCATCGCGGCGCCCAGACGCTGATGGCGCGTCTCGAGCACGTCGGCCAACTCCGTCATAGCCGGCGCCACCGATTCTGCCGCTGCCGTTGGCGTGGAGGCGCGACGGTCGCTCACCATGTCGCAGATCGAGGTATCGGGCTCATGCCCAATGCCCGTCACCACGGGCACGGGACAGGCTGCCACCGCACGGGCAAGCTCCTCGTCGTTAAAGGTCATGAGGTCCTCGAAGGAACCGCCGCCACGCACGAGCAAAATGCAATCGGGCGCCGGCGTAATGGCAGCGGCGCGGCGCAAGCCTTCAATAAGCTCTGCCGGCGCACCCTCGCCCTGGACCTTTGCGCCCACGCAGACAAGCTCGACGAGCGGGTTGCGACGGCGCAATGTGCGCTTAACGTCGTCGATTACGGCGCCCGAAAGCGAGGTGACGACCGCCACACGCGAGCAGAACACCGGGATGCGGCGTTTGCGCGCCTCATCCATCAGGCCCTCGCGACGCAGCTTTTCGGCCAACTGAGCCACCTGCTGACGCAGCAAGCCCTCCCCCGCCAGCGAGAACGAGCGGGCGACGAAGCTCATGCGACCCGTAGGCTTGTAGAGATTGAAGCTACCCTTAAAGCTCACCTGCATGCCGTCGCGCAGATCGAAGGTGCGCTTAAGGTAGGCGCCCTTCCAGATGATGCAGTCGACGGCCGCCGAGTCGTCCTTGATTTGGAAGTAGCAGTGGCCGCTTCGGGCATTGGGACCACGAAAACCCGTGACCTCACCCAAAACGCTCAGCTGCGGAATGGCATCGAGCGCGCCGGCGGCGATCTCCACCGCTTGGCTCACGCTGAGCTCTTTGCGCTCCCGCTCGTCTGATCCGTCGAACTCGACGGAAACGGTATTGCCAGTTAGATTCCAGCCTGCCACGCAGCCCCCTTTCGTCATCGTGCACAAGGGCTCCGGCCCTGCGCAAATTCAAGTCCAACACATAGTACAGCGCCGCGAGGACACGAATCCCCGCGGCGCCTGTCAAGCCTATTTGTTATCGGTTGGAGTTTCTGTTGTAGCGGGCCATCAGGTAGAGCAGCTGAATAATCGAGGCGAGCGCCGCCGCCACGTAGGTGAGCGCGGCTGCCGTCAGCACCTTCTTGGCACCGTTGACCTGCTTGGAACTCATACCCGACTGCTCGATATACGCCACGGCGCGTCGACTGGCATCAATCTCGACAGGCAGCGTAACGAGTTGGAACAGCACGCTAAACGAGAAGAAGACCAGCGCGAGGGTCGTGAGCCCCGCGATGTTCATGAACAGGCCCATGAGCAGCACGATCGTCCAGGTGTTCTGGGTAAAGTTGACGACGGGGACCAAAGCGGTGCGCACCTTCATCATGGCGTAACCGCTTTGGCGCTGGGCGGCATGGCCCGCCTCATGGCAGGCCACGGCAACGCTTGCGACCGACCCGCCCGAACGGTTGGCATCCGACAGATACAGGTTGTTGTCCTGCGGGTTGTAATAATCGGTGAGCTCGCCGGCAACACCCTTGATACCCACCGCATTGCAGCCGTTTGCATCGAGCATGCGTCGCGCGACCGTGGCACCCGTATCGCCGTCCGAGCGAACCTTGGACCACGTCTTGTACGTCGAGTTGATATAGCTCTGCGCGGCAAAGCCAAGCACCGTGCAGACAAGAACAACCAGCAGGTACAGCGGGTCAATGCCAAAGCCGTATCCATAGTAATAAGGCATGCGAATTCCTCCGAATCGAGTTACACGTTGGAGGCATTCTACCCACTCAGCCGGCTAGGCTTCCCTATAACAGTTCAATCTTTCCGTCCTTCACGGTGAGCCCCATATTGCCGGAAAGCAGATCGTCCAGACGCGAACCCACGAGCTCAAAGCGCCAGCCTTCGCGCAGGGGGCTCTGCTCGGGATGCTCAATATAGTCGGCCAGGTCATCGCGCGAGGCAATGACCGAGGTCGCCACGCCCGAGCGCTCGGCAACCAGGCGAATGAGCGCATACATCAGGTCCGTCACGCTCTCCAACTCCGGCGAAATCTGACGGTGCCCGCGCACCATGAGCGGCAGGCGATCGTGTGGGCAGCTCGCACCGCGCTTAATGGCCATGAGCGCGCTGTCCACGTCGCGCTCCCCCAGCTGGTCGGTACCGCGAATGCTACGGAACTCCTCAACACGAACGGGATTACGTTTAACCAGGGCCAGCAGCGTATCGTCGGACATGACCCACTTGCGCGGGATGTTGCGGCGCTCGGCGCGGTCCTCGCGCCAAGCGGCAAGCTCGCGTGCGATGCCCAACTGGTGACGGCTACACGAGTTGATGCGCTTGACCTTGCGAAACGCCTCATGGCGGTCGGCGTGGTAGTGCGACTCGTCGGCCAGCGGACGCAACTCGTCGAGCACCCAGTCCACCCGGCCCAGCTCGCGCAGGCGACTCATCATCTCGGTATAGGCGACGATCAAGTACTTGACGTCATCGATCGCGTACTCGATCTGTTTGTCGGTCAGCGGGCGGCGCGACCAATCGGTCAGCGACTCGGTCTTGGGCAACGAGACGCCGCAAAACGTCTGCACGAGCGCGCCGTAGGAAATCTGCTGGCGCTCGCCCAAAAAGGCGGCGGCCACCTGCGTGTCAAAAATGGGGCGCGGCAGCACGCCCACGGTGTGGAGCATGACCTCCATATCCTGCGAGCAGGCGTGGAAGACCTTGGTCACGCTCTCGTCGGCCATAAGCTCGGCCAGCGGCGATAGGTCGTCGATTACCAGGGGATCGACCGCTACACTCTCGGCAGGGGTGGCAATCTGAACCAAACACAGACGCGGATGGAACGTGCGCTCGCGCAAAAACTCGGTATCGACGGCAATCGCGTCGAACTCACGGGCGCGCTGGCAAAAGTCGAGTAGAGCCTGATGTGTGGAAATGTACATATCAACCCATCGAATAAGGTTAGGCCCGAAAAACACGGGTAGGATATCGGCATAGCCTTACAACTATACTCGGTTAGTCACAGAACGGGAACGTAAGTATGCGCTGCCTTATCATCCACAACCCGGCATCGGGCCCCAGCTCAGATGAAATCTACGCATTCACGCACGCCCTTGCACAGGGCGGCGACGAAGTCGTGATGCGCTTTATCGGCGATGGCATGGAGCCCGAGGACGCCGTGGCAGACGTTCGCGAGTTCGACCGCGTGGTCGTCTCGGGCGGCGACGGCACCGTCTCCAACGTGCTCGACCAGATGCGCGGCTGCGGCGTCCCCACGCTCGTTTTCCCCTCCGGCACGGCCTGCCTGTTCTTTAACAACATCGGCAATGCCCCCGAGGCAGCGGCGCTTGCCAAGGCATGTCGCGCCGGCCGCACGGTCAAAGTAGACATGGGCGAGCTCTTTTGGCTCGACGAGAACGGCAACGAAAAGCGCCATGGCTTTATCATCATCGCCGGTTCGGGCTTTGACGCCGAGATCATGATGAAGGCCGCCCCCACCAAAAACGACATCGGCGAGATCGCCTACTTCCTCTCCGCTCTCGCCACGCCCAACCCCACGGTGGCGCACTTTACCATTGAGCATGATGGCATTGTTGAGGAGCTCGACGGCATCTGCTGCATGGCGGGCAACACGTCTGTCATCCAAAACGACATCAACCTGTTCCCCAACTGCCGTATGAACGACGGCATGGTCGACATCGTCGTTATTGAGCCCGTGCGCACGGTGCAGTTGCTCCCCACGGTAATCACCGCCGCGCTCGACCCCGCCGGCAAGGTACTCGGCCGGCCGCAGTTTAAGATCATCCAGACCAAAGAAGCCAAGATTACCTGCACGCCATCGCTCGGCATGCAGTTTGATGGCGAGATCATCTCCAGCAACTCCGGCGTCTTTGGCGCCCGCGCGCTACCGCAATGCCTTGATATCATCGTCGACGAATTCTCGCCGCTCGGAAAATAGGAGGACCCCCGTGAACGACAACCCCATCCTTGGCTTTATCGTCATCGTTTTGGCCATGCTCGTCGGCTATGCCATTAACGTGATTCACCGTCGAAAGAAGTAGCCATTACTCTTAGACGGCCCGTGCAGCCCGGACCCCTCGCCGGCATGAAACCACATGCCGGCGAGGGGTCCGCTTTTTTCTTGACGCTTTATTTAGCTACATTTTTCGCTGGCGTTATACAAATTGATTTCCCACTAAATGAGTTCAATTTACCGTTAATCGCATATTTCGCTACGCTTATCGAGTAAATAACTTTCATGAATGTATATTGTTTCGAATTCGTTACGCTAAGGGGGTGTAATTATTGGGTGAAGCCCTCTGGAGACAGAGGGCTTTCGCACGCTGGGAGGGAATATGAGTAAAACTCATCCCGTCAACGCGCTCAAGAAGCTTGGCATAGGCCTTGCATTTGGAGCTGCAACCATCATGTCCATGCCGACATCTGCGCTCGCCTGCACGCAGATGTACATGGGCAACAAGCTGACGGCCGACGGTGACACGTACTATGGCCGCGCCGAGGACTTCGATAAGCGCTACCTCAAGCACTTTGGCATTGAGCCTTCTCACGGCCCGGGGCATACGTACGGCTCGGACGAGTCCGCATTCATGTATACCTCGACCAAGACCACGTATCGCTACACCTATGTACGCGACCATCCCTCCCAGTGGCACGGGCGCTATGATGCCTACTCTGAGGCAGGCATCAATGAGAAGGGCGTGTCCTGCTCCGCAACGCTGACCACCGGCATGAATGCTGATGCTGAGGCAGCAGACCCCCTGACCAAAACCGGTATTGGCGAGTACAGCTACGGCAGCGTTATCTTAGGTGAAAGCGCCAATGCACGTGAGGGCGTCGAGCTCCTCGGCAAGATCATCGACGAGCAGGGCGCCTGCGGCAACGATCAGATTATCATCGCCGACAGCAACGAGACTTGGCTGTTTGCCGCACTTTCCGGCCACCAGTGGATCGCCATGAGGCTCACTGACGATATCGCCTCGCTCAACCCCAACATCGGCAACCTCAACTACAAGGTTGACCTCACCGACACCGCGAACTGTCTCCACTCTGCGACCATCGAGTCCATGCCTAAGGAGAATGGCTTCGCCAAGTACTTCGATGACGGTCAATTTGACGTTGCCCAGACCTACGGCGAGGCAATTAGCGAAAAGGCCATGCATTCTTGGGCCCGTTATGTCCAGGGTCGCGCCTACTTCGGTGTGCCGCTCACCGAGGGCACCGACTACGAGATCGTCAAGGACGAGCGCGAAGATGCTCGTGCCACGACCGGCGCCCTGGTTAGCAAGGCGCAGCCGCTGTTCTTCCAGCCCGGCAAGTCCGACTGGAACACCTTTGAGATGATCCGCGCGTTTGGCAACCGCGGCGAGAAGGTCCCGGGCCTCAACGCCAACACCGACGGCGCCTACGCCATTGGTACCGAGACCAACACCGAGGTCAATCTCTTCCAGATCCGTCAGGGCATGGACCCCGAGATCGCGACCATCCAGTGGGAGATGCTCTCCCGCGCCGCCTACTCCGTCGCCATCCCCTACTACTCCGCACTGCTCACCGAGGTTAGCCCGTACTACAGCGACCAGACCGTCTCCTTCGATCACTGCGAAGAGGAGGACATCGTGAACAACGAGGAGCCCGAGAACTCCATCAACTATGTCCTCATGGACATCAGCTCCCTGTGCTTCGAGCACCGTGAGCAGCTCGGCACCGGCGTTCGCACCTACCTCGACGCCCTCCAGAACGAGCTCGTCGAGCAGAACTTGGAAGTCGACGAGGTCATGCAGGCCACCGAGGGCACCGAGGCCCGTACCGCCCTGGCAAACAAGGCCGGCAATGCTGCCACCGAGAACACCTACGTCAAGTGCAAGGCCTTGCTCCAGGAGATGCGCGCCTATCTGAAGGCTGAGAACTTCGACCAGCCCTTCACCCCGAGCGACCTGAACACCGAGACCAACGGCCTCAAGGTGTCCATCACCTACGCCAAGGACGCTCTTGCCACCGACCCGGTAACCCCGGATCAGCCTGGCACTCCCGAGCAGCCTGGTACTCCTGAGCAGCCCGGTACCCCCGAGCAGCCCGCTAAGCCCGAGCAGCCCACCACCAAGCCCGAGAAGCCTGGCAAGTCGGACACCACGACCACGGTAACCACCAACAAGACGAACACCAAGGGCGGCCTGCCCACCACCGGCGATCGTTTTGATGGCCGCGCGGTGGCTGCATTCGCCATCGCTGGCGTTGCCGTCATCTCCGCGGGCGGTTACTTCCTCTACCGTCGCAATAAGGAGTAACGTCTTAGCTGAGCGGGCAAGGCAGCAATGGCAGCTTCGCCCGCTCAGCCCGCCTTTTTGACCGGCGGGAAACACCACTGAAATCTTTTTAAAAAAAGATTTCCCAGCACACACTTCACTGTGCTATAGTGCAGCGCAACAGCAATTAGGCGCGACCGCGCCACGGCATCACGAAAGGAGCCACCAACATGAAGAACACGATGAAGTCTCTCAACAACTGGTGGTGGCGTGATGCGAATACGATCGGTCGACAGTGAGTCCCTCACGCCTGTTTTTGCGCTCTAGGTGATTGGAAGGCCTCCGGTTTCGACCGGGGGCCTTTTTCTATCTCGAGCCCGATCGCATTCGCATCACGCGCCTCCGCTTTTCTCTTGCACCCCCATTCCGAAAGGATTTTCACCATGTCTCAGAACGCCACCGCCACCCAGCCCCGCACCGTCCAGGCCGCTGACCGCGGCAAACTCGATGTCCGCGCCCTCGTCCTGCTCGCCATCCTGCTCGCTGCCGGCTTCATCCTCAACTTCACCGTCGGTAAGGCCATCTCAGGCATCTCGGGCGGCATGATCAGCCCCGAGTTCATCATCTCGGCCTTCTGCCTCACCATCCTGGTGGTACGCCCCAACATTGGCCAGGCGCTCGTCATTGGCCTTATCTCAGCCGCCGTGATCCAGATCACCACCACCTCGCCGTTCATCGATTTTGCCGCCGAGGGCATCGCCGCCATGCTTATGGCCGGCATCGTCAACGCCGCCGGCAAGGACGGTCAGGTCAAGCCCGCCATCGCCATTGTCGCAACCTTCCTGACCACCTTTGTCTCCGGCGCCATCTTCATGGTCATCAAGATGGCCATGCTCGGCGTGGTCGGCGAGCTCGCCGCCGCTATGTTGCCCGTCGTCGCCATGACCGCCGTGTTTAACGCCATTCTGGTCGGCGCCCTCTACATGCCCATCCAGAAGGCCCTTAAGCTCAACTAACCTGTTCGGCTTTGCGAGCCACCCCATCTTGGCGTTCATTCGTCGCTCGCGTACCCAAGTACGCTTCGTTCCTCTTTCGCGCCAACCTGGGGCACCTCGTAAAGCCGTCTCCGTGCTTCACCGCCAAAGACTGTCCCAAACAACGAGCTCTTGAGGACGTTCTTATAAACGACTGGACATGCAAGAACGTCCCCAATGACTATGAAAGGTACCCATGGAAACGATCATCAACGTCGACGATGTCTCGTTCTCCTATGGCACGCAAACCGAGCAGGCGCTCAGCCACATCTCGCTCAGCGTGAACAAGGGAGATTTCATCGGCATCATCGGGCCCTCGGGCGCCGGTAAGTCCACACTTGCCGCCTGTCTGTCGGGCGCCGTGCCTCACCACTACACCGGCACCTTTTATGGCTCCGTGTTAGTTGACGGCCACGACACCTGCGAGGTCTCGCTCACCGACGTATCGCAGGTCGTCGGTAGCGTACTGCAGGACATCGATACGCAGATGGTCGCTTCGGTCGTTGAGGACGAAATGCTCTTTGGCCTCGAGAACTTTGGCGTTCCGCACGACCAGATCGAACAGCGCGTGAGCGAGACGCTCGAGACCGTCGGTATCAGCGACCTGCGCGACCGCGAGATCGCCGCCCTCTCGGGCGGCCAAAAGCAAAAGGTAGCTATCGCCGCCATCCTCGCCATGCGTCCGCGCGTCCTGGTACTCGATGAGCCAACCGCAGCGCTCGATCCCGCCAGTTCCACCTTGGTCTTCGAGACGCTACGCGAGGCAAACCGTGCGCTCGGCATCACCATCGTCGTCGTCGAGCAAAAGGTCGCCTTACTTTCGGAGTACTGCAACCGCGTGTTGGTGCTCGATCACGGCCAGATCGCGCTGCAAGGTGAGCCGCACGAGGTCTTTGCGCACACCGACGAGCTTCGCGCCATCGGTGTCGATTGCCCGCGCGTCACGCGCATCTTCAACAGTCTCGAGGCCGATGGCCTGGCAAGCGGCACGCCCTGCCTGGATGTCGACGAGGCAGAACGACTGATCGCGGGAATCGTCGACCCCGACCGTGCGACAAGCGACACCCGGGCGCCCGCAGGCTCCCCGCACGCGCCATCGCTGCGCCCGCATGCGAAAGACGCCGAGCCGGTGCTCACCTTTGACCATGTCGAGTTTTCCTACCCCCATGGAGGCGCCGCCGTTCACGACCTCAACTTGACGCTCTACCCCGGCGAGCTCGTGGGCATTGTCGGCCAAAACGGAGCCGGCAAAACCACGCTCACCAAACTGCTCACGGGTTTGCTCAAGCCCGCATCGGGCAGCGTACGCGTTACGGGCTTGGACACGGCATCGGTTCCCACGAGCCGCATCGCACGCGAAGTGGCAACGCTTTTCCAGAACCCCGACCGCCAAATCTGCAAAGACACCGTGCTCGACGAGGTCGCCTTTGGTCTAGAACTTGCCGGCATCGACCGCGCCGAAGCCCAGCGTCGCGCCCAGCTGGTCATCGACCGCTTTGGCCTGCCCGCCGACGAGGCACCGTTCTCGCTGTCGCGCGGCCAGCGCCAGATGGTGGCGCTCGCCTCCGTTGTAGTGGTCGAGCCCAAGATCGTGGTGCTCGACGAACCCACGAGCGGCCTGGACTACCGCGAGTGCATGACCGTGATGGAAACGGTGCGCACCATGGCTGAGCGCGGTTGCGCCGTCATCATGGTCTGTCACGACATGGAAGTCGTTTCCGACTTTGCCGAGCGCATCGTGGTGATGGCCAACGGTCGCATCCTCGACCGCGGCCGCACGCACGAACTGTTCTCGAACATCGAACTCATGCAGCAAGCCTACGTTGAGCCGCCCCAGGTCATCGAACTCTCGCGCCGTCTGGCATCCACCGTCTCGCCCGCCTTTACACACGTGAGCGAGGTCACCGATATCGTTCGCATTACCGAGGAGATGGTCCGCCGTGGTTAACGTCATCGACTACATGCCGGGCGACACGCTGCTGCACCGCCTGAACCCCGTCATCAAACTGGGCCTCGCCGCCGCTATCATCATCGGCATCTTCTTGTCCGACACCTATGTGGCATTGTTGGGCTTTCTGGCGCTCACGCTCGCGCTGGGAGCCTACGCCGGCGTCGTCGACCGCCTGCTCGCGCTGCTCAAGCTGCTGATTCCACTCGCACTCATCATGCTGGTGCTGCAGCTAACTTTTATGCGCGATGGCGACGTGGTGTGGGGCTTCGTTACCGACACGGGTCTCATCACCGGTTCCAAGGCCTGCCTGCGCCTGCTGGGCGTGGCGCTTCCGCTCATCCTGATGCTCATGGTGACCAAGCTCAACGACCTTGCCAACGCCTGCGTGGAGGTGCTGCACGTGCCGTATCGCTACGCCTTCACCTTTACCACGGCGCTGCGCTTTGTGCCGGTGTTTGGCCAGGAGATGAACGCCATTATGGAGGCACAGACCGCACGCGGCGTCGAGTACGACACCAAGAACCCCATCAAGAAGCTTAAGCTCATGCTGCCACTGTGCGTGCCGCTGCTCATCTCGAGCGTGGGCAAGACCGATGCCACAGCCTTGGCGGCAGAACAGCGCGGCTTC
>JAUMNV010000199.1 GCA_031295725.1 Collinsella sp.
ACCGTAAGCGTATTGACTGGCGCTTTATCGATGGCGAGCTGTTCGTTCTCGACAACTTCCTCGATTCGCTTCGCGTATATCCCAAAGAGGTTCCCGGCATGCGTCCCGATCCTACGGACGGAATTGCACTGCGCAACGAGATGCTCAAGGAGATGGAGTCACAAAACGGATTGACTCGCGTTATTACGCTTAAGGCGTCCTTGTCTGTCCCCGGCGCTCTAGAGGGGGAGACCGTTCGCGCTTGGCTTCCCGTAGCCGCCACCTGCCGCCAACAGTCTCAGGTCGAGATTCTCGACATGACGCCGGAGGGTGCTGTTGCTCCCGCGAACGCTTCGGCGCGTACCGCCTCGTGGTCTTCTTCGAGTGAGCGCTTATTCTCGGTGACTTATCGTTATCACATCGATGCTGCTTATTGTGATGTCTACGGTGGCACACTTCCGGTTCATCCGCGTATGGACGCGCCTCTGCCCGAGGAAATTTCCGAGGACCGTCCGCACATTGCATTTACGCCGTATCTGCAGCAGCTGACGGCCAGCGTTGTTGGCGGACTCGAGGATCCGCTCGATCGCGCCCGTGCTATCTATGATTACCTGACGCAGTATATCGACTATCGCTATCAGCCGCCGTACTTGCTTTTGGGATCTATTGCCGATGACTGCGCGCATTCGCTCCGCGGCGATTGCGGCGTTATGGCGCTCACGTTTATCACCATGTGCCGTATCGCGGGCGTGCCTGCCCGTTGGCAGAGCGGCCTCTACGTTGCGCCCGATTCGGTGGGGTCGCACGACTGGGCAGAGTTCTATACGCCGCAGACCGGTTGGCTCAACGCCGACGTGTCATTTGGATCTTCTGCTCGCAGGATGGGGGAGGAGTGGCGCCGCCGTCACTACTTTGGCAATCTCGACCCATGGCGTATGGTGGCCAACAATCGATTCCAGGCAGAGTTTGAGCCCTCTTTCGACGGCATGCGCGAGGACCCTTACGATAACCAGATGGGTGAGGCTTCGGTCGACGGTCGCGGATGCCGTCAGCGCGAGATGCTACGCACGGTCGAACTCATCGAAATGCTCGAAGTTCCATTTTCGGACTAATCGGTAGAAAGCTGTGATAAACTAACTCACGCATTACGTGCCCGAGTGGCGGAATTGGCAGACGCAGTGGACTCAAAATCCACCGTTGGCAACAACGTGCGAGTTCGAGTCTCGCCTCGGGCACCATACATGCAAGTGAGCGTTCAAGGGGGTTGCGGCCCCCTTTTTCGTGCCGAACTCGCGTGAGCGCGCGAAGCGTTAAGCAAACAGGCCTGCGGCCTGTTTGTAGCGGAGCGTGGCGAGGGCGCCTCGCGCCCGAAGCCCGGGGCTTCGCGAAGCGAAGGCCCTTCGAGTCTCGCCTCGGGCACCATACATGCAAGCGAGCGTTCAAGGGGGTCAAGGCCCCTTTTTCGTGTACGTAATGTGATAACGCGCTGTACGTGTTATTATTCGCAAGGCGTTGTTCCCGCAATGCCCTAAAGAGGAACCCGAGGGTTCCCACCTTTTGGCGCCAATGAGCAGCTGACTGGTCATACAACTTAGATTCCCTTCCTCAAATCGAGGATTTCTATGTGTACGACCTGGTTGCTGAGAAGCGCCGGGTTATTTTTTTATGAATGGAGGTAGGGAAAATAGCTAAGTCTGATGACACCCGCATCAACGACGAGATTATTGCATCTTCGTGCCGTTTGATTGGCGTCGATGGCTCTCAGCTCGGCCTGTTCGCCATCCGCGATGCCCAGCGTGTCGCCGACGATCAGGGTCTCGACCTGGTCGAGATCGCTCCCAACGCGGAGCCGCCGGTCTGCAAGGTCATGGACTACGGTAAGTTCAAGTACCAGCAGGCCATGAAGGCCAAGGCTGCTCGTAAGAACCAGTCCAAGGTCGAGGTCAAGGAAATGAAGTTCCGACCCAAGATCGACGTTGGCGACTACGAGACCAAGAAGGGCCACGTTCTGCGTTTCCTCAAGAAGGGCGCACGCGTTAAGATCACCATCATGTTCCGCGGCCGTGAGATGGCTCACCCGGAGCAGGGCCTTAACGTTCTCGAGCGTCTCGCCGAGGATCTCAAGCCTTACGCTACGGTCGAGTCCAAGCCTAAGATGGAAGGCCGTAACATGCTTATGCTGCTCGCCCCGATTAAGGGCGCCTTCGATGAGGATAAAGCGGCAAGCGATACCAAATAACTAGTGTTCTGCAACCGATTAAGGAGTATTTCATGCCTAAGATGAAGTCCCACAGCGGCACCAAGAAGCGTTTCCGCAAGACTGGTACCGGCAAGCTTATGCGCGCCAAGGCTTTCAAGAGCCACATCCTGAGCAAGAAGTCCACCAAGCGTAAGCGTGGCTTCCGTCAGGAGACCGAGATCGCCGCTGCCGACCGCAAGGCCATCAAGTCGCGTCTCGCCTAAGTTCGCGTTCCCGTTTTTCGTTTTACCGTCTAGGAGTTGATAGAACATGGCACGTATTAAGCGCGCTGTTGCCGCCAAGAAGAAGCGCCGTACCGTTATGCACCGTGCGAAGGGTTACTACGGTGCCGCTTCGCGTACTTACAAGCATGCTAAAGAGCAGGTCCAGCACTCTCTGCAGTATCAGTATCGTGATCGCCGCAACAAGAAGCGCGAGATCCGTTCTCTCTGGATCACTCGTATCAACGCTGCTGCTCGTCTGAACGACATCTCTTACTCTCAGTTCATGCACGGCCTGAAGGTTGCCGGCATCGAGCTCGACCGCAAGGTCCTGGCTCAGATGGCTTACGAGGACATCGAGTCCTTCAACGAGCTGGCTACCATCGCCAAGAAGGCTCTCGAGGCCTAATAGATTCTCTTGAATCGCTAGGGGAGTGTCGCGTTGTGCGCGGCGCTCCCTCTTTTTATCTGAAGCGCGGTTTACATTGCTAAAAGCGCGGGTAGATAAACACTTACAGGTGACCGATCTCTATATATTCCTGAACCAAAGGGTCATCATCTGATACGTGC
>JAUMNV010000018.1 GCA_031295725.1 Collinsella sp.
GACTACAGCGCGAAGTCGCCGCCGACGAGCGTGGAGACGGGCTCCTCGTGGTAAACGGCGGAGATGGCCTGAGCGAACTCCTCGGCGACCGAGATGGTCTTGATCTTGCCGCCGACCTCGACGGGAATGGCGTCGGTGACGAGGCACTCGACGATCGGGGCGTCGTTCAGACGTTCGATGGCCGGACCGGAGAAGATGCCGTGGGTGGCGCAGACGTAGATGTCGCCAGCGCCCATAGCCTTGAGCTCCTTGACGTTGGCGCACAGGGTGCCAGCGGTGTCGATCATGTCGTCGTTGATGATGCAGGTCTTGCCCTTGATGTCACCGATGATGCCCATGACCTCGGCGGCGTTGTGGCGCGGACGGCCCTTGTGGGCGATGGCCAGGTCGCAGCCGAGCATGTCGGACAGCTTCTTGGCGGCCTTGGCACGACCCACGTCGGGGGAGACGACAACCAGGTTGTCGGTGTCGAAGTGCATGTTGTTGTAGTACTGGCCAAACAGCGGCAGCGCGGACAGGTGGTTAACCGGGATATCAAAGAAGCCCTGGATCTGACCCTGGTGCAGGTCGAGGGTGATGATGCGGTTGACGCCGGCGCGCTCGAGCAGGTTGGCGACGAGGCGGGCGGTGATGGGCTCGCGCGGGCCGGCCTTGCGGTCCTGGCGGGCATAGCCGTAGTGGGTGATAACGGCGGTGATGGAGCGGGCGGATGCGCGCTTGGCAGCGTCGGTGGCGATGAGCAGCTCCATGAGCATGTCGTTAACGTTGCCGCCGGCCACGGACTGAATCAGGAAGACGTCGGCGCCGCGGACGGTCTCGTCGTAGCGGGCGTAAATCTCACCATTGGCGAACTGCTTTAGCGTAAGGCCCGAAAGCTCGACCCCAAGGTACTCAGCAATCTTCTGAGCGAGGGGACGGTTGGAGGAACCGGAATACACGCGGATGGACTTGCGCATATTCTCCGACTTCTCGGGATCATTAATCGGCATTACCCTTCTCCTTTATATCGAATGCCATATAGATGCCTTGTTGCATTGTAACCGCGCGGCGGGGTTTATCGAGTCTTGATAACGTCTTTACCGTCAACGGACACGAACCGACCACTCATCCGGCCACGCAGGTCAGCATAGAAAAAGGAGCCGTCCCCATGGGAACAGCTCCTTAGGTGCTTGGTAAAACGTTATACCTCGTCGTCCTCGTGCAGACGGCGGCGATAATCGGCGGCCCAGCCCTCAATATTTACCTGACGGGCGCGGCCCAGACCGAGCGCGTCTGCCGGGACCGGCTCGGTGATGACAGAGCCGGCGGCCACGAGCGCGCCGTCGCCAATCTGGGCGGGCGCGACCATCATGGTGTCGGAGCCGATGAAGGCATCCTTGCCGATGACGGTCTTGTGCTTGCGCACGCCGTCGTAGTTGCAGGTGATGGAGCCCGCGCCCACGTTGACGCCGGAGCCCATGGTGGTATCGCCGATGTAGGACAGGTGCGGCACCTTGGAGCCCTCGCCGATCGTGGACTTCTTGATCTCCACGTGCGTGCCGGCCTTGGAGCCGTCGAGCATGTGGGTGCCCGGGCGCAGGTAGGCGCGCGGGCCGCAGTCGACGCCGTTCTCGATGATGGCCTCGATGGCGATGGTCTCATCGATGGTGCAGCCGCTGCCGACGGTGGTGTCGGTGAGGCGGCTGTTGGGACCGAGCTGGCACTCCTCGCCCACGGTGACGTGGCCGATCAGATGCGTCTGCGGCCACACGACGGTGTCGCGGCCGATAACGGCATCGGGGCCGATCCAGGCCTGCGTGGGGTCGATGAAAGTAACGCCCTCGGCCATCCAGTGCTCGTTGATGCGGTCGCGCGCAATGGCGGTAAGCTGTGCGAGCTGGATGCGGCTGTTGACGCCCAGGCCGTCGCGGTAGTCATCGCAGTGGAAGATGGAGACTGCCTGGCCGTGGCCCTTGAGGATCTCGAGCATGTCGGGCAGGTAGTACTCGGACTGCGCGTTGTCGTTGCCGATCTCGTCAATGTGGGCGGCGAGCTGCGCGCCGTCGAAGGCGTAGCAGCCGGCGTTGCACTCGAGCAGCGTGGCGGCCTGCTCGGGTGTGCAGTCCTTCTGCTCGATGATGCGTTCGATCTGGCCGTCGGCACCCAGCTTGATGCGGCCGTAGCCGAAGGGGTCGGGCGGGGTCATGGTCATGACGGTGCAGGCGAGCTCGCCGGTGGCGACGGTCTGCGCGAACTTGGCGACGGTGTCGGCGGTGATGAGCGGCAGGTCGCCGTTGAGCACGACGACGGGGCCTTGCGTGATGCCGCAGGCCTCGAGCGCGACCTTCACGGCGTGACCGGTGCCCAGGCGCTCGGTCTGCTCAACGCACTCGACCTTGGTGGCGCTGTTGGCATAGGCGCCGTCGATGAGGGCGCGCATCTCGTCGGCGTGGCTGCCGATGACGACCACGACGCGGCTGCAGCCGGCCTTGATGGTGGCGTCGACGATCCACTGGACCATGGGCTTGCCCAGGATCTTGTGCGAAACCTTGCAGTGGTTCGACTTCATGCGGGTGCCCTCGCCGGCAGCGAGGATAATTGCGGTTGCGTCCATGTGATCTCCTGTTACGTTATAGAGACGTGTGTTTGGAAACGATACACGGCGCAATATGATACCGCAGGCATATGTTGAGCGCGTAGCGATTGGTTTGCGGCGGTTGAGGCTTGCGCCGCCGGCGTGGCGTTTGCGCTGCTTGCGTGCGGCGTTGGCGGTGCTGCGGAGCCGTCGTTTGAGCGAGGGGACGGGGGTGCCCGTGGACAACATACAAGAGGAGTTTGGCGGCGAACCCGTCGCGGCATTTTCGATGTCGCATCCGGCGGTGCCGGCGCTCTACATGGTGCTGACGTTGGGGCTCACCATGTTCTCGATGCAACCGGTGCTGATTGCGCTATCGCTTGCGGGCGGGTTGGCGTACGGGCTTGCGACGCGCGGTGTTGCGCGCACGTTGGGCGCGCTTCGCTGGCAGCTGCCGGTGATTTTGATCATTGCGGTGCTCAATCCGCTGTTTAGTGCATCGGGCTCGACGGAGCTGTTTCGTATTGGCATGCGTGCGGTGTATCTAGAGAGCATGGTTTACGGCCTGTGCATGGGCGGGCTGTTCGTGGCGAGCGTGCTGTGGTTTGAGGCCGCGGCGTCGATGCTCGAATACGACAAGGTACTTGCGCTTTTGGGCAACGCCGTGCCGGTGCTCGCGCTCATGATCTCGATGTGCATGCGGCTTATCCCGCAGTTTTTACGCCGCGGTCGTACGGTACTGGCGGTGCAGGATGCGATTGATGTGCCGGGTCGCGCGCCGGCCGATCCCGTGCGTTCGCGCCTACGGGCATCGAGCGTGTTGATGGGCTGGGGCATGGAAGATTCGCTGGAGCGCGCGGACGCCATGCGCTCCCGTGGATGGGGCGCCGCGACACGTCGCACGACGTACGCGCGGTATCGGCTGGGTCGCGGCGATGTTGCCGCGCTGGTTGGGCTTGCGGTGTTTGGTGCCGCTGCGGTGGCGGTGGCATGGACCGCGACAACGCAGTATTCGTTTTACCCGCAACTATCGGTGCCGGCGCCGTGGCTGGGCTATGTCGTGTACGCTGCCTGGATGATGCTGCCCTGCGTGTTGCATGCGATCGATGAGAAGAGGTTCGGCTGATGGCTCGGTTGGATAGGGGACCGGTGTCGGGCGCGGCATACGGCCCGGATATGCCGGCGATTGAGGTGCGGAGCCTGAGCTTTGCCTACCCCGATGCGGATGCTGCGGTGCTCGAGGGACTCGACTGGTCTGTTCCCCAAGGTGCATTTGCGCTGCTTGTCGGCGGTACCGGATCGGGTAAGTCGACGTTGCTGTCGCTACTCAAGCCCGAGATCGCTCCGGCGGGCGAGCGCACTGGCGAACTGCTCGTGCTGGGCGAGAACGTCGCCGACATGGATGTGCGGGCATCGGCGGAGCGCGTGGGCTATGTGTTCCAGGATCCCGAGAACCAGATCGTGTGCGAAACCGTGTGGCACGAGATGGCGTTTGGCCTGGAAAACTTGGGGCTAGCGCGTGATGAGATGCGCCGTCGCGTAGCTGAGACCAGCTATTTCTTTGGGCTGGAAGATTGGCTTCACCGCGATACTGACACGCTTTCGGGCGGTCGCAAACAGTTGCTGTCGTTGGCGGCCGTTCTGACGCTGCGCCCGCGCGTGCTGCTGCTCGACGAGCCCACGTCTCAGCTTGATCCGGTTGCGGAGAAGAATTTCCTGCACGCGCTGTTTCGTGTGAATCGCGAGCTGGGCTGCACGGTTGTTGTGGCGACGCATCAGCCGCGCCCAATGCTCGAATACGCGACGTGTGCGTACCGGATTGAGGACGGTCGCGTGCGCGAGGTGGCGGATATGGCTTCTTTGGGACGCCGAGAATCGCTGTTTTCCGATGACATGTTGGGGTGGGGTGCCATCCGATGTGCAAATAAAGGAGTATTCAGCAGGCGTGAGGACAATTTGGGCTCTCTGGAGCCGCCCGGGGACGTATCGAGCGCGAAAAAAAGTTCGGAATTGGACAAATCGTCCGAATTTGTGGCGCAAACGTCGCTCGAGAACGGCTCGGAAGCCTTCTCGCGCACGGATGGAAGCAGAATACTCCAAAAAATGCACGGCGGGTCGGCTACCACCCTGTCGGAAGGCTGGTTTCGCTACGATCGAGCGTCCGGCTGGGTGCTGCGCGGGCTCGATGCTTCGTTTTCGGCTGGCGCGGTGCATGCAATCGTGGGCGGCAACGGATGCGGTAAGTCGACGATGCTCTCGGTGCTGGCGAAGACCGCCAAGCTGCAGCGCGGCCGCATGGTGCGCGAAGCGGCCTCGGCGGCGCTGCTGCCACAGAATCCCAAGGCATTGCTGGTTGCCGAGACGGTTCGCGATGAGCTGATGGAATGGGCCTCGACCTGCGGATACGACGAGGCCGCAGCACGGGAGCAGACAGCGCGCCTGGGTCTGGCGGGCTTGGAGGCGCGTCACCCGTACGATCTTTCGGGCGGTCAGTGCCAGCTGCTTGCGTTGGCAAAGCTGCTGTTGATTGGCCCCGAGCTGCTATTGCTCGATGAGCCCACCAAGGGTTTGGACCTGGCCAGCCGCCGCATCATCGCCCGTGCCCTGCGTGACCATGCGAAGGCTGGCGGCACCGTCATCATGGCTACGCACGATTTGGACTTTGCCGAGCAGGTAGCCGACGACGTCGCCATGATGTTTGACGGCGAGATTGCCTGCGTGGAGCCCCCGGCCGACTTCTTTGCCGACAACGTGTTCTATAGGGCGTGATGGGATGACGGACTGTCGTTTCTCGTGTTTACTCACAAAACTGGAGATTCCGCTGTTGTTGGCGGTGCCGGCGGTGATGGCAACGGCGTTGCTGGCGGGCGTTGAGCAGGCGGCGCTCGCCATGCTTGTCGTGGTGGCGCTGGTGCTTGCGCTGTTCTTTGCAGGCTACGAGGCGTCGCGACCGGGCCTGCGCCAGATTATGCCCACGCTGGTGCTGGCGGCGCTGGCGGCGGCGGGCCGCATCTTGTTCGGCCCCATTCCCGACTTTAAACCCGTGAGCGCCATCGCCATCATCGCCGGGGCGACGCTCGGGCGTCGCAACGGCTTCATGGTCGGCGCGTTGGCAGCACTGACCAGCAATTTCTTTTTTGGGCAGGGCATGTGGACGCCATGGCAGATGTATGCCTGGGGCCTGGTTGGCTATGTTGGCGGTGCGCTGGCGCATGCCGGTGCGTTCGACCGTGCGGATGGAACCGTGCGCATGCCGGCGCTGTTGGCGTATGGCTTTGCCTCGGGTCTGCTGTACGGCGTGGTGATCAACGCGTACGACATTATCGGTTTTGTACAACCGCTCACGTGGGCGGGCGTCGTGGCGCGTCTTGCCACGGCAGTGCCGTTCGATATCACACACGGCCTCGCGACCTGCGTGTTCTTGGCCGCCCTCTACAAGCCTTGGTGTCGACGGATCAACCGCGTTGTCGTGAAATACGGGCTGTAGGGCTGGTTGCGCCGGGGCGTGAATCAATACTTCCGAAGTACCATTTCAAAACTATGCCGGTTTACGGGGCTAGATTAGCGTAGGCCGACCATACCGGCTTTTTTCAAAATAGAGCAAGCCGTTTACCTGAGGTTTTATTATTTCGGAATTGCGTATGGTTGGGGGTTCGCGATTCAGCCCCGTAAACCGGCATAGTTTTGGAATGGCCGGCTGATATGACGGGCATCGTGGCCCTCAGAGAGCCAAATCGATCCGTTTTCCTCCGTCTCCAGACGTCCCCGGGGAATCAGTTGGCGGCGCTTGCCACGAAACTGGCCCATCTACTACGTTTAGCTTGATACCCCCGACCATGACCGCGTTTTATGAAAAACCGCAGGCTTTCTACCTGCGGTTTTCTTTTTGCGTTGTTCGCTGTGGTTGAGGGTAGTGGCTTAAACGTAGTAGATGGGTCAGTTCCGTGGCGGGAGGGCCGCGTGGGTTCCCTCGCGAGGTGAAAATGATCCCTTTTCCTCCGTCCCCAGGGGATCAATTGGGGCTAGAGTTCTAGCGTGAGGGTGACGGGGCAGTGGTCGCTGCCAAAGATGTCGCCGCGGATGCCGGTGTCGCGTACGTTGTCGGCGATTGCGTCGCTCACCAGGAAATAATCGATGCGCCAGCCGGCGTTGTTCTTGCGAGCATTAAAGCGGTAGCTCCACCAGCTGTAGACGCCCTCGACGTCGGGGTTTGCCGCGCGCCAGGTATCGGTGAAGCCGGCGTTGAGCAGCTCGGTAAACTTGCCGCGTTCTTCGTCCGAAAAGCCCGCGTTGCCGCGGTTGGACTTGGGGTTCTTAAGGTCGATCTCCTCGTGCGCCACGTTAAAGTCGCCGCAAGTTACGACGGGCTTGCCGCTCTCGCGCTCAAGCGCGCTCAAAAAGCCGCGATAGGCATCGTCCCAGGCCATGCGCACATCGATGCGCGCGAGTTCGTTTTGCGCGTTGGGCGTGTAGACATCCACAAACCAAAACTTGTCGAACTCGAGCGCACAGACGCGGCCCTCGGTTGCGGCTTGGGCAACGAGCTCGGCGGCCTCGCCCTCGCCGGCGTAGGGTAACAGCGCGTCGGCGTGCAGCACGCGCAGCGGTTCCTGGCGGCTAAAGACCGCGGTGCCCGAATAGCCTTTGCGCTCGGCGTGGCTCCAGGTTTGGTGATAGCCGGGCAGGTCGATATCGACCTGGCCCTCCTGCAGCTTGGTCTCCTGCAGCGCCAGGATATTGACGTCGAGTTCTTGCGCAATCTGGATAAAGCTCGGGTCCTTTTTGAGCACGGCGCGCAGGCCGTTGACGTTCCACGAGGCGAAAGTGTAAGTCTGAGGCATGGTGTCCTTTCGACGGGGTTGGCAGGCTTAAGATTAGCGCAACAGGGGCGGGGTGGGCTCCGTGCATGCTGACTTAAAGGCCGCATGCTGGGACGTCGCTCAACGCTGCCCGACTAACAAGGACGGAGGACTCATATGACGCAGGCAATATCGGACCCCAGGCAGGCCTCCGCCGCGCTGGCGGATCTGTTTGACACCCACAAGCGCGTGGTCTTCTTTGGCGGCGCTGGTGTTTCCACGGCAAGTGGCATCCCCGATTTCCGCAGCGTGGACGGCCTGTATCACCAGCAGTTTGCCTATCCGCCCGAGACCATGCTGTCGCATAGCTTTTACGAGGCACATCCTGCGGAGTTCTTCGACTTTTACCGCACCAAGATGATCGCGCTTAACGCTAAGCCTAACCGCTGCCACACCAAGCTGGCCGAGCTGGAGCGCGCCGGCAAGCTCGACGCCGTGGTGACGCAAAATATCGACGGTCTGCACCAGGCGGCCGGCTCGCAGCGCGTGTTCGAGCTGCACGGATCGGTCCATCGCAACATTTGCCAGTCGTGCGGCGCGGTCTATAGCGCCGAGTGGATTTGCTCGCGCGAGCACGAGGACGCCGCGGGCGTGCCTGTGTGTCCTGCGTGCGGCGGGCGCATCAAGCCCGATGTGGTGCTCTACGAGGAGCCGCTCGATGAGCATGTGCTGACCGGTGCCGTTGCCGCCATCGACGCGGCCGATGCCCTCATTGTGGGTGGGACCTCGCTCGTGGTGTATCCGGCGGCGGGCCTTACGCGTTACTTTACCGGCGATACGCTGGCCATATGCAACCTTGCTCCCACCGATCAGGATGCAAATGCCGACCTGCTGATTTCTTGCGACATCGCGGCCGCGTTTGCGTTCTAGCCCGCGCGCGCGGATACAATAGAAAGACTGAGTGCAAAGCGACCCCGCCGCCAGCTCTCCAAGCTCGGCGGCGTGGGCATTTTAGGAGGATGTTCATGGCGAACGACAGCAAGACATGGCGGTGCGGAAAGTACGAGCTCAGCTTTGACCGTCCGCGCATCATGGGCGTCCTCAACGTGACGCCCGATTCGTTTAGCGATGGCGGGGAGCACTTCGACCCCGATGCCGCCATCGAGTACGGCCTGGCGATGTTCGACGCCGGCGCCGACATCATCGACGTGGGCGGTGAGTCCACGCGTCCCGGCTTTACTCCGGTCAACCCCGACGAGGAGGCTCGCCGCGTGCTGCCCGTTGTGCGCGCGCTGGCCAAAGAGGGTGCCATCGTCTCGATCGACACGCGCCACGTGGCGGTTGCCAAGGCGGCCGTGCGCTGCGGCGCCTCGATCGTCAACGACGTGACCGGCTTCACCGATCCCAAGATGGTCGAGTTTGTTAAGACGAGCACCTGCGGCGTCGTCGTGATGCACGCCGGCGAGGTCGCTGCACCCGCCCGCACGCACGCGACGGTGCAGCTCGATACCTCGGCAGCGGCGTTTGTTGCCGAGAAGGCGCGCGAGGCGGCTGCCGAGGCCGCGCGTGAGGCCGAGAAGCCGGCTCGCCGCCGTCGCGGCAAGTTGCTGGGCGAGCCTAAGCCGGAGGCCAAGCTTCCGGGCGGCGTGGTGCAGCCCTCGCTGCCGTTTGGCGAACCGGAGCCCACGTCCGAGCCTGTAACCGAACTGGGGCAGGAGACGCCGGCCGCCGAGCAGGCTACTGCCGCCGAGACCGTCGCGCCCGCGCCCGAGGCCACTCCCGCAGCCACCGAGGCCGCATCGGAGTCCAATGACCGCCTGGCCGCCATGATGCGCCGCAGCGCCCGCCGCGAGGAAGCCTACGTGCCCACCTCGCAGCTCCGCCGCTTCACCCTGCCCGATTCGGCGCCCATCATGCGCCGCGTCATGGGCTTTCTGTCCGACCAGGCCCGCACGCTCATCCATGCCGGCGTGTCACGCGACCGCATCTGCATTGATCCTGGCCCGGGCTTTGGTAAGTCGGCTAACGAGGACATCGTCATCCAGCGCGAGACTGCCAAGATGGCGTCACTGGGCTATCCGCTCATGTGCGCCGTGTCGCGCAAGCGCTTTGTGGGCGCCGTCTCGGGCGTGACCGAGGCCGCCG
>JAUMNV010000022.1 GCA_031295725.1 Collinsella sp.
CCGACGTCCCCGATATGGTTACCGGGAACAGCCTGCTCGATGGCAGCCTTAAGGCAATCACGCGTGACCTCGCACAAAGCCTTGGCTTCGGGCGTGGGGGTGCCGACGAAAAACGTCCAAGCGTTATCGCCGACCCAACCGTCGACAACGGCTCCCGTATCGATGGAGATGATATCGCCATCGCGCAGGATCATGTCAGGGTTGGGAATACCGTGGACCACGGCATCGTTGATCGATGCGCAAATGGTCCCCGGGAACCCGCCGTAACCCTTAAAGGCAGGGGTGCCGCCATGCATGCGGATAATCTGCTCCGCGAGCTGATCGAGTTCAAAAGTCGAAACGCCGGGGCGCACCATGGCTCCAACGTGGCGGAGCGCCATCTTAGATAGCGCTCCTGCCTTCTTCATCTGCTCGATTTGCGTTGCAGACTTAATCTTGATCATAGACCGAGAGCCTCTTTGACATCCCCGTACACGGTCTCACGAGCCTGGTCACCGTTGACCGACTTGAGCAGACCCTGGCCACGATAGTAGTCGACGAGCGGACTCGTGGACTTCTCGTAGACGTCGAGACGGTTCTTGATGGTCTCGGGCTTGTCGTCGTCGCGCTGATACATCTCGCCACCGCACTTGGGGCAGGTGGCATCGGCAGCGGTGCCGGTGTAACCGCAGGCGCGGCAGGTGCGACGCGAAGACAGACGATCGATAATGACCTCGGGGGCCACATCGACCAGAAGGGCACAATCGATCTCGCGACCCATGGCGGAAAGCTCGGAATCGAGCGTCACAGCCTGGGCGGTGTTGCGCGGGAAGCCGTCGAGGATGAAGCCCTGCTGGGCGTCATCGGCGGCAAGGCGCTCCTTGACAAGGTCGATCACGAGCTGATCGGGAACGAGCTCGCCAGCGTCCATGTACTTCTTAGCCTGAATACCAAGCTCGGTGCCACCCTTGACGGCAGCACGCAGCAGGTCGCCCGTGGAAATGTGGGCGACGCCAAACTCGGCGACGAGCTCCTGTGCGACGGTGCCCTTACCGGCACCCGGAGCTCCGAGCAATACGAGGTTCATGAGCAATCCTCCTCTAGCCTATTTAAAGAATCCATCGTAATCATACATCTTGATCTGGCCTTCGAGCTTATCGACCGTGTCGAGCACGACGCCGACCATGATGAGGATGGACGTGCCGCCAAATGCCTGGATCAGATGGTTACCCGTGAAGGAGAAGATGATCGAAGGCACGATGGCGATGAGCGCCAAAAAGACAGCGCTGGGAAGCGTGATCTTGTTGAGCGCGTTCTTGATGTAGGCCGCGGTAGCCCTACCCGGACGGACGCCCGGAATAAAGCCGCCCTGCTTCTTAAGGTTATCGGCCGTGTCATCGGGGTTGAACACCATGGAGGTGTAGAAGTACGCGAAGAACACGATGAGGACAACGTTAAGCACCCAGTTGAGCCAACCGGTCGAAAGCGCGGAGGCAACTGCCTGAATCCAGCCGATGCCGGGGAAGAACACGGCAATCTGAGCCGGGAAGTACAGCAGCGCCGAAGCGAAGATGATCGGCACGACACCCGCGGTGTTGACCTTGATGGGCAGGTAGGTGGTCTGGCCACCCATCATGCGACGGCCCACGACGCGCTTAGCGTAGGAGACCGGGATGCGGCGCTGGCCGCGCTCAAGGAAAACAATCAGCGGGATAACCAGCAGGATGATGGCGCAGATGATCACCATGGTGATGATGCCACCGGCGTTGCCCTCGGTGCTGGAGAAGATAGCCTGCGGCAGACCGGCCATGATGTTCGCGAAGATGATCAGCGACATGCCATTGCCGATACCGCGCTGGGTGATGAGCTCACCAATCCACATGATCAGCATAGCGCCCGCAGTGAGCGTGCCGACGATCATGAGGTCGAAGATGATCTCGGGAGCGCCGGCGCCATTGAAGCTGATGCCGAAGCTCTTAAAGAGGAAGAGGTAACCAACGGAGTTGAGGATTGCCAGAGCCAGGGTGAGGTAACGCGAATACTGCGTAATCTTGGTCTGACCGACCTCGCCCTCGCGGGCAAGCTCATGCAGGGAAGGCACGACGGCCTGGAGCATCTGGAGGATGATCGAGCTGGTGATGTAAGGCATGATGCCCAGCGAAAACACCGACACATAGCTCAACGCGCCGCCAGAGAAAAGATTCAGGAGGGCCATAGCACCTGCGGCGACCGAATTGTTATCGGTCGAGAAAAGGCCCAGCATCCCCTGGAAGGGAATGCCGGGCACAGGAACGTGCGCACCAATGCGGTACACGACGAGCATAGCTATGGTAAAAAGAATCTTTTCGCGCAATTCTTTGATGCGGAAAGCATTCTTAAGACCATTTAGCACGGCAGCTCGACCTTTCCGCCGGCGGCCTCGATCTTGGCCTGCGCAGAAGCGCTGACCTTGTCGACCTTGACCGTGAACTTCTTGGTGAGCTCACCATTGCCGAGCACCTTGACGGGCTCGAACTCGCTCTTGGTGATGCGAGCGGCCTTAAGAGCGGCACCGTCGATCACAGCGCCGTCCTCGAACTTACGCTCGAGACGCTCAACGTTAACAGCGGTGTACTCGATACGACGGGGGTTACGGAAGCCCGGAAGCTTGGGCAGGCGCATAGCCAGCGGAGTCTGGCCACCCTCGAAGCCGGCACCCTTGGTGCCACCAGAGCGGGAACCCTGGCCCTTCTGACCGCGGCCAGAAGTGGTGCCGTGACCCGAAGAATTGCCACGGCCGACGCGCTTGCGGTTCTTGGTGGAACCGGGCGCGGGAGTAAGATCGTGAAGCTGCATTTGCTACTCCTCTACAATCTCGACAAGGTGCTTGACCTTGAAGATCATGCCGCGGACGGACTCGTTGTCAGCAATCTCGCGAACCTCGCGGATCCTGTGGAGACCGAGGGCACGGACAGTACGGACCTGGTCCTGCTTGCAACCGTTGGTGCTGCGGACCTGCTTGATCTTGATGGTGTCAGCCATGCTTAGTTCTCCTTACCGACGAACATCTCGGAGACCGTCAGGCCACGGCGAGCCGCGACGTCCTCAGGGCTGGAGAGCTCCTTGAGGCCCTCGACGGCAGCCTTGATGATGTTGAGGCCGTTGTCGGTACCGAGGGACTTGGACAGGACGTTCTTGATGCCAGCAAGCTCAAAGAGGGGACGCACAGCGCCGCCGGCGATAACGCCGGTACCCTCGACAGCGGGCTTGATGATGATGCGGCCGGCACCAAAGTGGCCGAGAACCTCGTGCGGGATGGTGCCCTGCTCGGTCACCGGCACGTGGAACATGTTCTTCTTGGCATCGAGAGATGCCTTGGAGATGGCCATGGGCACCTCAGCGGACTTGCCCATGCCAACGCCGACGTTGCCCTTGCCGTCGCCAACGACGACGAGAGCGACGAGGCTCATGCGACGACCACCCTTGACGGTCTTCGACACGCGGTTGATGTAAACGACGCGCTCCTCGAACTCGGAGGCCTCGCGCTGCTGCTTCTGATTACGAGCCATGTGCTACATACCTCCTAGAACTCGAGACCGGCGGCACGAGCACCGTCGGCGAGGGCCTTGACGCGGCCATGGTAGATACGGCCACCGCGATCGAAGGCGACCTTGGTGATGCCGGCCTCGATGGCGCGCTTGCCAACGAGCTGACCGACCTTCTCCGCAGCCTCCTTGTTCGAGGTGTGGGTGCCCTTGAACTCGGCCTCGAGGGTCGAGGCGGAGACGAGCGTCAGGCTGGAGCCCTTGCTGTCGTCGATGATCTGGGCATAGATGTTAGCGTTAGTACGGGTCACGCGAAGACGCGGACGCTCGGAGGTACCCGAGACCTTGCCGCGAACACGACGCTGACGACGCTTGAGGCCTTCCAGCTTCGCCTTATGCTTGTTCATACGTAAACTCCTAAAAAGGTTGATCTTGCCAGCACCTGACGGGGTGCTGGTCTTATGCGAGTGAGTCGGTTACGACTACTTGGCGGCCTTACCCAGCTTGCGGCGGATGTGCTCGCCAACGTAGTGGATACCCTTGCCCTTGTAAGGCTCGGGAGGACGATGGCCGCGGATCTCAGCGGCGATCTGACCGACCTGCTGCTTGTTGATACCCTTGACGTTCACGTGGGTGTTGTCGGGAACCTCGAAGGTGATGCCCTCGGGAGCCTCGACGATCACGGGGTGCGAGAAGCCCAGGGAGAACTCGAGGTTCTTACCCTTCTGCTGCACGCGGTAACCGACGCCGGCGAGCTCGAGCTTCTTCTCGAAGCCCTCGGAAACGCCAACAACCATGTTGTGGATGAGGGCGCGGGTGAGGCCGTGGCGGGCACGGGTCTCACGCTCGTCGTCGGGACGGGAAACGGTGAGGACGTTGTCCTCGACGTTGATAGCGAGCTTCTCAAAGACATCGAGCTCGAGCTGGCCCTTGGGGCCCTTGACGACAACGTTGTTGCCGTTGACTGCCACTTCGACTCCGGCGGGAATCTGGACAGGCTTATTACCGATACGAGACACGGTGATCTCCTTTCCTTCTACCTACCGAGCGAATTACCAGACGTAAGCGATGATCTCGCCGCCGACGTTGTGCTTGCGAGCATCGCGGTCGGTCATGACGCCATGGCTGGTGGAAATAATGGCGGTACCAAGGCCACCGCGGACGCGGGGCATGTCGGCAACGCCGGTGTACTTACGCAGGCCCGGCTTGGAAATGCGGCGGATGCCGTTGATGACCTTAGCCTTCTTGGAACCATACTTAAGCGTGATGTGCAGAGTCTTCTGGGGAACGGTGTCCTCGACATCGTAGCCCTCGATGTAGCCCTCCTCGTACAGAACACGAGCGATCTCGACGAGCTTCTTGCTGCTCGGCATGGAGACCGTGGCCTTGTTCACAGAGTTAGCGTTACGGATGCGCGTAAGCATATCTGCGATCGGGTCTGTAAGGTTCATACAGATTCTCCTTCGTTCTTGATGAACACGTGCTCTTGGTTCTTCGCCGCCCTTAACGGCAAAGCCTAACTAGCGCGTTTTCCCTGTTCCAAACTGATGCTTGAAACGCTGGTAGTGACTTACCAGCTGGCCTTCTTAACGCCGGGAAGCTCGCCCTTGAGTGCAAGCTCGCGGAAGCAGACACGGCACAGGCCGAACTTGCGGTACACAGAGTGCGGACGGCCGCAGCGCTGGCAGCGCGTGTACTCACGAGTAGAGAACTTCTGCTTGCGATTGCACTTGACGATCATCGATGTCTTAGCCACTTATATCCTCCTCACATAGAGTATTGTTCGCCCCAAGCGCCGCCCCCTTGTGGGAACGGCGCTTATAGGGCAGGTGAACCTATTTCTTGAACGGGAAACCGAAGGCGTCCAGAAGGGCCTTGGCCTCCTCATCGGTGTTGGCGGTGGTCACGAAAGTGATGTCCATACCACGCTGGTGATCGACGGAGTCGAAGTCGATCTCGGGGAAGATGAGCTGCTCGGTGACGCCCATGGAGAAGTTACCACGGCCGTCGAAGCTCTTGGCGGAGATGCCGCGGAAGTCGCGGATACGGGGGATCGCGACGGAGGTCAGACGATCGAAGAACTCCCACATACGGTCGCCACGCAGGGTAACCTTGCAGCCGATCGGCATACCAGCGCGCAGGCGGAAGGTAGCGATGGACTTGCGGGCACGGGTGATCATCGGCTGCTGGCCGGTGATGGCGCGCAGGTCGCGCACGGCACCGTCGATGGCCTTGGAATCGGTAGCGGCCTCGCCGACACCCATGTTCACGACGATCTTCTCAAACTTGGGGATCATCATGACGTTCTCGTACTGGAACTTGTCCTGAAGCTGCTGCTTGACCTCGTTGTTGTACTTGGTCTTCAGACGCGGCACATACTTCTCTTCTGCCATTGTTCACTCCTTCTTGGGGTTTTAAGCACGGGGCGTGGCCACGATGGGTTGTCCTCGTGCCTCCTGGCTGCATCCGCGCCGCTCATGGCATTTCGCGGTTTGGACTCGACGCAGCAGGAGCCGACAAAACAATCGGTACTATACGCGCATTGGGTGCGTATTTCCAGAAAAACCTCGTCTGCCTGCACAACTCCACAACTCCCCCGCACATAGTGATCCCCAAAAAGCAGTTGCGGTGAAATAGGGACTGTTGGGCGGCCTAACAGGCTTAAACAATCCGTATTTCACCGCAACTTATTGGTGGGGATGCGATTAGCGCTTGCGGGGGACGAGCTTGGTGCGGCGCAGGTGGATCATCTCGGCGCCTATGGAGATGGCGATCTCCTCGGGGTCCTCGGCCTCGATGGCAACGCCGATCGGCAGGTGCAGCTCGTCGATCTGGTCCTGCGTAAAGCCCTCCTGCTCCAGGCGGGCGCGCACAAAGGCCGTCTTGCGACGCGAGCCCAAGCAGCCCAGATAGGCGGGTTTGGCACGCATGGCCTGAATCACCACGTCGATATCGGACTTGTGACCCGCCGTGGCGACGACCACCAGGTCGCGCGGGCCGATGGGGCACTGCTTGCTCAGGCTCTTGTAGTCGACCAGACGACGGTCGTAGACACCGGGCACCCAATCGGGGGTCAGCGTGCCGGGGCGGTCGTCGCACGCCACGACGGCAAAGCCCGCCGCCGTAAGCACCCGCGCCGTCGCGGCGCCCACGTGGCCGCAGCCAAAGTTATAGGTCAGGCCCTCGGGGCAGAGCGTCTCGATGTGCGCCGCGGGAATCTCAGAGGCCGCGTTGGTGTAGGCAACCTTACTCCCCTCCTCCACCAGCGAAAGCTCGGGGCAGCCGGCAATGGTATGGCGCGATGCCTCGCCATGGTACTCGGCCACATCGCCCTCGAGCGCGCTCGCGATAAACGGTTCAAAGTCGATGACGAAGTCGCCGATGCGCCGATAGGCCAAAACGTCGGCAACCGACTGGAGCAACGGTACCTTGGTCGCGTCCAGGTGCAGATAGCACAGGCAGATGGCTCCGCCGCAGATCATGCCGGTATCGGAGTTCTCGCCGCCCATGGTGTAGCGGACCAGACGCGACTGTCCCGCGCTCAGGAGTTCGCGCGCCTCATCCAGCGCAAAGAGCTCAATCTTGCCGCCGCCGATAGTGCCCGCCTGGC
>JAUMNV010000023.1 GCA_031295725.1 Collinsella sp.
CGAGCCGCTGATTGCCCGGACCATCGATTCGGTTCCCCGGGGCTTTGACGTTGTGGTTTCGACGCGTTGGCCCGAGGTCGCCCAGATTTGCGAGGACAAGCATTGCCCGTGCGTGCTGCACGATGGCGAGCTGCGCAGCGAAAGCGTCCGTGCGGGCCTTTCGTGGGGAGTCGAACGCAACTGGAAAGGTTGCCTCTTTTTACCGGGCGACCAGCCGCTCGTGAGTTCGGATTCTTTTGAGGCTATGGTTCGTGCATTTGACGAGCGTGGCCGCAAACATCCGGTGCGTCTTGCGTGTAACGGTGAGCCTTCGAGCCCGGTGCTCTTTCCGGCGGAACTGTTCGATGCACTTATGTGTCTTGAGGGCAAGGACGGCGGGGGCTCGATTCTCAAAGGTCGCACCGACGTGGTGCTGGTCGAGGCGCGTGCCTACGAGCTGTGGGACGTCGATACCGTCAAGGGACAGCGACGCATAACGGAGCATATTGCCGCCTGCTCGTATTTTGATCGCGTGGCCAACTGTATTAATCAATAAGGAGCAACATGATCATCATCAAAAACGGCGCGCTCGTGACGCCCCAGGGGCTTCGCCGCGCCGATCTTGCCATGGAGGGCGACAAGATTGTGCGGATTGCCGCGGCGATTGAGCCGGCCGAGGGCGATACCGTCGAGGATGCCGTGGGCTGTTGGGTGTTCCCCGGCTTTATCGACGGCCACACGCACATGCAGTGCTGGACTGGCATGGATTGGACAGCCGATAGCTTTGAAACCGGCACGCGTGCGGCTGCCTGCGGCGGTACGACGACCATCGTGGACTACGCGACGGCCGATCGCGGCGTGACCATGCCCGACGCCCTTGCCGAGTGGCATCGCCGTGCCGACGGAACCTGCACGGCCAACTACGCCTTTCATATGGCACTCGCCGAGTGGAATGAGCGCAACCGCGCCGATCTTTCGGCTATGCGCGAGGCGGGCGTATCGTCGTTTAAGACCTACTTTGCCTACGATCATTTGCGCCTGGACGATGCCGAGACGCTCGAGGTGCTCGAGGAGCTCAAGCGTATTGGCGGCATACTGTGCGTGCATTGCGAGAACGGTACGCTGGTGAATGAGCTGCAGAAGCGCGTGTACGAGCAGGGGATTCATGGGCCCGAGGGGCATGCGCTCAGCCGTCCGGACGCGTGCGAGGGTGAGGCCGTGAGCCGCCTGCTGTATCTGGCGCACCTGGCCGGGGACGCTCCGGTCAACGTGGTGCACCTTTCGACCAAGCTGGGGCTCGAGGCCATCCGTGCTGCCAAAGCGCGCGGGCAGAAGAATATCTATGTCGAGACCTGCCCCCAGTATCTGATGCTCGACGACACCTGTTATCTGGAGCAGGGCGAGGACGGCTTTGCGGGTGCCAAGTATGTGATGAGTCCGCCGCTGCGCCATGCGGGTGACCGTGCAGCCCTGCGCGAGGCGCTTGTGGCCGGCGAGATCGATACGATTGCGACCGACCACTGCAGCTTTAACCTGCACGGGCAAAAGGACCGCGGGCGCGACGACTTCCGCGCGATTCCCAACGGCGGGCCCGGCGTGGAGCATCGTCCCGTCGCGATTGCCACGAGCTTTGAGGGCCAGCTGGGCCCCGAGGACCTTTGCCGCCTGATGAGCGAGAGCCCGGCGCGCGTGTTTGGCATGTACCCGCGCAAGGGCTGTCTTGCCGAGGGCTCCGATGCCGATGTGTGCGTGTGGGATCCCCAGGCGCGCTGGACCATTCGCGCGGCGACACAGCATCAGGCTGTGGACTACACGCCGCTCGAGGGCTTTAAGGCGCATGGTCGCGCCAAGGCTGTGTTTGTGAACGGCGTGCTGGTGGCGCGCAACGGCGAGCCCACCGGAGCCCAACCCGGCCGCTACGTGTCCCGCTAACGGGGGGAGTGCCGGGGTAGCTAATTTGGGACGGGGCTCTTTTAGCTACTCTGGAGGCTGCTGGTGACGATGGGGCGGCCGAGGGCTGCCTCGAAGCGGTCGGCCATCGTGGGGTCGCTGAGCGTGTCGACTTGGTTGAGCATGACGCGTGCGGTGCTGAGTCCCAGCGCCTGCATCTCGGCATTGAGCACCTGGGCGACGCGCTCGGGTGTGGCGATGTCGGTGGGCTCGCAGCCGCAGCGCTCGCAGAAGAGCTCGGGGCGGTGGACAACCTCGGCGACGGGCTTGCCCAGCCCCGAGGCGCCGACGATCCAGACGATGTTGGCCGTGCCAGAGGGAATTACCGGCTCCCAGGCGGCGTGCGCCTTGAGCGGGAGTCGCTTGCTGCCATCTGCCTCGGCCAGGACGTAGTCAAAGCGCTGTGCCAGCTCGTTGAGCGGCTCGGCGGGGGCAGAGAGCTTGCCTGTCTCCGGGTCCAAAACGCCCGCCTGGCAGATGCTTCCGTGGCTCATGCCAGCGCATGCCTCGCAGGTGCAGCCGGGAACATGCAGGCCCCCCGGCTTCCAAGGCGCGGCGTCCAGGCGACGGCTCGACCCGTCCCACGGCACGCCGGCGACGGGGAACATGCGCGTGGCGGTACAGAGAAGCACCCTGCCGCCAGCGCGCATAAGCTCAAGGCCGAGCGTCTTCAGCAAGGTCGACTTGCCTCCACTGCCGATAATTGCGGTAATGCCCGGCTCGATCTTGAGCGCGGAGGCAAGGTTTCCGCTCGTCGTTTCCATCTGTTCACCGCCGTATAATACTGTGATAATAAATAATCATCAGAGTAGCGGTCGAACCGCATTTGCTCTGCTCAAACCGTAGCACAGGGAGGTGTCCCGGGAATGCTCGTTTATGTTCGCGGCGCCGGCGATATCGCCACGGGCGTCGCCGCTCGCTTGGTGCGCGCCGGCGTGTCGGTCGTTATGGCCGATATCGCGGTTCCCACGTGCATCCGCCGCACAATCAGTTTTTGCGAGGCTATTCGCTTGGGCGAGGTCCAGGTCGAGGGCATTCGCGCTCGCTTGGCACAGACGCCGGCAGAGGCGCTTGCAATTACCGAGGCTGGAGACGTCGCCGTTGTGGTGGACCCCCAGGCCAAGATGCTCGGCGAGCTGAAACCCGCTGCCGTGGTCGACGCGATTCTGGCTAAGCGCAACCTGGGTACCACGCGCGACATGGCGCCTGCCGTCATCGCCGTGGGGCCGGGCTTTACCGCGCCGGTTGACTGCGACGCCGTGGTCGAAACCATGCGCGGGCATTTCCTGGGCCGTGTCATTACCCAGGGTTCGCCCCAACCCAACACGGGCGTGCCGGGCATTATCGCTGGCTATGGAAGAGAGCGCGTTATCCACAGCCCCGCCGCCGGCGTGTTTCGGTCCGACCGCGCGATCGGCGACATCGTGAGCGCCGGAGACGTGATTGGCTACGCGGGCGATTCGCCCATGCGCACGCAGATCGATGGCTGTCTGCGCGGGCTTTTGGCGAACGGCGTGCAGGTGACTGAGGGCTTTAAATGCGCCGATGTCGATCCGCGCGGCGATGCCAGCTATATCAACTACATTTCGGACAAGGCGACGTCGGTCGGCGGCGGTGTGCTCGAGGCACTCGCCATGCTCATCGGTGTATTCCAGGGATAGGAAATTGCAATGGAAAAGCTCGATGTGGTGAATGCTGCGCTTGCCGCCCTGCGTGCTGGCGAGACGTGCGAGCTCGTGGTCGTGGCCGGCACGGCGGGGTCGTCGCCGCGCGGCGTGGGCGCATGGATGACTGTCTTTGCCGACGGTGGCCAGGCGGGCACTATCGGCGGCGGCAAGATTGAGCTCTTTGCGCTGGATGAGGCGCGCGAACTCCTGAGCGCGGGACAGTCGCGTCTGGTCCGCTACACCATGGGCGGCGAGAACTCCGATACCGGCATGATCTGCGGCG
>JAUMNV010000048.1 GCA_031295725.1 Collinsella sp.
AGCGTGTAAGAGAAGGAAGATCGGCAAAGTACAACCCCAAACGCAATGACAACTTAATGAGGTAACTGCCACATGTGAGGCACCCAGGGCATTGCTGTCTCGATTTTGAGCACGATGCCTTCCGCCTTGCATGGGCCGTTCCATCCCGCCCCTGCAGCAACTGCCTCACGGGCTCATTGAGAACCGCATAGCACCCCAACGTCAGCACATCACCCACGGCAAGCACATCACTCACGACAACCAACACATCAACAAACAGCACGAACATCAACCGATTGGAGAAGCTATGACAAACCACCACGCAGAAGACGGCGATAAGAAAAGCATTCTGGATGCCCGCATTGAGCGAGCATATGCAAACGAATATGACGCCGCCTTTGCCGCCGCGACCATCAAGAACTACGCGTCGCTACCGCTCGCGACGATCTTGGCCGACCACCCTCAACTGCTGAAGCGCTGCACAAAGATCATGGGCGACCCCGACATTCGCAAGCTGACAGACCCCTATGCCCCAAAACGCGACAACGATTCGTACGTTCTTACCGTAGGCTGCCTAGCCCATATGCTTACGGCGCTCGACACGAAACTCAAGCTCGAATGGGAACCCGACGAGCGTCATGAACTCGAAAGCAAGCGGAACACCCTGCGCACCGCAATGTTCCTTCCGTTGGACGGCCTCAAGCGCTGCAACGTCGAGCTCAATACACAGGCGCGGCATAAGCCCGGGATCACGGGGCAGAAAACTCCAAGACCCCATGCGGCCATCGTCGACCGCAACCGATATAACCGCATGACCGCGCACTTTTCCGCCGAGGGAGCAGCCATAAGGACGCTGATCGACCTGCTGTGCCTCCTGAACATCAACGAGCTATTTGAGGGCTATCTCGCCCTTGTTCCCGCGACGGCACCCAAGTCGGTAGCAAAGATCATCGAGACCTGCAGACGCCAGTTTGAGCGCCATCGCAATGGCAGCGAGATGAACGCCAGCATCGCGCAGTACTACGCGGCTCATTACAAAAATGACGGATGTGCCCCTGTCGAGCATCAGCTGCGGCTCGCCTACACCACGCCCGCCGCAACGCTCCATCGCTTTGGAGCCCTTGGCGCTTGCGAGCCGCACGAACAGGCAGCCTGCCCCACAACCGAGCTCGATCTCAGGCTCGGACGAACCCTGTAGCCCGCCAGCCCCTCCGCGGGCAACAATCCTATTCCACAACACAACCAACAGAAAGGAGTCCTCATGGACACCAATCATTCCCCCATCATCAGCCCCCTCACCATGCGTGAATCCGCCCGAGGTATCACGCTCACCAGCATTTACGATGAGATGCTCGCCCGTCGCGAGCTCTCCGTCATGGGAAACATCGAAACCCCGATGGCCCACGACCTATGCCAGCAGATCCGTCTGCTCGATGCCACCGATCCCAGCCGCCCCATCACCATATTTGTCGCCAGCGCCGGCGGAAGCGTGCGATCGGGTCTTGCGATCTATGACGCCATGCGCCTCGCATCGTGCCCCATCCGCACCGTCTGCCTGGAATTCGCCGCGTCCATGGGCGCCGTGATCTTTATGGGCGGCGACGATCGCCGTATGGCGCCCCATGCAGAGCTCATGATTCACGACCCGCTGATCCCCCAGGGGGCAGGCGGCTCGGCACTTGCGCTGCAGGAAACCAGCCGGCGTCTCATGCAGACCCGCAAGACCCTCACGCAAATCCTCTCGGACCGCAGCGGCCTCACGCCCAAGCGCATCCAGTCCCTCACCGCAAAAGACACCTACCTTTCGGCCGAGCGCGCCGTCGAGCTCGGCTTTGCCCACGAAATCCTCTCGACCACCAAGGAGGTCGCCCATGTCTAACCTCGCCAGCCGCCTCGCCGCATCTGAGTCCGCATTGTCCACCATCCTCGCCAAGGATCGAACGCTTTCCTGCGACACCCGCCAAACGGGACTCAACAACAATGCACTTGTGATCGGCCCCTCGGGAGCCGGCAAGACCCGAAACGTCCTCAAGCCCAACCTACTGCAAATGAACGCAAGCTACATCGTGCTCGACACCAAAGGCACGCTCTGTCGCGAAGTGGGACCCGTGCTGGCAGCCCACGGTTACCGCGTGCAATGTCTCAACTTCGCCGACCTCAACACCGTCCCGGCCCTTGCGCCCGGCATCGAGCGCTGCGGCTACAACCCCCTGAGGCACATTCGCCGCAAGGCGGACGGCAGGCCCAACCAGCAGGACATCCTCTCGGTGGCAAAGGCCATCTGCCCCATCGAGGACAACAACCAGCCTTTTTGGGATCATGCGGCGGCAAACCTGCTGTCGTGTCTTATCGCCTACGTCACCGAACAGCTACCCGCCGACGAGCAGACGATCAGCTCGGTCATCAAGCTGATCGAGCACCTGCAGGACGGTGCCACGAGTCGATTGTTTGACGACCTGATCACGACCGACCCCCAAAGCTATGCCCTCTCGTTATGGCGGCGCTACGCCATTACGCAAAATGCCGAGCGCATGCACGCGAGCATCGTCGGCATCCTTGCCGAAAAGGTCATGTGTCTGGGATTTGACGGTGCGGCACAGCTCTATCGTGAGTGCCATCAGGTGGACTTCGCTTCCATGGGACACACCCCCTGCGCCCTGTTTGTAACCGTGAGCGATATTGACCGCAATCTCGATCCGCTGACCGGCCTCTTTATTTCGCAGGCGTTTATGGGCCTCATTCGTGAGGCCGATAGGCAGCCCGACGGCAGCCTGCCCGTGCCCGTGCGCTTTATGCTCGATGACTTCGCAAATCTGCAGATCCCCCAGATCGACAACGTGCTCTCGATTATCCGAAGCCGCAACATCTGGGCAACGCTGCTGCTGCAGTCGACCAACCAGCTCGATGCGCTCTATGGCGAGGCACGCGCACGCTCCATCATGGGCAACTGCGACACGCATCTGGTGCTGGCGTTCCAGGATCCCGAGAGTGCCCGGGTGTTTTCCGACCGCGCCGACGCGCTGCCCAGCACGCTCATGGCGACGCCGATTGATCGCTCGTGGCTCTTTGTACGCGGTCGCACTCCCGAACAGGTCGAGCGCTTTAGGCTCGAAGACCATCCGCTCTACGGGGAGCTGCCCGAGGCGCAGCGAGGCCATGCGGAGGCCGAGATCTAGGCGCAGGGTTCTCACAGCGCGCGGCGCCCCGGCGATGTTCCACAAAGGCCGTGCGCCCCGGGACCACGGCAAAGCAAAGGGGCCCGCATCCGATAGGATACGGGCCCCTGACTATAAGACGCGATGCGTTAACAGCAGCGACTACTTGCGATGCGCGCGATAGAACTCGATAAGCGCCTGAGTCGAAGCGTCCTGCTCGGCCTTGGCGGCGTCGTCGTGGAAAGCCGGGGTGATCTGCTTGGCAAGCTGCTTGCCCAGCTCGACGCCCCACTGGTCGTAGGAGTCGATGCCCCAGACCGTGCCCTCGACAAACGTAATGTGCTCGTACAGGGCGATGAGCTCGCCGAGCGCAAACGGGGTCAGCGTGTCGCCGAAGATCGAGGTCGTCGGACGGTTGCCCTCAAAGCAGCGGGCCGGGACGATCTGCTCGGGCGTGCCCTCGGCGCGCACTTCATCGGCCGTCTTACCAAAGGCGAGTGCCTTGGTCTGGGCCAGGAAGTTGCCCAGGAACAACTCGTGGACATCCTGGCCGCTGTCGGTTGCGGGGTTGGCAGTGTTTGCGAAAGCGATAAAGTCGGCCGGAACCACCACGGTGCCCTGATGCAGCAGCTGGTAGAAGGCATGCTGGCCGTTGGTGCCGGGCTCGCCCCAGAAGATCTCACCGGTATCGGAGGTCACAGCGCTGCCGTCCCAGCGGACGTGCTTGCCGTTGGACTCCATGGTGAGCTGCTGCAGGTAGGCCGGGAAACGGTGCAGGTACTGGCAGTACGGCAGCACGGCGTGGCTCTTGGAACCGAAGAAGTTGACGTACCAGACGTTGAGCAGGCCCATCAGCGCGACGGCATTGTTCTCGAGCGGCGTGTTGCAGAAGTACTCGTCGATGGCGTGGAAGCCCTCGAGGAACTGCTGGAAGCGCTCGGGGCCGAGCACGACGATCAGTGACAGGCCCACGGCGGAGTCAACGGAATAGCGGCCGCCGACCCAGTTCCAGAAACCGAAGGCGTTGGCGGGGTCGATACCGAAGGCCTCGACCTTCTCGAGTGCGGTGGAGACGGCGACGAAGTGCTTTGCCACGGCCTCGGCGTTCTGTTCATCGGAGCCGTCGATGGCGCCCTGAGCCTTGAGCTGCTCGAGCATCCAGGTCTTGACCTCGCGGGCGTTGGTGAGGGTCTCGAGCGTAGTGAAGGTCTTGGAGACGATGATCACGAGCGTGGTCTCGGGATCGAGGCCCTTGAGCTTCTCTGCCTGATCGTTGGGGTCGATGTTGGAGATGTAGCGGCAGTCGATACCGGCGTCGGCGTAGGGACGCAGGGCCTCGTAGGCCATGACCGGGCCCAGATCGGAGCCACCTATGCCGATGGACACCAGGTGCTCGATCTTCTTACCGGTTACGCCCTTCCACTCACCGGAGCGCACGCGCTCGGCGAAGGCGTACATGCGGTCGAGGACCTCGTGCACGTCGGCGACGACATCCTGGCCGTCGACAATGAGCTGACCCTTCTCGCTTGCCGGACGACGAAGCGCGGTGTGCAGGACGGCGCGGTCCTCGGTGGTGTTGATGTGCTCGCCGGAGAACATGGCGTCACGGCGCTCCTCGAGCTTCACCTCGCGGGCAAGATCGCACAGCAGCTTGACGGTCTCATCAGTCACCAGGTTCTTCGACAGATCGAAGTGCAGGTCACCGGCGTCAAAGCTCAGCTTGTTCACGCGGTCGGCGTCAGCAGCGAACCAGGCCTTGAGGTCGATACCTTCGGCCTCGAGCTTCTCCTGATGAGCCTCGAGCGCCTTCCAAGCGGCAGTCGACGTAGCATCGATAGGTGCGGCAACAGTTGCCATAGAGTCCTCCTCAGCATACGGGCGCACGCCTACATGCGCCCGGACATTCAGATCCCACTATTCTAGCGCAGGTCAAGACTATAATCAGCGAGCGTTGCCAATCGGCCCCCAAACGGCAACCGACCAAAAAGGGACAGGTTTATTTTGGCAGGCCAAACGCTTTACCAACCAAAAATAACCCATCCCTTTATGGCAGATATTAGGCCGCAGCGCACACACTGCCGAGCAGCTCGCGCAGAGGAGACCCAATGCCCTCCAACAGTTCGGGCGCAATGATGGCAAAAACGGGAACCTCGCCGGCTCCCACGACGGCAGGCACCTTGCCCTCGGAAACGATGCATCCATAAGGCACAAAGCCGTCCTCGCCGGCATCGAGCACGGCCATGCGACGAGCGAGTTCGCGCGCAAAGCCCGCCGTATCGGCATCGCCGATCGCCAGGACAAAGTCCACGCCCTCATCGGTCGCCAGGGCTACGGCCTCGTCGACCAGCTCGTCTCCCCCGTCACCGCCGACCGATCCGCAACGAAAGAGCACGCGTTCGAGCAGAGCACGGTCGAGCGAGCCGAGTGCCGCCGAAACGAGCTCATCACGCGTGTGCCTGTCACCGCCCAACACGACCAGCGCCTTGGTGCCACCGTAGTGAGCGACCAATCGTCCGCACCAGCGAGCCACGTCTCCATCCGCAACAAGGCGCGTCGGCATACCAAACCCATAATTGACCATCTTTCCCACAACCCTTCCGTGCG
>JAUMNV010000072.1 GCA_031295725.1 Collinsella sp.
GTGCGGAAACCGAAGGGCGCCGGGTTGCCGATATTGAGCTTGAGGATGCGCTCGCCCTCGTCCTCCATACGGGCGGCCTCGTCGACGACGGGACCGCGCACGTCATACAGGACGTTGTCGAGTTTGGTGGATTTAGAAAAAGTACGCATGGTGGTGCTCCTTGCAATTTGAGCTGAGGGATGGGGTTCGGGCTTGGAATCGTTGCGGGGTGATGATGCCTCGCCTTGATCGGCGTCGCCGGCAAGCAGCCAGGTAACATCGACCTCCAAAATCCGGGCGAGCAGCTCAGCCACATCGCGCCGCGGGATCGTCTTGCCGCTCACATATTGGCTCATCTGACTCTTGCCGAGTTTTTTGCCGAGCATCTCCGATGCGCGGATTACGTCCGACTGGCGAACGTCGCGATTGGACATAGTCTGTCGCAGGCGATCGCAAAACGTCTCTTGGGCCACAGGAACCTCCTTGCTGGCAAAGTTCAATTTATAGAACACGAATTGAACCAAGGTTCAATTTAGCAAGCAGTATAGCGCCGTACCTCATTCGAAAGTTCAATTTCATAACAAAACGTACGGAACTCCGAGTTTTGCCCAAAGCGGACAATGACGTGCACACGTTTAGAGGTATTCAAGGAATCGAGCGGCGGCAAGCGAAACGTCAGCCGTGCGATATATCGCATTGATCTGCCGATGGGGATGTCCCTCGAGTGGTCGCACGGCAACATCGAACTGACAGCGGCGCAAGATGAGCGCGGGAAGAATGCTCACGCCCAAGCCGTCCTCGACCATAGCCATAATCGCATAGTCATCCCAAGTCGACAGCTTAGAGCGCACCGCCAGGCCCGCGCGGCGAAACAGCGGCGTAATCTCGTCATCGGTGCCGCGTTCTAGCAGAATAAACTGCTCGTTAGCCAAATCGGAAAGAGAGACGGCCTCCGCCGTGGCAAGCAAAGAGCCTGTCGGCACTACCGCCATCAACTCGTCACGCACCAAAGGCCGCGATGCCATGCCGTTTTCTCGGGGCTCATGCGGGATAAAGCCCAGATCGCAGCGGCCCTCTGACACCCATTGTTCAATCTCTGAGTAATCGCCCATCAGCAACTCGTAATCGACGTCCGGGTGATCGGCGCGAAAGCGCGCAATCACTGGCGGCAGCACGTGGGTCGCCACACTCGAAAACGTACCGATGCAGATTTTGCCGCGCATGAGCCCGCGCATCTCATCCACCCGTCGCTGCAAGCGAGTGAATTCCTCACAGAGCGCCTCGACAGCCGGCATGACCTGCCGCCCGTCGGCAGAAAGCACTACGCCCTCGCGACTGCGGTCGAGCACCTTAAAGCCCCAATCGGCCTCAAGATCGGCCACCATACGGCTCACGCCCGACTGTGAATAGCTCAGCCGCTCGGCAGCACGCGTAAAGCTTCCGGCGCGCACCGTCTCCAGCAGCACCTGCATCTTTTGAATATTCGTTTCCACGAGGCGCCTCCACCTATGCATGAGTTTTTGTCATGTTAACTATGTATTATATTCGCTTTTCTTCTAAAGCCAGTTCACCCATAGTGAACTTGTTCGGATATAGAGGGGACGGAAGCGCATGAACAACGGACTGTTTACGTACTTAGCAGCATTGCTATTGTTTGGCTTCAACGGCATCATCGCCGCTGCCATCGCGCTGCCGAGCTCGGATATCGTGCTACTACGCACGTTTTTGGGCGCACTCTCGCTTGTCACCATTCTCGCCATCACCCAACGCCATAAGTTGCAGGCGCCATCTCGCCCCCGCGAAGCCGCAGCCCTCCTCCTCTCGGGAGCTGCGCTGGGCGCCAGCTGGATTTTTCTGTTCCGCGCCTACCAGACGATCGGCGTCGGCGTATCCTCGCTGCTGTACTACTGCGGCCCCATCATTGTCATGGCACTCTCCCCGCTCATCTTTGGCGAAAAGCTGACCGGCGGCAAAATCGCCGGCTTTATCGCCGTTGCTTGCGGTGCTTTTCTCATTGCAGCGCAAGGTCTAGGCGGCAATATGCCCATTGCAGGTATCGCCTGCGGCATCGCCTCGGCATTTTGCTATGCGCTGATGGTCATCGCTAGCAAGGGCGCGCCACACATCGAAGGCCTCGAGAACTCCACGCTCCAGGTGAGTGCCGCCTTTGTGACCGCGCTGGTCCTCACGCTCATCACGCAGGGTGCACCCTCATTCCTGTCCGCCGGCGTCGCCGCAGGCATCGATTGGCGCGCCGTCGTCATGCTCGGCGTCGTCAACACCGGCATTGGTTGCCTGCTCTACTTTAGCGCCGTCGCCAAACTGCCTGTGCAGACCGTCGCCGTTGTCGGCTACCTCGAGCCGCTTTCGGCGGTCGTGTTCTCCGCCGTCCTTTTGGGCGAAGCCATAACACCGGTCCGTCTGATGGGTGCCGCGCTTATCATCGGCGGCGCGATTTTTTGCGAACTCGCCGGCAAACGCGCAAACGCCAAGGCTGGCATCGCCCAGACAGTACGTGCTTAAAAGCCCCTGCTTTGAAATGCTACCTGCGTAGATAAATAATCCCCAGCTGAGGATTATTGTCTAAAATAACCCGATGTGCCAAACTGCTCTTGTATGTATAAAGACGGCATAAAGTTTTTTGTCCTAGACAGATAACCGGATGTCTAAGGGAGTCCTCGTGGCACACAATAAACTGGAGGCAAACCTCCAAGACCAGCACGGGCAAGGCGGGCACGGAGCCATCCCCCTCTCCGCTGGCATGCTGCTCGTAACGCTCGGCGTCGTCTATGGCGACATCGGCACGAGCCCCATGTACACCATGAAATCAATCGTCGCCAACAACGGCGGCATCGGTACCGTCAGCGAGGACATGATCCTGGGCGCGCTTTCGCTCGTCATCTGGACCATGACGCTCGTGACCACGGTCAAGTACGTGGTAATCGCCATGAAGGCCGACAACCACAACGAAGGCGGCATCTTCGCCCTGTTCAGTCTCGTGCGCAAGGTGGCACCATGGCTGATTCTCCCCGCCATGATCGGCGGCGCGGCGCTGCTCGCCGACGGCATCCTCACCCCCGCGGTCACGGTCACCACAGCCATTGAGGGCCTGCGTACCATCGAGTGGGGCCACGCACTATTGGGTGACGGTCAGACCAATGTGATCATCATCACCATCATCATTATCTGCGGTCTGTTTGCCATGCAGCGCGCCGGCACCTCGTCAATCGGCAAGCTCTTCGGCCCGCTCATGACGCTGTGGTTCCTGTTCCTGGCAGGCGCCGGCCTGTTCAACATGCTCGGCAACCTGTCCATCTTGCGCGCGCTCAACCCCATTCGCGGCATTATGTTCCTGTTCTCGCCCATCAACCACTCGGGCATCATGGTGCTCGGCTTCGTCTTCCTGTCGACGACCGGCGCCGAGGCGCTCTATTCAGACATGGGCCACGTGGGCAAGGCCAACATCTACGCATCCTGGCCGTTTGTTAAGGCGGCCCTCATCCTTAACTATCTGGGCCAGGGCGCTTGGCTGCTCGCCAACAACTCCAACCCCCAGATGCTCGCGATGGATATCGTTAACCCGTTCTATATGATGCTTCCCGAGCCCCTGCGCCCCTTTGCCATTGTGCTTTCGGCCGTGGCGGCCATCATCGCCTCGCAGGCGCTCATCACCGGCTCGTTCTCGCTGGTATCCGAGGCAACGCGCCTCAACCTTATGCCGCACCTGCGCATCCACTACCCCAGCGACACCAAGGGTCAACTCTATATTCCGCTCGTCAACAACATCATGTGGGTCGGCTGCATCTTCATCGTGCTGCTGTTCCAGAACTCCGAGCGCATGGAAAGCGCCTACGGCCTCGCCATTACCGTGACCATGCTTATGACCACCACGCTTTTGACGAGCTATATCGCTGGCATTCTCAAGCACAAGCTGGGCGCCTGCGTCTTCGCCCTGCTCTTCGGTGCCATTGAGCTGTGCTTCTTCGCCTCGTGCCTCACCATGTTCTTTGACGGCGGCTACGTCATGATCTTCCTGGCCGCACTGCTGTTCGGCCTTATGTATGTGTGGCGCCGTGGCACCGCCATCGAGCGCACGCAGACGATCCTGCTGCCCGTCTCCAAGTACATCGACCAGCTCAATCGCCTGCGCAATGACGAGACCTATCCCGTGCTCGCTGACAATCTGGTATTTCTCACCAACAGCCCCGATCCGCTCACGCTCGACCGCGACGTGCTCTATTCCATTCTGGATAAGCATCCCAAGCGCGCCAAGGCATATTGGTTCATTAACGTGCATGTCACCGACGAGCCCTATACGCACGAGTATTCCGTCGAGACCTTTGGCACGGACTTTTTATTCCGCGTGCGTCTGGACCTGGGCTTTAAGGTCAACCAGCGCGTTAATGCCTACCTGCGTCAGATCGTCGGCGACTTGATGGCATCGGGCGAGCTGCCGCCGCAACATCACACCTACTCCATCTACGAGACACGCGGCAACGTGGGTGACTTCCGCTTTTGTATGCTGCGCAAGATGCTTGCCCCCGAAACGGACATCAACCGCAATGACCACCGCGTGATGGCAATCAAGTACGCCGTCCGCCGCGCCTGCGGAAGCCCGGCACGCTGGTACGGTCTTGAGAACTCGGCCATCATCATCGAGTACGTGCCGCTGTTTGCCCGCATGCGCCCGGCCGTTAAGCTCGTGCGCACCCAGGTGCCGCTCGAGGTTCAGATCGAAGAGGCCGAGGAAATGGAAGTCGACATCTTCTCGGACGACTTGGTCAACGGCAACGAAGCCGGTAAGGACATGAACGTCGATCCCACCGAGTTGCTCGAGAGCGTCGCCGATACGCCCGAACAGCAACAGCTCGACGGCCTCGAGAACGAACAACTCAACGACGCCAACTTCTAGCGACGTCACAAATCAACGACAGCGGCCCTGCACCTCACGGGAGATGCAGGGCCACTTTGCATTGCAGGAAAGCTACCGGCTACGAACGGCGCGGCTCGGGAGTCACGAGCTTATCGGGGCTCGCGCCCTCGGCATCCATCAGGCTCACGTAGCGAATCGACGGATCCCCATACATCGCGTAGTAATAATTGCCCGTGCGCGCGCTAAAGCATCCGGTGTAGATAGTCTTCTCGAACTTGCCATCGCCCATCCTGGACGCTCCCTCGATCATCACCACGCCCTCGAGCGAGCGGAACATGCGGACGACGTTTTCGGTCTCGCTCTCCTTTTGCGGGTAATTGGCATTGAGGTACGCCGCCTTTACAAAACGGCTCGGCGAATAGCAATCGCCCGGAATGCCGCGCATGCCGGCACCGGCTCCATAGGGCTTGAGCTCGGCGCCACGCCATGTCGCCGTCTGCGGAAAATCGCTTGTAGCGGTGATATAGGTGCGGAGGTTTTCCATGTGCCACGGGAAGGTGGGCTGATTGGCAAGGGTGTCGACCGGATCGTCGTATACGTGCAGACCGTCAGCCATCATCTCGACCACGATGCTGCGCTGGCTGTCGCCGATAATCCAATGGAGCAGCGACACGCCCAGCCCCTCTCCGGCAGATTTGGCGACAATCACCGTGTCGCGCAGCGCGGCCTCGACCTCATCGACCGTCGAGAACGTCGCTGCCACCCACAGGGGAAACTCATAGGCCGCGATATTGGTCTTGCCGTCGACAGGATCCTCGGCATACTCGGCATAACCCGGGAAATTGAGACCCGCCACGGCGAGGCCCGCATCGTTGCCGCAATCGAAAAACATAGGGTAGTTCTTGTAATCGATGCACATACCGATCACCGCGTGCGCCGCTGTCGCGTCGTCGATAAACGAATACGGAATGTGAAACCCGCGCGGCATCACGCGAACCTGTTGGCCGTAGTCAAAGCTCCAGTCGAGGTTGCGGCCCAAATACATGTGGCCAGAATTATCGGTAAATCGAATACTCGTACACATAGCGCCTCCTAGCCTTACGTTCTTGCTAAGATTATTGTCTCCAAACAAAAAGGCGCTAAACACAAAAGCCCGGGCATGACAACAATGTCATGCCCGGGTTATTCAAGCAGGATAAACTCAACCAAGTTAACCCCGCAGGTCGTCTAAGGGGTCAAAGTGCCGCAGATTGCCACGAAAGAGGAGCGAAGCGTACTTAAGGTACGCGAGCGACGATTGAGCGGCAAGGTGCGGTGCTTTGGTCCCCTTAGACCAACTTTCCAAGACAGTGGTCGATCATATGCTGGATCATCTGTGCCTCAAAGCCCGCGTAGTCGCGGCGGCACTCCTTCATCTTGCCGTCGACGATCTGATCAAAGGCGACCTTGCACTTGATATAGCGCGTGGACTTGGTGACCTCCTCGTGCGTCAGGCAGCTCTCCTCCATCTTGCTGGCGCCCAGGCCAAACACCAGACGGGGGTTGTAGAGTACGTGAGGCTCGCCGGCATCGTCCAGGTAGACGCAAACCTTCTTGGTAACGCCAATCTGGTTAGCGGCAAGGCAGCCGGCATCGTCGAGCGACTTGATGGTATCGATCAGGTCCTGAGCAACCGACTCGTCCTCGACGGTCGCAACCTCGCAACGCTGGGACAGGATAGCCTCGTCGTGGCAAAGCTCTTTAATCATACGTTCCTCCATAGGGGTCGTTGTAACCGCTTAAGTATACGGTACCCACACATTTTCATGCGAAAAATACCGTCCGTCTGCTACAAAGCGCCGAACATCAACATGCGAGGAACAACAGCGTCGTAAAGGGGCTATAGTGGGAGCGTTCGTGTCAATCGGCCTAAACTCGGGGCCGAACAAGGAAAGGGTATGCATGGACGAACTATTTCACGTCAGTGAGCGCAAGTCCACAATCGGGACCGAACTTCGCGCTGGACTGACAACATTCCTGGCGATGGCCTACATCATCGCCGTCAACCCCGCGGTGCTCTCGGGCGCTGGCATCGATGCGGGAGCGCTCGCCTGCGCCACCTGCCTGGGCGCCGGCATCATGACCATCTGCATGGGCATCTTCGCCAACCGCCCGCTCGCCTGCGCGTCGGGCTTAGGCGTCAACGCGATGATCGCTGGAATCACCACCACCGTCTGCGGCGGTGACTGGCACGTGGCCATGAGCGTCATCTTCCTTGAGGGCGTCGTCATCTTGCTGCTCGTGCTTTGTGGCCTGCGCGAGGCCATCATGGACGCCATCCCGGTTGTCCTGCGTCACGCCATCTCGGTGGGTCTGGGCCTGTTCATCGCCATGATTGGCCTGTGCGATGCCGGCATTATCACCGCTGGCGCCGGTACACTCGTCGGTCTGGGCGACATCACCTCCCCCACCTTCATCGTCGGCATCATCTCCATCCTGGTGACGGTCGCCCTCGCCTGCCGCAACGTCCCCGGCTCGCTGCTCATCGGCATCGTCGTCGCCGTCATCGCCGGTATCCCCCTAGGTGTGACCCAGGCTCCGACCGGCATCATCGCCCCGCTCGACTTCTCGAGCATCGGTGGCCCTATCGCCGACGCCGGCGGCGTGCCCGCCATCGTCAAGGTCCTTACCGACCCCGCGCTCCTCGTCATCTCGTTCTCGCTGCTCATGAGTGACTTCTTCGACACCATGGGCACCGCGATGGCCGTGGCCAAGCAGGGCGAGTTCCTCACCGACGACGGCAACGTCGAGAATATCAAGGAGATCTTGATCGTCGACTCCGCCGCCGCTGCTGTGGGCGGTTTCATGGGCGTCTCCTCCATCACCACCTTCGTCGAGTCCACCTCTGGCGCTGCCGACGGTGGCCGCACGGGTCTCACCTCCGTCACCACCGGCGTGCTGTTCATTCTCGCCGCGTTCTTCTCCCCCATCGTCACCATCGTTTCCAGCGCCGCCACCTGCGGTGCTCTGGTCTACGTCGGCTACCTCATGATGAGCGAGGCCTCCGAGATCGACTGGTCCGACGTGTCGCAGGGTTTCCCGGCGTTCATGATTGTCGCCGGCGTGCCCTTCACCTACTCCATCTCTGCCGGCATTGGCCTGGGCTTTATCGCCTACGTGGTCGTCGCGCTCTTTAAGGGCGAGGCCTCCAAGATCAAGCCGCTCATGTGGATCGCAGCCCTCGCCTTCCTCGTCTACTTCTTCGTGGCGTAACGGCATAGTCTGCTAAAGCAAAACAACAAGGCGCGGAATCGCATCGAGCGGCTCCGCGCCTTTCTTTTAGCGTCTGCCCCCGTGTCAGCGTGCGACAATTGAGGCTGTCAATATCACAACACCGAGAGAAGCCTGCCTTGGAAGCGCATCATAAGCAGATAACCGTTTATTCAGAGTGTGCGGAAGGCGCGCCCGTCATCTATCTCCCCGTGATTATGGGCAACGGTAGTGAAGTCTACGAGCGCTGCCGAGAGCTCGACTGCCCGCTGTTCACCCTTGTCGCCATTGGAGGGCTCGATTGGAATCGCGAGCTGAGCCCCTGGGAATGCGACGGAACTATACGAGATGCCGAGCCCTTTGGCGGACAGGCTGCTGGTTTTCTTGACGAGTTGTTGAAGCAGATAATCCCCCAGGCCGAATCATCGCTCCCGCAACCGCCCGCCTGGCGCGGCGTTGCCGGCTACTCGTTGGCGGGTCTTTTTGCACTGTGGGCACTTTGGCAAACAGATGTCTTTGAGCGCGTGGCGAGTGCATCGGGGTCGCTGTGGTTCCCCGGCTTTATCGACTACGCGCGCGAGCGCACGATGACGGCTACGCCCGACGCCGCCTATCTGTCGCTCGGTAAAAAGGAAACCAAGACGCCCAACCGCATGATGCGGCACGTACTCGACGATACGCGCGCGATGGAAAAGCTGTTTATCGAGCGCGACATCCCAACAACGCTGGAGCTCAACCCCGGCAATCATTTTGCCCAAACTGACCTGCGCATGGCGCGCGGCATCCACTGGATACTGACGCATTAAAAATGGCGTCCACGCGCACATACGCATGGACGCCATTTTTAATTTGGCTGAACGCAGCTACTATTCAGTAGTCTCCTCAAGCTCGGAAGTATCGAACTCAAAGTCATTACCGGGCAGGATGGCGTTGAGCACAATGCCCACCAGCGAGCCCACGGCAAGGCCCGAAAGCGAAATCGTCACGCCGCCCAGCTCCAGCACGATGGCACCGGCGGTACTGTAGGCAATGCCGAGCGAAAGCACGAGCACCAAAGCCGCAACCAGCACATTGCGGTTGTTCTGGAAATCAACCTGGTTTTCGATAAGGTTGCGAACGCCCACGGCACTGATCATGCCGTAGAGCACGAGCGACACGCCGCCGATTACACACGCCGGCATGGCGGCGATCACGGCAGCAAACTTGGGGCAGAACGAAAGCACGATGGCGCAGCAGGCGGCAATGCGAATCACGCGCGGGTCGAACACGCGCGTCAGGGCAAGCACGCCAGTGTTCTCGCCATACGTCGTATTGGCGGGGGCGCCAAAGAGCGATGCCAAGATGGTCGCCAGGCCATCGCCGAGCAGGGTACGGTGCAGACCGGGATCGGCAATGTAATTGCGTTCGCAGGTAGAGCCAATGGCGGAGATATCGCCAATGTGCTCAATCATGGTCGCAAAGGCCAGCGGCATGATGGTGATGATGGCCGTCGTGGCAAGACCGCTATCGAGCTGCGGTCCAAAGAGCGCAAACACGGTGTTGTCCCACACGACGGGCAAGCCAACCCAGGGGGCGGCTGCGACGCCAGAGAAGTCGACCTCACCCAACGCGGCCGCAACGGCATAGCTCGCCACGACGCCCAGCAGAATCGGCACGATCTTAACCATGCCGCGGCCCCAAATATTGCAGATGACGATCACGGCCACAGCGACAACGGCAACAAGCCAGTTGGTCTGGCAGTTGGCGATAGCAGAGCTTGCCAAGATCAGGCCGATGGAAATGACGATGGGGCCGGTCACCACCGGCGGGAAGAAGTGCATGACACGCTTGGCGCCAAATGCGCGGAACAGCGCTGCCAGCACCGGATAGAGCAGGCCGGCGCAGACAACGCCCAGGCAAGCGTAGGGCAAAAGCTCGGCCTCGCCGTTGGGCGCAACGGCGGCATAACCCGCGATAAAGGCAAACGACGAGCCCAGGAACGCGGGCACCTTACCGCGCGATAGAAAATGAAACAGCAGCGTGCCGATGCCGGCGAACAGAAGCGTCGTCGAAACGGAAAGGCCGGTGAGCACGGGCACGAGCACCGTGGCTCCGAACATCGCAAACATATGTTGCAAACCCAACACAAACATGCGCGGGCGGCCGAGCGACGATGCATCGTAGATGGCATCGGTGACGGCGGGCGTCGAAGACCGGGACATGAGAGTCCTTTCAAAAAATGGAAGGGCGATCAGGCATATCGGATAACCTGCCCGAACGATACGATCCGAACCATTGTACGCGATACGCAATGCCTCGCACGCGCCGCCACCTGCAAACGCTAGCGTTACTTCCAAACGCGCTCGGCAATGCGCTTGACCAGCGCGATCTTCGCCCATTGCTCGTCCTCGGTCAGCTTGTTGCCAATCTCGCAGCTGGCAAAGCCGCACTGGGGCGACAGGTACAGATTCTCGAGCGGCACGTACTTAGCGGCTTCGCGGATGCGCTCGACGATAACATCCTCGTTCTCGAGCTCTGCCGCCTTGGTGGTTACCAAGCCCAGCACGACCTTCTTGCCGGGAGCGACGTACTTGAGCGGCTCAAAGCCGCCGGCGCGCGGCGTGTCGAACTCCAGATAGAACGCATCGACATTCTCATGTGCGAACAGATACGGAGCGATAGGGTCGTAGCCGCCTTCAAAAGCGTAGGTGGAGTGGTAGTTGCCGCGGCACACGTGCGTGTTGATGACCAAATCGTCGGGCTTGCCCTCGATGGCGGCGTTGTTGAGCGCCACGCCCAGCTCGCTTACCTTTTGCAGGTCGACCGGGCTCATGCCGGTTTTGGCGACAAAATCGGTATCGCAGTAGATGCCCCAGGTGCAGTCATCAAACTGGATGTTGCGGCAGCCTGCTGCGTACAGGGCGGCGATCACCGTGCGATAAGCGGCTGCAATGGCGTCGGCAAGTTCCTCATCGGTCTTATAGACAGCGCGCAGGCTCTCCTGCTGGCCATCGCAGCGATCGAGCGTGACCTCAGAGAACGTCTGGATCGGCGCCGGAATGGTCTGGCGTGCGACCTGGCCCTCCTCCTCAAGCGCCTTGACGAACTTAAAATGCTCGACGAACGGGTGGTTCTCGCCGCTAATGGGACCGGTAACCACGGCGGTGTCGGCCGTCGTCTCCTCGTCATGGAACATATAACCCGTGCGTGAGGTGCGGCGCTCAATGCCGTTAAGGCCCCACATAAAATCGAGGTGCCAGTAGCTGCGGCGGAACTCGCCATCGGTGATCACCTGCAGGCCGGCGGCCTTCTGCTTGGCCACCAAATCGCGAATGGCATCGTCCTCGACGGCCTTAAGGCCGGAAGCGTCGAGTTTACCCGCGACATAGGTGGCACGGGCGTCCTTTACAGCCTGCGGACGAAGAAAGCTGCCGACGATATCGGCGCGAAACGGCGCGTTCGGTTGAATCGAAGTGCTCATAGATATCTCCCTTTGCATTGGTTGCTTTACTGGGACAGAGTATGAGCGCTCATATGACCATCGTATAATATACGTTTATAACAGTTTGATATAGATGTTTCCTATATCAGTCTGGACTGTCATAAAGAGACTTGAACCGTGCGGAGCACAGCAGCCTAGATATGCTGACGAATCGCGTCGATATAGGCCCGACCGTAGCGCGTAAGCGTCGTGTTCTTGCGCGTGATGATGCCAATCTCCATGTACTCGTCCACGTCGAGCGGAATCGAGATAATGCCGGGGCCGTTGAGCTCGTGGCTGATCACGCCCGAGCATACCGTGTAGCCGTTGAGGCCCATGGCCAAATTGAACAACGTCGCACGGTCGCGCACGCGGATATTTTTGCGACGCTCGAACGTCGAGGTCAGCTCCTCGGAATAGTAAAACGAGTTGTAGCTGCCCTGCTCGTAGGACAGGAACGGGTAGTCTTCCAGATCCTCGAGCGTCACGCTGGAGCGGTCCGCCAGCGGATGGTCGGCGCAGACGAAGACATGCGGCGTGGCGCAGAAGAGTCCTTCGAACACGAGCTCGTTGGCCACCAGCATGCGCTCGATGACCTCGCGATTGTGCTCCGACAGATACAGGATGCCGAGCTCGCTTTTCATATGCGCGACGTCCTCGATAATCTCGTGAGTCTGTTCCTCGCGCAGGGTAAAGTCGTAGCGCGCGGCATCGAACTCACGGATCACATCGACAAACGCATTAACGGCAAAGGAATAATGCTGGCAGCTCACACTAAAGTGCGGCACCTGCTCGGACGCGCCCTTGTACTTGCCCTCGAGCAGGTCGGCCTGGTCGAGTACCTGGCGCGCGTAGCCCAAGAAGGTCTCGCCTTCCTCGGACACAACGACGCCCTTGTTGGTGCGCTCAAAGATGTGCACGCCCATCTCGTTTTCGAGATCGCGAATCGATGCGGTAATCGAAGGCTGCGACACAAAGAGCCGGCGCGAGGCCTCGGTAATGCTGCCGCATTCGGCAACTTTGACGACATACCTGAGCTGCTGAAGCTTCATGGCGCCCTCCCTAGACGTTCGTGACGTCGAAACCCGCCGTGCTCATCTGACGCATAAACGGCGGCATCTCCCCCGTCGCGGCGCAGGCGGCAATCTGATGCAGGGCCCCGGCAACCGCATCATCTGCCGCGGCGCCAATATGCCAGCGCGCGGCAGCCGTGACGGCCTCGTTGGCATTGGCGACTGCAACGGAGTTGGGAACGGCACCGATCATGGGCAAATCGTTATCGGAATCGCCAAACACGGCCACCTCATCGGGCGTCAGACCCAGGGCATGCGCCAGCTCCAGGGCGGCGCAGCCCTTGTCCCAACCGGCCGGGAGAATATCGAATAGGCGTACGCGGTTGTTGGGAAACACAAGCGAGAGCTCCGGCACCTCGGCGGCAATGCGCTCGCGCAGCTCAGCGAGCTCTTCGCGCGAGCGGGCGCTCCAGATATTCGCCTTGAACACCGGCGCGTCATCGACAACAGGACGGCACGGGGCCTCTTCGCCCTTGAGCCATGCGTTGCCGCCCGACTCCATAGCACGGCGCACGCGCTCGGGATCGCTCGTCACGCAATAGGAATCATTACCCCAAAAGTCATCACCCAGGCTGTAGACCTTCAGATACGTATCGTCGGTCTCTTGCTCAAGATAGTCGGCAAGACGCATGAGGGCACCGTTGTCGCTCGCACGGGAGGCAACAACCTCGCCGTCGACAAACATCACCTGGCCGTTACAGAACGCGCCAGTCGAAAAGCACTCGGAACGATTTTTGAACATCCAACCCATCGCGGACGGCTGGCGACCCGAAACCGGGCCAAAGTGCAGACCCGCCGTCTGCATGGCATGAATGCCCTCGATGGCGTAGTCGCTGGCGCCGTCATGCCCGGCTGGAATCAGCGTATCGTCCATATCGGTCAGCACAAGTTTAATCATAAGGCCCCCATTCGTATCGGTCCTACCTATTGTAACGACCTGCCAAAATAAACCTGTCCCTTTTTGGCAGGTGCGTTAGTATAGGGAACAACAGATTCGATGCGGGAGTGCCGGCGGTGCAAACCACAAGGCTGAGAGGGTATGGGGCCCAATCCTTTGAACCTGTCAGTTAATGCTGGCGTAGGGAGCATGCCGCCTTTGCAGGGGCGCTGTCTATGCACAGCGCCCCTTTTCTATGCCAAGGAGGCATGTGCAGTGATTGATTCGGAACAGCTTAAGCAACATATGGTCAAGGCCGTGGAGGAGATTCGCGCCACCAATCCGATGGCCGGCTCCATCACCAACACGGTGACGATTGACTTTGTCGCCAACGCGCAGCTCGCCGTGGGCGGTTCGGCCGCCATGGTCTATCTGCCCGACGAGGGCGAGGCACTCGTTGCCGGCGGCGGCACCATCTATCTCAATATGGGCACGCTCTTCCCCATCTACGAGCAGACGATTCCCCGCGCGGCCAAGGCGGCACATGATGCCGGCAAGCCCTGGGTGCTCGATCCGGTTGGCCTGGGCATCGGTAGCCTGCGCACCCAGCTGGTAAACGAGCTCAAGCAGTACAAGCCCGCCATCGTGCGCGGCAACGCCTCCGAGATCATCGCGCTCGCCGGCCTGTGGGGTCTTGAGGGCGAGGCGGCCGATCTAAGCCGCGTACGCGGTGTCGATACCACCGATACCGTCGATGCCGCCCGCGATGCTGCCGTGGCGCTTGCCCGCTACACCGGCGGCGCCGTGGTGGTCTCGGGCGAAGTCGACCTGATCACCGACGGCACGACCGTGGCCAAGTCCCACGGCGGCAGCCCGCTCATGTCCAAGATCACCGGCTGCGGCTGCTCGCAAGGCGGCGTGCTGGCCGTGTACGCCTGTGCCACCGACCCGTTTACGGCAGCCGTCTGCGGTACCGCCGTCTACAACGTTGCCGGCACGCGTGCCGCCGCCGTCGCCGATGCCCCGGCAAGCTTTAAGGTCGCCTTTATCGACGAGCTCTACCGCGCAACCGCCCAGGACATTGCCGATAACCAACTCGAGCTCGAGGAGGCATAGGCCATGTCCGAGCCTGCAACCAATACCGGCATGAACACACTCGTCGCTGTGGCCATCGCCCCGTGTGGCACCGGCGATGAGCTGTCCGCCGAGGTCGCCGAGGTCGTACGTGTTATTCGCGAGAGCGGCCTTCCCAACCGCACCACCTCGATGTTCACCGAGATCGAGGGCGACTGGGACGAGGTCATGCAGGTCGTGCGCGACGCAACCTTTGTGTTGGCGAGCAAGGGCATCCGCACCGAAGTCGTGCTCAAAGCCGATATTCGGCCCGGATTTACCGACACCATGACTGGCAAGCTCGAGCGCATGGAAGCGCAGATCAAAAAGCAGGAGGAAGCACGATGAGCATCCGCGACAACCTTGATATCTCGGCCTATCTGGTACTCGGCCCCGAAAACACGCTGGGACGTCCCGTGGGCGATGTGGTGGCCCAGGCGCTCGACGCAGGCTTTACCTGCATCCAGGTGCGCTCCAAGGTGGCAAGCGCCCGCGAGATCATCGCGCTGACCGGCGACGCCGCGCAGGCAATCGCACAGGCCGGCAAGACCGGTCGGGTCGCCCTGTTAATCGACGACCGCCTGGACTGCGTACTCGCCGCGCGCGAGCAGGGTATTGCTGTCGATGGCGTGCATGTAGGCCAGAGCGACATTCCCGTCGAGGTCTGCCGCAAACTTTTGGGCCCCGATGCCATCGTGGGCCTTTCGGCCCGCTGCGAGGAGATGCTCGAGTACGTCAAGACCGCCGACATGAGCCTAGTCGACTACCTGGGCATCGGCCCACTCCACGAGACCGAGACCAAGCGCGACTGCGGACGCGCGGCCGACGGCTCTATCATCACCAAGAGCTTTGAGGACCTGGCCGCACTCCACGCGGCAAGCCCCGTGCCCATCGTGGTGGGCGGCGGCGTCAAGACGGCCGACTTGCCGCAGCTCAAGGCCACCGGCGTCGACGGCTTCTTTGTGGTGAGTGCCGTCTGCAGCGCCGATGACCCCTACGCCGCGGCCAAGGAGCTCGTCGACACCTGGCAGCAGGCATAGGCATAGGCCGAGCAGTTGCTCCGCGACCCCATAACTTCAGCAATGGAAAACGCATCCCAGTTTGGATCTCCATTCCGGGATGCGCTTTCCGCCGAGATGGCGGCAGCAGCCTCTACCCTGCCAGATATGCCTCCAGTGCCGGCAAGGTCGCCTCCGCATCGCGGCGACCAATCTGGTAGATGCGCTCAAGTTCATCGGGCTCGCGACACAGCGACGGCACCTTCACCGATTCGCTCGGCCGCACCACAAAGATTTCGCCGGCGGCCTCGCGACGTGCCAGGTCATCGAGCGTGGCATTGTAGACCTCATGCCGATGCTCGAGCGCTGCGACAAACTCCGGATAGTGACGGAACACGCGCCGCAGCATGGGCATCACGCTGTTGGGCTGCTTCACAAAGCCCGCCGGCTGCGTGAGTACCACGATATTGCGGTCATACCCCTGCGCAAACAGCCATGCGCTGGGAATAGAATCAGCCACGCCACCATCCAGATACTTATGCCCGTCAATAGCAACGGGACGCGTCGCCACGGGAATTGCCGACGACGCCCGGATCCACTCGATATCGCGCTCGTCGCCATAGGGCAGGTCGTGGTAGACGGCCTTGCCCGTCTCGATATCGGTACACACGCACGTAAACCGCATGGGGCAGGCGCGATATGTCTCCAAATCGATGGGATCGCGCTCGATGGGCACCTCGTGATAGGCAAAATCGGCATTGAACATGTCGCCGGTTCGCAACCAGCTCGTCACGCTCGCATAGCGCTTATCGGCACAATAGGCTTTGTTGTAGCGAATGGCGCGGCCGATCTGGCGCGATTTAAAGTTGTAGCCAAACGCCGCGCCCGCCGAGACACCCACCATATGGTCGCAAGTTAAGCCGTGCTCCATCCAAACGTCGAGCACGCCCGCCGTATACATACCGCGGTAGCCGCCTCCCTCGAGTGCCAGCCCCACCGTGCGCATCGTATTTGACTGTGCCATGCGACCATCTCCGTCCCCACAAATTCAAACGGAACAAGTATACCCGTCAACATATATCGTCTCAGTCGCATTTTCATCGAACATCGCATCGTCGCGCTATCGCCTGTCGAATAATAGCCGCCCACAGCATGTGCACCCATATATAATTGTGTATTGTTGTTTACACTACTCAGCTGTTATCAACAGCGAACATTAGCCGACAAATTAACTCAACAACGCAGCAAGGCGGGGGCCTGGATACACGCAAAACGCCGAGCAACGACGCGTGTACACAACGAGCTCGCCCGACGCAATCCGCCCCGACCTCAGAAAGCCGCTTAGAACATGGATACTGTCAGCAATTACACCGAAACGCTCGAAAAGACCGTCCGTGACCTTCTCAAGCGGCAGGAGGATCTGATCAGGACTGCCTTTACCGACCAGCTTACTGGGCTTGGCAACCGTGGCGGCTTTGCCCGTTCCCTCGAGGAGCTCTGGGAGCAGGACGCCCCCGTTACCATGGCGTTCATCGATATCGACAATCTCAAGCACTGCAACGACGTCTTTGGGCATGACGAGGGCAACCGCTATATCTTGCAGGTAAGTCTCTATCTTAAGCTGTATATGAAGGTGGGCGAATCGGCGTTTCGCATAGGCGGCGACGAGTTTGCCATCCTATCTACGATTGCAACCGAGGACGACCTCGCCGAACGTCTGAAACACTGCCGAACGGTTCTGCTCAAAAACAACGATTCCGAGATGCCCCGCTCGTTTAGCTACGGAGTGTCACATGCCGACCCCGCCCTGGGCGAAGCTTCCAATCGCATGACGCTCGATGCCGACCATCGCATGTACGACTACAAGCTACGTCATGCCATGCACCTCGATCGACGCAATATCACGCAAGTTCACGCCGACGACTTCGAAATAAGCGATCGTATTTTTGACGCCTTTTCGATGCTCAACGAGGGCCGTTATTTCTTTATCGAGAACTTGGACAAACATCGCACCCTTTGGTCACAAGATGCCTTGCGCGATCTTGGCCTTCCCTCGGAGCACATAGACAACTGTCGCGATTACTGGAAAACGCGCGTCCATCCCGACGACCTTGAGGCCTGCATCAACGACATCGACCAAGTCTACAACGGCACCAAGCACCGTCGCGTCATGCAGTATCGTGTGCGCAACGCCGTCGGCGACTACGTCCTTTGCCGTGCTCGCGGGTTTCGTATCGACGGCGACGGAAATGTCCCCTCGCTCTATGTCGGCGAGCTCGTCAACCACTCACTTGCCGAAACCGTCGACGCCGCCACAGGCCTCGGAACGCAGCGCATGCTGGCCAACGCCATCGACGCCTGCCGCCGCGATCGTTGCGAGACAGGGCTTATAGCGGTGCGCGTTCGTGGCACGACAAAGCTCAACGAGCTCTACGGGGCCGAGGCTGTCGACAACATGCTTGCCGAATACGCAGGCCGCATGCTGTCGATCACTCGCGGCAGGAGCCGGGTCTACCGTTCACGAAGCGTTCAGTTCGTCGTGCTCAGCAACGACCTAGACCACGAGGCATTCGAGCAACTGACCCGCCACCTTAAAGAGGCCGTTTTCGCTCCTGTTCGAATCGCAGGCGACACCATTACTCCCGTCTGCCTTGTCGTCCCGGCCTTTTACGAGCACTTAACCCATCAAGCGACCGCCGTTTTAGGCGAACTCGACCGTCGCCTTCGCACGGCCGGCGGGCTTGTTCCCAACGACAGCCTCCCCATACCCGAGGCGGAGCGCAAAAGCGCCATAGCCGAACGTATCGACTCGCTCACGGGTCTCTATCGACCCAGCGAGTTTATGCGGCGCGCCAACGCATTTCTCGAGGCAAGGCGCAACGGCACCTGGTGCATCGCCACGATCGACATGGGCCACATGCGCCTGTTTAATGAATGGTATGGACAGGCCGAAGGCGACCGCCTGCTTGCCGATGTGGGCACGGTCCTCAAGGACATCGAGAATGCCGATATGGGCGTCGCAGGGTACTGGGGCCAAGATGACTTTTGCGTACTCATCCCCTTTAAGCACATCACCGTCCATCAAATCTACAACCGCGTTCGCGAGGCAGTAGCCAGGCATGATGGCGGCGTAGGTTTTTGGCCGTCCATGGGCGTTTACCCCATCGATTCCAATGAGGAGATCACCATCGATGCGCAGGCAAAGGCCATGTTTACCAATCGGCGCGCAAAAAACGACTTTAAGGAGCGCATTGCCATTTTTTGCCCCGAGGAGTACAAGCGCGAAATCGTGTTCAACCGCACGCTGACCGAATTCCAGTACGCGCTGTCAAATGGTCGCATCACGTACTATCTTCAGCCCCAGGTCGATATGGAAACCGGCGAGATTATTGGCGCCGAAGCACTCACCCGCTGGATTGACAAGAACGGCTCTCTCATTTCGCCCGCAACGTTTATCCCCGCACTCGAGGAAAGCGGCTTTGTAGTGACGCTCGACAAATATGTTTGGCAGGGCGTCGCCATGTGGCTCCGCGAGCGCCTCAATCGAGGACTTCGCGTGGTTCCGATTTCCCTCAATGTGTCGCGCGTAGACATTCTTGCCTGCGATGTCGCCGAGCATATGGGGTCGCTCGCCGCCCAGTACAACCTGCCGCCCGAACTCATGCACATCGAGATCACCGAGACCGCCTATACCGGAGAGTCCGAGGCCGTGGATAAGCTGACCGCGGATCTGCACACCCGTGGCTTCTCGACCTACATGGACGATTTTGGCACCGGCCAGTCCACGCTCGCGATGCTCAAGAACGTCAACGTCGACGTCATCAAGCTCGACCGCACCTTTGTGCCCACCGACCGCGATCAAGGCCGCAGCGCGCAGATCGTGTCATCGATGCTCGAGATGGCGCAGTCGCTCCATCTGCCCGTCGTGGTCGAAGGCGTCGAGACAAATGAGCAGGCAAACATGCTACGACAAATGGGCGCCCGCTACGCTCAGGGCTTCCTCTACTACCGCCCCATGCCGGCGAAGGATTTTGAGGCATTGCTCGATGGCGGCAATAACAACTGATACGCTCGCGCGCAAAACGCCACTGTCGAAGGGGATATTTGTCTCCATTAGCTAACTTATATCCCCAATTCAAACCGAATTGGGGATATGATACAAACCGTTGTTCCGCCCAAGGAGGTTATCCATCATGAACGAGTCGTATCGCCTGGGCGAGCAATCGATTATTGCCTATCTTCAGCGACTTGCGAACGGCGTCTCGACCGCCGAACTCGATGTTGCCGCGCTGCCTGCTGGGCTACGCGCCGTTGGCGAGCAACTGCAAAAGACGCATGCCATCCTGCAACAAGAGCGCCAGCTGCTTGAGCGCAACGCCTATATCGATCCGCTCACCAACTTGGGCAACCGCAACGGATTCGACCGTCACGTCGAGCAACTCTGGCGCAAAGGCGACCCCTTCACCTGCGCCTATATTGACATCGACCATCTCAAGCATTGCAATGATAGGTTTGGCCACGCCGAAGGCAATCGCTATATTCTGAGCATCTGCCGCACGCTCTCCGAAACCATGGAGCACGATGAGATGCTGTTCCGTATCGGTGGAGACGAGTTTGTGCCCATCTCGCTCTCCGCAAACGAGATTGAACTCGAGCAGCGCTTGGAGCAGGTACGTACCAGGCTGATCGAGGCGAGCTCAGGTGGCAAGGCGCCCATGATCGGCAGCTTTAGCTTTGGCTGCTCGCGCGTCGATCCACTTGCTGGCGACACGCGTCGCCAGATGACAATGGATGCCGATCGCAAGATGTATCGCTATAAGCTTATGCATCGTGTGCAGCAACCGAAAGACGATGACGCGCCGCAACGCCCAATCGTCGATCAGCTTCCCTGCAACGACCGGGTGTTCCAAGCGATCTCCATGAGCTCCGAGACGCGCTATCCGTTTATCCTCAATCTCGATACGGGAGAATCGCAATGGTCGGTTAACGCCGTGCGCGATTTTGACCTGCCCTCCCAGCACCCTTTTAACTCACTCGACATGTGGCTCGCCCGCGTTCATCCCGAGGACCGCGACAACGTACGTGTCGAGCTCGACATGGTGATAAACGGCACGTGGCACTTCCACTACATGCAGTATCGCGTAATGGATGCCACCGGAAAATACGTGCTTTGCGACTGCACGGGCCACCGCTTGGACGGCACCGATACCGAGCCCGGCATGTATGTGGGCATTATCATCAACCGAAGCTTGGCAGATACGACCGATTCCGTGACCGGCTTGGGCGATATTCACGCCCTGGTCAACGCCATTGGCGAAATGCGTCGCGTGGCGCGCAAGGCTGGTTTGATCGCCATCAAAATCGACGATATCGCTCAGGTCAATGCCCGCTTTGGCTTTGATGCGGGCGACCGCGTTTTGGCAGAATGTGCCGCCTGTCTGGTGGAATGCTCGCGCGGTAAGGGTCGTATGTTCCGCTCGACGGGGCCGATGTTCGTGGCTCTTTTCGACGACTTTGATCCCGAAGAAACCGATGCGATTGCAGAGGAAATCGAGCGGTTCCTGGGTTCGCCCGTGCTCTTTGGCCCATTTGAATATCAGCCGCCCATTCGCGTGGCCACGCTCCATCTGGACGGCGTCGACCGTCAGCCCGTTTCCATTTTGAACGAGCTCAAAGCGTTGCTCGGGAAAGCCGTGCAGGTGCCAGGCACCAAACTGGACTAGCGTTGTGGGGCGCGATGTGAAACACAAGCCGTTTCACATCGCGCCCCACGTCATCTACCCTCTCGTGCGATAATCCTCCGCAGAAGTCACCGACAGCAGAGGGAGTTTGTGATGAAGGTTCTTTTGGTCAATGGCAGCCCCAAGGCAAACGGCAACACCGCCCGCGCACTCACCGAAGTCGCAGAGCAACTTAATGCAGAAGGCATTGATACCGAGGTGTTTCAGCTGGGCGCCAAGCCCATTCGCGATTGCATCGGTTGCGGCCAGTGTGGCAAGCTTGGCGGTCGCTGCACCTTTGACGACGACGTGGTCAACGAGCTGATCGCTGCCGCCGAACAGGCCGACGGCCTTGTCTTTGGCTCGCCTGTCTACTACGCGCACCCCAGCGGCCGCATTCTCTCGGCACTCGATCGCGCATTCTATGCCGGTAGCAAAGCTTTTGAACACAAGCCGGGCGCTGCCGTCGCCGTCGCCCGTCGCGGCGGTACGTCGACGACCTTCGACGTGCTCAATAAGTACTTCACCATCAACCAGATGCCCGTGGTTGCTTCCACGTACTGGAACAACGTGTTTGGCGCCATGCCGGGCGAGGCCGCCCAGGACGCCGAGGGCCTGGCCACCATGCGCAACATCGGCAAGAACATGGCCTGGCTCCTGCATTGTATCGAGGCAGGACAGGCCGCCGGCATCGAAGCACCCGAAGCCGATCGCGAGCGCACCAACTTCATCAGGTAGAACGGCGGAACAAATACATGAACGTGCAAATTTTTGGCACCAAGAAGTCCTTCGACACCAAGAAGGCACAGCGTTATTTTAAGGAGCGCCGCATTAAGGTGCAGTTTATCGACCTTAAGGAAAAGGAGATGAGCAAGGGCGAGCTCACGAGCGTGATGCAGGCGGTCGGCGGTATCGACAAGCTGCTCAACCCCAAAGCCAAGGACGAGGAAACGCTCGCACTCATCCAGCACCTCACCTCTAGCCAGCGCTTCGACAAGCTACTCGAGAATCAGCAGGTCTTGGCCGAGCCCATCGTGCGCAACGGCAAAAAGGCCACCGTCGGTTATTGCCCCGATGTATGGGGAGCCTGGGAGTAGCCTGTGTTATTTGCCAGCGCGTGGGTATAAGAGCAGGCGTTTGGCATATGATTCAACTGTAAGCCATGTCTAACAAAGGAGGGCACATGCCCAACAAACCCGTAAAGATCATCATGCTTACCGGCTACCTCGGTGCCGGCAAGACCACATTGCTCAACCACATCCTCGCCAACGACGGCGGCATCCGCGCCGCCGTGATCGTCAACGATATCGGCGAGATCAACGTCGATGCCAGCCTCATCGCCGACGGCGGCCTTTCCGAGACCGACGACCTCATCCCGCTCACCAACGGCTGCATCTGCTGCACGCTTTCGGACGACCTTGCCAACCAGCTGCAGGGCATCGCCGATTCGGGCGACTTCGATTACATCATCATCGAGGCCTCGGGCATTTGCGAGCCCATCCCCATCGCCTACACCATCTCGAGCTTCTGCGACGCGGCCAAGGTGGGCGGCGAACCCAAGCTCGCGCTCGACAACATCGTGGCCGTAGTCGATTGCGCCCGCATGTACGACGAGTTCAACGGCGGTCGCGACCTGCTGGCAGAGGATATTGACGAGGACGACATCGAGAGCTTGCTCATCCAGCAGATCGAGTTCTGCTCTACGCTGATCCTCAACAAGACCGATACCGTGAGCCCTGAGCAGATCGCCGAGCTCAAGGCTATTGTGCGCAGCCTGCAGAAGGACGCCGTAATCGTCGAGGCTCAAAACGGAGAGGTTCCTATGGAGGAGCTACTCGACACCGACCGCTTCGACTTTATGCGCGCCTACAACTCCGCCGCCTGGATCGAGGCCATGGAGCATCCCGAGGAGCACGACGACCCCGAGGTGCTCGAGTACGACATCGAGACCTTTGTTTACTCGCGCCGCAAACCGTTTGACCTGCAGAAGTTCACCGATTTTGTTGAGCAGGAGTGGCCCGACGAGGTCATTCGCGTCAAGGGCCCGCTGTGGCAGACCGGCGATCCGGACATGTGTTACATGTTTGAGCAGGCCGGCCACCAGATGCGCCTGATGGAGAACGGCTTGTTCGTTGACTCGGCGCCCGAGGGCGAGAAGCAGAAGATCATCGACGAGAACCCCGAGATCATGCAGATTTGGGACGACGAGACGGGCGACCGCATGACGAGCCTGTGCATCATCGGCCGTCACATGGACAAGGACGCGCTCATCGCCTCCCTCGATGCCTGCCTGACCGACTGGCACCGCGCCTAGGTTTATCCAAGCGGGCATTTGTCCGCCTACGTAACCGCCAAACCACCACGAAGGTGCCTGTCCCCTTCGTGGTGGTTTTTCGTTCTGAGCCAAGGAGACTCATGTTCAACATTGTGCTGTATGCGCCCGAGATTCCGGCCAATACGGGCAATATCGGTCGCACCTGCGTGGTCACCGGCGCCCGCCTGCATCTGGTGGAGCCGCTGGGGTTTTCACTCGACGACAAGACGGTGCGTCGCGCCGGCCTGGGCTACTGGCAAAACTTGGACGTGTCAACCTATGCCGGATGGGAGGATTTCCTTGCGCGCAACGGCCTCTCCCCCGCCGACGAGCGCCTGCATCTGCTGACCAAAAAGGCACGCCGCACCCATGCGCAGAGTACCTACCGCGATGGCGACTATTTGGTCTTTGGCAGCGAGAGCTCGGGCATTCCCGAGCCACTGCTTGCCGCGGCGCCCGAGCGTTGCGAGCGCATCCCGATGCTGCGCGATTGCGACTCACTCGATAACGCCGAGGCTTGGGAAGCTCACGAGGAATCGCTGGGGCATACCGAGGACAGCCACGAGGCCATTCTTCAGCAGGATATCTGCGGCAACTTCGTCAACCCGGACGACTACCGCATCAGCGCCCTCAACCTCTCCAACAGCGCCGCCATCGTCCTCTACGAAGCCCTGCGCCAAACAGGCTTTCCGGGCATGTAACAAACCTGCCATTAGGGGACGGGGTAGAAATGGCAGATTTTCAAACCCTCTAGCTCTTGACAAGCTGGTTTTGGCATCAATGTGACAAAGGGACTGTTCATTTGTCACATTGATGCTCTAAATAACGAACCATTGCTTTTAACCAGAATTAACTAGAATAAAATGAAGTTAAACGGCGGTGTGAAAGGAGAGCCTTGTGAAATATCTCGAGAACCCGTTTACCCCCAGTTTTGGCGAGGTTCCTGCCCATCTCGCTGGCAGACAACAGATTATTCGGGATTTGGACCGTGCCTTCTTGAGCCAGCGTAGGCGCCCAGAATTGACCTCGATCTTCTCAGGCGCGCGTGGAACCGGTAAAACCGCTCTCATGTCGTCGCTCGCGACAAGGGCGGAATCCCACGGCTGGATAGCCGTAAAGACGACCGCGCTCCCGGGAATGCTTGAGGAAATCGAGTTCGGGGCGAAACGTGCTGCCGGCCATCTCATCAACCCGTCTAACAACTTCGAAGTCACCGGCCTCGGAATTGCACCGCTCGGCAGCATCGAGGTCAATCGCGTTCACGATGCCTCAACCTGGCGTTATCGCATGAGCGACATCATCGACCAGCTCAACGAGGCGGGCACCGGTCTGCTCGTCACGGTTGACGAGGTGGACCCGACACTCGACGAGATGATTCAGCTCGCAGCGACGTATCAGCACTTTGTGACCGATGGAAAACGCGTCGCACTGCTCATGGCGGGGCTTCCCAACAACGTCTCGACGTTGCTGAACCACAAGACGGTCTCGTTCCTTCGCCGCGCCCAACAATATCATCTGGGTCGCATTGCCGACTATGACGTACGCGAGGCCTTGATTCGCACGATCCAGGAAAACGATCGCCTGGCAGATGCTGAGGGAATCGATAGAGCCGTTCGCTCGATCTCTGGTTTTCCCTTCCTATTGCAACTCGTAGGCTACCGTGCCTGGGATCTCACAAGCGATTCGAAGGAAATCTCGTCACGCGACTTTGACCTGGGAATCAAAATCGCGCGCGACGAGATGGATGACCGAATCCTCGCGGCAACCTATCGGGAACTCACTGCAGAGGACAAGCGATTCCTCATCGCCATGCTCGATGACGAGGAAGAGTCCACCACCGCTGACCTTGTCGAGCGCCTTAAGCGTTCGCCGCAGCAGGTCTCCCGCTACCGACGCCGCATGATAGACGCCGGCATCATCGGGGAGCGAGGACGAGGGCTCGTCGCATTTGAATTGCCATTCTTCCGCGACTATCTCGCGGCTCAATGCGTGAAATAGGCATCAATGAGGCAAAGAGGCTGTCCCTTTGCCTCATTGTCTATAGGTAGCGACCGGTGATGCTTGCGGGGCAGGCCGCGATGTCACCCGGCGTACCGGCGCAGACGATTTGCCCGCCCGCGTCGCCACCGCCTGGGCCCATGTCGATCACGTAATCGGCGTTACGGATAAGGTCGAGGTCATGCTCGATCACGATAACTGTGGCGCCCTTGGCAACGAGGCCGTCAAACACGTTCAACAGTACCTGAACATCGAGCGGATGCAGGCCGATCGTGGGCTCGTCAAATACGAATACGGCATCATCCTGCACGCGGCCCATCTCGCTCGCGAGCTTAAGGCGCTGTGCCTCACCGCCCGAGAGCGCCGGTGTGGGCTCGCCAAGTGTGAGATAACCCAGGCCCAGGTCGTGCAAGGTCTGCAAGCGCGTCTGAACCTTCTTGAGTCCCACCGTGGCATCGATGGCCTCATCCACACTCATGTCCATAAGCTGCGGCAGCGTCAGCAAGCTCCCGTCCTTGCCCTCGCGATGGATATGCGAGGCGGCCTCGGCGTAGCGCGAACCACGGCATGCCGGGCAGACGATCTCGACGTCGGGCAAAAACTGCACGTCAAGCGAAATCGAGCCGGTTCCATCGCACGTAGGGCAGCGCAAGGCGCCGGTGTTGTAGCTAAAGGCGCCCGCCTTGTAGCCGGCTGCTTTGGCTTCGGGCGTACGGGCGAAGGCGCGTCGCAGCTCATCATGGATGTCGGCATAGGTCGCTACCGTCGAGCGCACGTTGGCACCGATGGGCGTGGCGTCAATCAGGTTGGCACGTGCAATGTCCTCGGCATCGACCCAACGCACGTGCCCCGGCAGACGCTCGCCAGCTGCCCGAGCCTTGAGCGCCGGGATGAGCGTCTCGAGCACCAACGTCGTCTTGCCCGAACCCGAAACACCCGTCACCGCGACGAGACGACCGCGCGGGATATCGACTTCGAGCGGTTTGACGGTATGGATGGCCTCGGTTGCCATGCGGATGTGGCCCTGATCGAACATTTCGTCGTCAGTCACCTGCGGACGCAAGCGCTTGGACTCTGCACGCAAAAACGGAGCGATGCGGCTGCCCTGCGATTGTTCGACCTCGTCCACCGTGCCAGCGGCAATCACATTACCGCCGCCTGCTCCGGCAACGGGGCCCATCTCGACCAGATAATCAGCTTCCGCCAGTACGCGCGTATCGTGGTCGACAACGACCACGGTGTTGCCGTCATCCACCAGATCGCGCATCACGCCTACCAAGCCGTCGACATTGGCAGGATGCAAGCCGATCGAGGGCTCATCTAGCACATAAAGCACGCCCGTCGATCGATTGCGCACCACGCGGGCGAGCTGCACACGCTGACGCTCGCCCGTAGAGAGCGTGGCACCGGCGCGATCGAGTGAAAGGTAATCGAGACCCAGGTCGACCAGACGACGGGCCGCGCTCAAAAACGAATCGCAGATATCCGTCGCCATGGGCTGCATCTCGGCCGGCAAGGATGCGGGCACCCCGCGCACCCACTCAACCGCATCACCAAGCGTCATGGCCGCGGCCTGTGCCAGATTGATACCGCGTACCTGGGGCTGGCGTGCGGCCTCGGAGAGACGCGTGCCGCCACAGTCACGGCATGGCCCCTCGCGCAAAAAGCGTGCAACGCGTTTGAGACCCTTATCGTCTTTGACCTTTGCGAGTGCGTTCTCGACGGTATAGACGGCGTTGTAATAGGTAAAGTCGAGCGGCGTGGCGCCCTCGCCGTTTTTGGG
>JAUMNV010000113.1 GCA_031295725.1 Collinsella sp.
CCATTATGCATTCACGACCTTTCCGGTTTCGCGATCGAGTTTTTGCGAGACGACGCGACTGACGCCGTCGGCTTGCATCGAGACGCCATAGAGGACGTCAGCGTCCTCCATAGTACGGCGCTGATGCGAAATGACCAAGAGTTGCGTATCGGAACGCAGTACATCAAGGGCGCCGATGAGCTTGGACAAGTTGGCGTCGTCGAGCGCCGCCTCGACCTCGTCCAGCACATAAAACGGCACCGTACGCGTGCGGTACACGGCAAAGAGCAGGGCGAGCGCCGTCAGGCTCTTCTCGCCACCCGACATGAGCATCATCTTGGTGATGCGCTTGCCGCGCGGCTGCGCCACGACCTCGATACCCGTATCAGCCGGGTGCTCGGGGTCGGTCATCTCCAGATGAGCCTGGCCTCCCGGGAAGAGCATGGCAAAGATCTCGCGGAAGTTCGCATCGACCTTCTCGAAGGTTACCAGGAACGCCTTGCGCATCTTACGGTCGATAGCCACGGTAATCTTGGTGAGCGCCTTGCGAGCGCTCTCCAGATCGGCCAGCTGTTCCTCGATGTAATCGGCGCGGCGCTTGAGCTGCTCGTACTCTTCCATGGCAACCTGGTTCACAGGACCCAGGTTGTTGATTTGGCGAACGAGCTGGTTGAGCTCACGCTCGGCAGCGTCGCGGTCGGTGGGCGCGGGAAGCATGAGCGCTTCCTCGAGTACCGTGGTGCCGTCGGCGGTGATGGCCTTGATGGCCGCCTCCACCTGCACCTCAAGCTTGCCGCGTGCGACCTTGAACTCGTTTTGCGTCGCGGCGGCGGTATCAACCTTATCTTTGGCGCGAGCGACTTCGGCCTTCGCGTCCTCAATAGTCTTCTTGAGCGAGGCGGAGTCCGCCTCCTCGAGCGAAGCCTGGTCACGAAGGCGCGCGGCCCAGTCCGAGGCGCGCTCCAGCAGGGCCGAGTAGCGCTCGTGCATGGGATCGACGCGCAGTCGTAGCAGCTCAAGCGAGCGCGAAGCCTGGCGCGTTCCGCGGATACGGCGGTCGATACCCTCCAGACGATGCTCCAGATCGGGAACGCGGCCCTTCAGCGAACGCAGGCGCTCGCTCGTCTGGGCTAGACGAACCTTGGCATCGGCAAGCTTGCCGGCGGCCTCGGAGTCATCGCGGCGCACGCGGTCGAGTTCGTCGTTGGCCTCGGCAATCTGCAAGCCCAGATCGCTTGTCTGCGCGCGGGCCTCGTCACGCGAACGGGTGAGCTCGTCCACGCGCGGGCGCGCGGCGCGAACGGCCTCAGCAGCCTGCTCACGGCGCTTGGAGATACGCACGCGCTCGACCTCGGCATTGTTGGCGCTTTGCTCCAAGCGGCCGATCTCGGACAACAGGGAGCGGTGCTCGCCCTCAAGGCGGGCAATCTCACCGGCGGCATCGCCCTCAGCGGCACGCGCTTCCTCAACGGCCGCATTGGCCTCGACGACCTGATCCGACACATGCTCAAACACAGCGGCCAAATCGGGCTCAAGCCCCTCCAGCTCGCGAATGCGACGCTTACGCTCCAGAGCACCCGACGCCTCACCGGCATCGAGGCCCACACGCACCAGGCCGCCGCAGGCGACGCGGGCGCCATCGGGGGTCACGTAAGTCACGCCGTCAACGACCGGCGCCGAAAGCGCGGCAGAAAGATCGTCCACTACGTAATAGCCGCCGAGCAGCGCCTCGACGACGGGTCCGTAGCCTGCGCGCACGGACAGACGATCAACCAGGCGGGTACCGGCAGCGCCCTCAGCGGCGATAGAGCCGCTCACGCCGCGCGCCACCAGCAGTGCCTCGCCCGAGGCCTTCTTTTGGTCCAGAGCCGCACGACCGGCACGCTCAAGCGTGGCGGCGTCATCAAACAGCAGCGCATCGATATCGCCGGCGAGCAATTGCTCAACCAGGCCCTCAAGCTCGCGCGGGGCCTCCAGCACGTCGCCCAGACGACCCAAGACATCGTCGCCCAGCGCACCCACCAGACGGCTCACGAGCGGCGAGCTGTCGGCCATGCGGGCATCGAGTTTCTTTTGGCTGGCAAGCTCCGAGCGCACCTCGGACAGCTTGTTGCGCGCCTCACTCTCACGATTACGCAAGTCCTTCAGGGCTGCACGGGCGACCTCGGTGGCCTCACGCGCATCGGCCTGGGCCTGGCGCGCTTCCTCAAGAGCGCCTTCAAGCTCCTCGGCGCGGTCACGACGGCTCTCGAGCGAGGCCATGACCTCCTCGAGCTGCTCGTCAATCTGCTCCAGGCGCGAGGCATACATGTTGTCCTCGACCTCGGCATTGCTCAGCGAGTCCTTCACCTTGGCGAGCTCGAGCGCGGCGTTATCGGCCACACGCTGCACATCGCGCAGCTCACGCGTGAGCTGCGAAATCTGATTGTCGAGCGCAACGCGCCGCTCGTGAAGCTCAGCGGCAGCAGGACCAGCGGCGTCAACGTCCTCCTGGGCCTGCATGTGCGCACCGGTCACTTCCTCAAGCTGGGCACGCGCGTCCTCGAGCTCCTCGACCACGCGACGACGCTGATGCTCGGAGCTCGAAATCTGCCCGCGCATATCGGACAGG
>JAUMNV010000123.1 GCA_031295725.1 Collinsella sp.
CCAACGGGCGGTGTTGCGCTCGTCGAGGGCCTTGAGGGTAGCGGCGGGATCGGCAACCTTCTGCAGGAACATCATGGCAGCGATGGCGTACGGCTTGTAGCTGGCCTCCTTGTACATGCCCACGCGGTGCATGTCGAAGACGTCGGCGTTAACCTCGCCGTGCTCGCAGGAGACACCGGAGATGTCGGCGGGCAGCGGGTGCATAAAGATGGTGTCCTGGCCGTTGGCAGTCTTCTCCATGAGCTCGGTCGTGGAGCACCAGTCCTGATGGGTGGCGTTCTGGGCGAGCAGCTCCTTCTCGAGCGCTGCGATGCCGGCGTCGTCGCCCTCGGCGTACAGGTTGGTACGCTTCTCCATGGCGGCAAACGGAGCCCAGCTCTTGGGGATCACGATGTCGGCGCCCTCGAAGGCCTCGGCCATGGTGTTGACCTGCTTAAAGGTGGTGCCGGACTCGGCGGCATAGCCCTTGGCGCGCTCGACGACCTCGGGCATGAGGTCGTAGCCCTCGGGGTGAGCCAGGGTGACGTCCATGCCAAAGCGGGGCAGCAGGCTGATCAGCGACTGCGGGCAGGACAGCGGCTTGCCGTAAGAGGGCGAATAGGCCCAGGTGACGGCAACCTTCTTGCCCTTGAGGTTCTCGAGGCCACCAAACTCGTTGATGAGGTAGAGCATGTCGGCAGAGGACTGCGTGGGGTGGTCGGAATCGGACTGCAGGGAGATGAGCGTGGGACGATGATCCAGAACGCCGTCCTCGTAGGCCTGCTGAACGGACTCGGAGACCTCGGCCATGTAGGCGTCTCCCTTGCCGATGTACATGTCGTCGCGGATGCCGATGACGTCGGCCATGAAGGAAATCATGGTAGCGGTCTCGCGGACGGTCTCGCCGTGAGCGATCTGGGACTTCTTCTCGTCCAGGTCCTGCAGCTCAAGGCCGAGCAGGTTGGCGGCCTTAGAGAAGGAGAAACGCGTACGGGTGGAGTTGTCGCGGAACAGAGAGACGGCCAGACCCGAGTCGAAGATCTTGGACGAGACGTTGTTCTCGCGCAGCTCGCGCAGGGCGTCGGCGACGATGTAGAGAGCCTTGAGCTCATCGGTGGTCTTGTCCCAGGTGTGCAGGAAGTCGCTGCCGTACATACCCTTAAAATCGAGGCCGTTCAGCTGCTCGACGAGCTCGGTAAACTTGGCGTCCATGTAAATGTCCTTTCTAAAGGTGAAACGATCGCAATGAGTAGATGTGCTCCGGCATGCGCGTGTGGCTAGAACATGCAGAGCGTTATGACGAGGACCCGCTACCGTTGAGGAAGCATGGGAGATAACGACCGCGGGCCCCAAGTCAATAGGAGGCGCCGGGGGCATAAACTGTCCCCGGCTCAACAAAATCGAGGAATGGGACTAATCGATCTTGTTGTTGGTCAGACCGGCGCGGAACACGGTGGCGTCGCCATCGGCCTGGCTCGGATCGTAGAGGTTCAGGGCAGCCACGTACATGGCGGCAGCGGTGACCAGGTCGTCCTTGTAGGTGACCTCGTTGGGAGCGTGAGCCTGAGACTCGGCACCCGGGCCAAAGCCCACGCAGGGGATGCCGTAGCGGCCCTGGATGGAAACGCAGTTCGTGGAGAAGGTCCACTTGTCGCACAGCGGGCGACCGGTGCGCTTGTCCATGCTGGGCTCGCAGCCGATGCGCTCGTCACCAAACATGGCCTTGTGGGCGTCGACGAGAGCCTTGACGTGCGGAGCGGTCTCCTTGTTGATCCACGTGGGGAAGTAAGCCTCGGTCTCGTAGACCTCGCCGGTCCAGGACGGACGGTCGTACATGTACATGGAGACCTTCACGTCGTCGCCGTACTTCTTGGCGGCCGGCAGGTTGCGGATCTCGTCCAGGCAGGACTCCCAGGTCTCGCCGGCGGTCATGCGACGGTCGATGGAGATGGCGCAGGAATCGGCCACGGCGCAGCGGCTGGGGCTGGTGTAGAAGATCTGGCTGACGGTGCAGGTGCCGCGGCCCAGGAAGCGGGCATCCTCGAAGTGCTCGGGGTTGTACTTGGGGTCGAGCATCTTGACGAGGCCCTTGATGTCGGTCGACTCGTCGCAGCCGTTGTTGTTGAGGGCGCGGACGTCGGCGATGATGTCGGCCATCTTGTAGATGGCGTTGTCGCCGCGGTCGGGAGCGGAGCCGTGGCAGGAGGTGCCGTGAACGTCGACGCGGATCTCCATGCGGCCGCGGTGACCGCGATAGATGCCGCCGTCGGTGGGCTCGGTGGAAATGACGAACTCGGGCTTAATGCCGTCCTTGTTGTAGATGTACTGCCAGCACATGCCGTCGCAGTCCTCTTCCTGGACGGTGCCGACGACCATGATCTTATAGCCCTCGGGGATGAGGCTCATGTCCTTCATCATCTTGGCAGCGTAGGTAGCGGAAGCCATGCCGCCCTCCTGGTCAGAGCCGCCGCGGCCGTAGATGATCTCGTCGGTCTCGTAGCCCTCATAGGGATCGGCGTCCCAGTTCTCGATGTTGCCGATGCCGACGGTGTCGATGTGGGAGTCGATGGCGATGATCTTGTCGCCCTCGCCCATAAAGCCCATGACGTTGCCCAGGCCGTCGACCTTGACCTCGTCATAGCCAAGGCTCTCCATCTCGGCCTTGATGCAGGCAACAACCTCACCCTCCTCGCAGGACTCAGAGGGGTGGGAGATCATAGCGCGCAGGAAGCGAGTCATATCAGCACGATGAGACTCAGCAGCAGCCTTGATAGCGTCGAAATCGAGTTCTTTAGCCATTGTTCATAACCTTTCAAACGAAGGAATCTACCTGTGAGGTGGCGGAGCGATACCTATTTACTCCGCCCCAACGATTAGCAAGTGGGATATTCGCCTTCCCAAACAATGCGGCGATACTGGTCGGGATCCGTATCGCCCTCGGTGGAGAAGCAGAGCACGGAGCTCGTCTTGTCCAGGCCGATGAGCTCCTTGAGCTCGGCGTACTCGGGATCGAGCATGAGGGTCTCGACCAGGCCGGTGGTCACAGCGCCGGACTCGCCGGAAATGACGCGCGGGTCGCCCTTCTCGGGAGCGCCCAGGGTGCGCATGCCGCGAGCGGTGACCCAGTCGGGGCAGGACACGAAGGCGGTGGCGTGGTTGCGCAGGATATCCCAGCCCAGAATGTTGGGCTCGCCGCAGCACAGACCGGCCATGATGGAAGGCATGTCGCCGTCCACGATGCGCGGGTCGCCGTCGCCGGCGGCAGCGCCCTTGTACAGACAGGCGGCAGGCGCGCACTCGACCACGACAAAGGTGGGCGGGTTATCGGGATACAGGTTGGTAAAGTAGCCCACCACGGCGCCGGCGAGCGAGCCTACGCCAGCCTGGACAAACACGTGCGTCGGGCGGTTGATGGCCATCTCGCGCAGCTGCTCGGCAGCCTCGGAAGCCATGGTGCCGTAACCCTCCATGATCCAGGACGGAATCTTCTCGTAGCCCTCCCAGGCGGTGTCCTGAACGATGACGCCGCGCTCGCAGGCGTCGGCCTCGGCGGCGGCCATGCGCACGCACTCGTCGTAGTTGACCTCTTCGATGGTCACCGTGGCGCCCTCGGCGGCGATGTTATCAAAGCGGGGCTTGGTGGAACCCTTGGGCATGTGCACGACAGCCTTCTGGCCCAGCTTGTTGGCAGCCCATGCCACGCCGCGGCCATGGTTGCCGTCGGTGGCGGTAAAGAAGGTGGCCTGGCCAAAGTCCTTGGCAAGCTGATCGGAGGTCAGGTAATCGAAGGTGCACTCGGCAACATCCTTGCCGGTCTCGTCGGCAATGTAGTTGGCCATGGCAAACGATCCGCCCAGAACCTTAAAGGCGTTGAGGCCAAAGCGATAGCTCTCGTCCTTAACGCACAGGTTGGACAGTCCCAAGCGCGCAGCCTGACCGTCCAGGCGGGCAAGCGGGGTGACGGTATATTGAGGGAACGACTGGTGGAAGGCGCGGGCCTTCTTCACGTGGTCGAGGCTCATGATTCCCAAGTGCTTGTCATCGCTCTTGGGCATCGTGTTGCCCGCCCACTGGATCTTATCGGCCATACGGTGAACTCCTTAAGTCCTCTCTTGCCGGCCCCCGCATACGCGTTTCAGCCCGATCCCATTCACACGGCTGAACTTTTATGTGGATGCCAAACAAAAAGTTTGTTAGTAATGTTCTATCACACTTTTTGATTGGCATACCTAACGAATTGTTTGTTGCCGTAATCGGTACTATTTCGCCGCCGAACGGTCATGAATTGCCTAGTTGATGGATTTGTTTGCGGTCATGTATGGTTTATGGCACAGTGAGCCCAAACTAATTTTTAGGAAGGTACCCATGACCCCCGCACAGATTGAGTTTTACAAGCGCCTCGCACACGGTCTGGCGCTCCAATTTGGCCCCAACTGCGAAGTCGTCGTCCACGACCTGGAGACCGAGGACGTGGACCACTCCATCGTAGTGATCGAAAACGGCCACGTCAGCGGGCGCAAACTGGGTGACGGCCCCAGCCATATCGTGTTTGAGTCCATGCACGAGGGCGCCACCGATGTACACGACCGCGAACCGTACCTCACTAAAACCACCGACGGTAAGCTGCTCAAATCGTCGACGATCTTTATCCGCAACGACGAGGGCAAGCCCGTCGGCATTCTGGGCATCAACTTTGACATTACGCTCATGAAGGCTTTTGAGCGCTCGCTCGATGCCTTTACCGGCACCGGCGGCACGGGCTATACCGAGCCCGAGCCCATTACCAAGAACATCGGCGACCTGCTCGAGGACCTGCTGCACGAGTGCGAGCAGTTTGTGGGCAAGCCCGCGGCGCTCATGACCAAAGACGAGCGCATTCGTGCCATTGGCTACCTCGACCGTCGCGGCGCCTTCCTCATTTCCAAGTCGAGCGAGCGCGCCTGCGAGTTCTTTGGCATCTCCAAGTACAGCTTCTATAGCTACCTCAATGAGGCCAAGGCGGCAGCCGGCGACAAGTAGGCACTCGCCTGGATTGCCCCTCCCCTTTTGGGCGCGAGTTCTGGAAAGCACGAATCCAAGACCGAGCAGCTTGGGAAGTTCCATATAATCGATGTCATTAGTATTTCGAAAGGATGGAACAGAATGGCGTTGAGCAAGGCATCATGCACCGGTCGCGGATTGATTCCGGCAATTGGTGGACATGTGCACCGCATGTTCGATGAGAGTGAAGACGACTTGTTTTCGCTGAGCCTTGACGACGTGATGGATGATCGCCCGTGGACCGCCGACGAACTCATGGGCGGCGGCGCTCGCCCGTCAAGCCCCAATCCCGCACTTGCGCCTAAGACCGCATCTGCGCCGACTCCTGCGCAGTCGCCTGTTTCGACGCCCGCGCCTACGCCCGCACCCACTTCGGCGCCCACACCCGCTCCCCGCCCCGCAAGCGACCCGTCCGAGACGGCGGCATTTCTCGCTGCAGCGACGCAGGGCAAATCGGCCGACAGCACCGTTGTGTACAGCGCCCAGCAGTTGCCTGTTCCTGCGGCACGCAAGCCTCCGGTCGCAAGGCTCGATGAGCCCGTTGCCCATCAGGTTGCCTACGATTCCTGGGCTGCAGCCGATCTGGATGAGACCTCTACCGGCATGCCGGCGCTCGATGTTCCAGTTAACCCGCTTTTTGCCGCCAACACGGGCGCTGCGGACCATGAGGGCGGTGCGGCATATTCCGATTATTCCGATGGCTATGCTGGCAACGGTCGCATCGAGACCGAGGATTATGGCACCGCATCGAGCGATTATCTCAACGATCCGTACGCTGCCACGCCCGCACCGGAATATGACCCGGAGGCCGCGTCCGCGCCGGCGTATACCAAAAGTACGGGCGAAGAGCGCTTCGCCGATTATTACGCCGAGGAAAAGGCGCTGCGTTTCTCGGAATTTCCGCAGGCAGTCAAGGTTGCCTTTATCGCCATTATCATTGCCCTGCTCGGTGTCATTGCGTTTGAGGGATTCCAGCTGTTCCGCGGCCCCACCCAAGCGGAGTCGGAGACCCAGCAAAAAGAGAACGATAACCAGTACCTGGACATCAACACCCTCAAGGGCGACCCCAACGACGAGGACGACGAGTAGCGAGAGCTGAAGGCAGTCGCAGGATCCCGCATCCAGCACCAGCTTCTAAGTGCTGTTTTGTCATCCAGCTACACTTTTCCGAAGTTTTAAGGTGCCTATTTCGACACTTTTCCGTACTTTTACACGGCTGATTTCGACACTTTTCCGAATGAAAGCCGAATAATCACTTGGGAAACCAACGCCATCCGCGCGTCATTTCGCGGATGGCGCTTGATTTCTGTCCGTACACGTTGAGTCCGTACACGTTGATAGACTTCCTCTTGCCCGCAAGGAGCGGGCACGTTTTATCCAGAGTCGGGGTAGAGAGTTGGCTCCACGATCCCGACGCCAACCGGCCAAAAGGCACGGTGGCCCTGCCAACATCGATGAAAGGAGTCCGTATGGACAATTTCTCTGTGCGCAGCGAGCGCAACTTCCACAACCTGGCAGCCAAGCCAAAACGAATGCATCTTCTGGACAAGCAGAACGGCTACGCCTCGGCCATGGTCAAGAGCAGCCTCTCCCACCAGATGCGCTTCACGGTGCAAAAGCTCGAGAAAGAGTTCTGCGTTGCCGGCGACCCGCATGTGTTGCAGATCAAACTGTCCGGAGACGATTCGCGTGAGCCGTCTAGCTGGGAGCGGTTTGCCGATGGCGCGTGCGTTGCGGGCGGGTCGGGCATCTTTGCCCGCGAGTGCTTCTGCGAGGGCGCCGAGGTATTCCTGGATCTGTGCCGCGACGCCGTACGCGCGGCCGAGCTGCACCAGTGGAGTCAGAGGGAGTACGAGCTGTTGAGCGTCGCGCGTGGGGTTGCGGGGATGTAGGCAGACGCAGGCGGCGTGCAGCCGTTGCACGCCGCCGCTCAGGCCACGCGATGTCAAAAGACTGACACTTGTGTATGCCTTTTGACAGTCCGAAAGCGCTAGCGAAGTTCATTGATGCCGCGGCTAGATGCGCAGCAGTAAAGAGATGCTGAATACAAATCGCACCCATCTCCAATGGATCCAACACGTCAAAATAAGCACAGATACCCGAGCGCTTATGCTACATGGAAGCACAGAGAGGCCCGCGTTCCGAACCACCACAGCTCGGAACGCGGGCCCCAGCAACTAATTCTTTTCGGATAATCCCAATCCAGTAATCTCCTGATAGCGCCGCTTCAACGTATACGCATCGGGAAGCCTAGAGATCCTCTGATGAATCAACTCATTAAAATCCGCCAGATTTCCGATTACGACATCGATGCCGCCAGCAGCGTTGAGCAAATCGACGTACGTCATAAAGCGAAACTCGAACGGAATGCCCTCGATTTCCTTTGTGCATCCATCATGAAAGTCAATCAGTCTCGAAACGTCATGGGCAACGTACGTGACTCTAACGGTCATGTCGTAGGGTTCGTTGCGCAACTTCGCCTCGTGCTCGTGGTAGCGCACAGTTTCATGCAGGGAGTTAATGTGCGCCTGAATGTACTCATCCCGCAGACCGCCACCGTGTGCCTCATAGGCCTCGATATGTGCACGATTTGAAAGGTCCAAGTATTCAACATCGCCATATTTGCGCCCCGAAGCGTTCGTCTCGTTCACGGAAGAGCCGAGACCCCTTGCGAACCAGCCCTCTTCCGGATGAATGCAGCGGGTAAGGAAATCTACCAGCCTCTGATCGAGAACGCCCTTGGTTAAACTGTTTGAGATCCCCACGCGCTTGACAAAAGCCTTGATGGAATCGACGCCGATCGGCTCCAAAGGCGTCTTCGTTTGACGAGAATCGGCAATGAGAATCAAATAACAACGAATAATGTGAGCAACGCGTCTTCTCGTCGTGTAGGGCAACTCTGCCAGAATGCTAAAGACATCGGCAAGCAGAATCGAGCCGTTCCCAGTCTGCCGGGAGAGTTTCGTTTCGGCCCATGCTTCGTCAAGTGAATAGACGGACTTGGCGTTGTTGAGGTATGGATTCTCCTGAGTGGGATGATACATGGAGTTCCAAAGCGCCTTTACATTGCTCGAACGGGGTGTGCATTCGTAAATCGCCCTGCCGGGGAATCTGTCAACCATCTCAAGCGTAAGCAACTCAAAGTAGAGCATAAACTGGTACGGCTCAAAAGGAATGAGGCCCAAGTCGATAACATCGTCGGCAAGCGTATCGCATCTCGAGAACGATCCGAGAAGGCCTCGGAAAGTTTCTCCAGCGACGTCAGGTTCGATATCACCAAACAGGGCGGCGACGTCTGAAACGTCAGTTTCATGTATTCCGGCTATCCTCTCAGAGCCGAAGGGCGGGTCAATACCGATAGAACTGATTACAGCATTGATGGCGTCGAAAGTTGCGGCAGGAACGTTAAGAATGCCTCTAATCCTATCGAGACCGAGGTGTTGCTCCACGACAAGGGTACGAATGAGCGGAGCACAGCCAATCAAAGCGATTGCATGACTCCTTGCCATGAACTGCTTCTCCTCGAGTTTTTCTTCGAGCTTGAAGTAGCCGTTCGCGAGCTCTTCCATTCCATGGTCGACGCCAACCGCGGCGCTAATGACGTCCTTCAATTCCTTTGAGGGACTATCGTAGTTCTCAAGCCAAAAGCTCCACATCTCGCCGAAGCGATCGGAGATCTCTTCGGCGGGAATCCTGGATTCCTCAGGGCCGTTCTCGTAATAGTCCGCAACCTGAATCGCGGCGCTTTCCATCGAGTTCGGATCTATAGGCAGGGACGCCGCCAGAAGCGCTTCGCATATTTCAGAAATGTTTGCACTGCTACTCATTTACACGCTCCCATAAAGGTTGAGGCTCATAAGCGATAAGGCCATCAAGATCGTCGCTTACCGCACTGAAGGTTAATCCGCAGGCACAAAGCACTTGAGAAAGCTCAGAGACAGTTATGCGCTTGGAGCCGCTTTCCAGTTTCGAAATCGACGCTTGCTGGCATCCCGTTGCCTCAGCGAGCGCCGCCTGTGACATCCCGGAGCGTCTCCGCCATTTAGCGATAAGTCTCCCGAGAGAAAGATTGAAGTCTTCCATAAACGCCCCCTTCCGGCAGCAACCCATGCTTGTATATGATATCATCTCATGAGCTCATTCCATATTGGAATGAGCTCTACTATTCAGGAGGATTGCTTTAATGAAGCGTTTCGTCAGCCTTTATTCGGGAGCGGGCGGTCTCGACCTCGGCTTCATCGCCGCCGGGTTCACCCCCGTATTTGCGAACGATATCAACCCGGACGCCATGAAAACCTACGCTGCCGCGATGGACGCGATCTCGAAGAAGACCGGCAAAACACTGAGCCACAGGATAGTCACGGGAGATATTAGGGAAGTTGAGGAACTGCCCGGAAGGGGTTCGGCGGAGCTAGTCATTGGAGGACCGCCCTGTCAGGGCTTCTCGGTCGCGGGGAAGATGGACCCGAACGACCCCCGCTCGCGTCACGTCTTCGACTTCCTCGGCATGGTCGAGAGGGTCCAGCCCCAAGCGTTCGTGATGGAGAACGTCAAGGCACTCGCCAAGAACAAACGCTGGGCTGGAACTATTGCCGACATCCGCAAGAAGGCGGAAGAGATTGGCTACAAAACCAACCTTGAGGTGCTGAACAGTGCCAATTACGGCGTCCCGCAGACCAGAGAGCGCATGTTCCTTGTCGGGATCAAGGACCCCTGCATCGAGTACAACTACCCGCAGCCGACAGTCAAGGAATGGGTGGGTGTGGCCGACGCCCTGCGCGGGCTGCCTCCTCTCGGCGAGCCGGGCAATGATCAGACTTGCAAGGCGAAGGTAACTACGGCAAAAAGCCCCGTGCTCCGCCCGTCGCCGTTTGCAGGCATGCTGTTCAACGGCCAAGGCCGCCCGATGGACATGGACAAGCCCGCGCCGACGCTTCCCGCCTCAATGGGCGGGAACAGAACGCCGATTGTCGATCAAGAGACGCTCGAAACCGGAGCGACCCAATGGGTCGAGAAATACCACGAAGAGCTTCAGAAAGGCGGGAAAGTAGCCGATAGCGTTCCTCCTCGCCTTCGCCGCATCTCGGTCCAGGAAGCCGCCACCATACAGACCTTCCCGAGGGATATGCCTTGGTATGGTTCGCAATGCTCCCGCTATCGGCAAATTGGAAACGCCGTTCCTCCCAAGATGGCCTTTGCGGTTGCGCAATCTGTCGCAGAAGCCCTTGGCATGGATATAGACGCAAACCCCTCTCTGCTTGACGAGCTAGGTTAGACAATAAGGGCCCGCAATGTGGCTACCGCCCCAAAACTTTGCCGAGGGTTTCATCCAAGCTCTCCCGCTCGAGGTCTGCAAGGTCCAGTCGATAACTCAAATCGCGAATGCGATCCGGAACGTCCTTGAGAAAGTTGTTAGTCCTGGCAGAATAGCATCGTATATCACGAACAAGATAAGCAGTTTTTAGCCCCTTTTCATCTGCCCTGAGAAGCTGCTACAGGTTTATGAAGCCGGTCGTTCAACAACATGTCCCGCAAAAGAGCATACGGCCTTTAATTTGCATCAGATTCTAAACGTCACGCATGAGAAATCAGCGAGGCCCCAAGTTAAAGCGAGAGCCGAACTCACTCACGGCACGCTACAGCCGTGAACCCTCCAAGCCAGCCAGCCGTTCAGATGTTCCAAATGATATACAGCTTGAAACCTGGCGACTTGAATCGAAGGTCATTCCTGGGACTATCGGTAGGCAGCCTATCTGCATGCGTTGATCTATCAAATTGGCCTTGATGCCAAGGTATATCCAACACTCGACCACCGTTCTCAGCACATCTCCTTACCTCCCCTCCAACTTCAGCTGCAGCAGCAGATCACTCGGCTCAGGGCACTTGCTGGAAAGGCGTGTTTGAACGCACTCGCCCATCCCCCATCGCTGGCGGATCTCCTGGGCGTGCGGACTCACGTGATAGTCCCCGTTCATCACTTGTTTGAGTAGTTTGGCGGTCACGCGGGCATCGGCTAGGGCACTGTGGGCGTGGCACGTCGACTCGTCGAACTCGATGTCAAACCACGTTGCCGCGTCACCCAAAGAGACGCACCCGTGGCTGCCCACGTCCATGATCGAGGTATAAAACGCCCGCAGGTCGGCCCAGTCCGTAGGAAAGCCAGCAAGGCTGACGTGCTTCGTCCACTAATCGTCCTCGAACCGCCACTAGTCCGTCCCGTCCCAGCAGGCCGCTCAACGGTGAGATAATGCCCACGACTATCAACGTAAGCAAGGAGCACGCTATGGCAGACAACGAGACCAAACCCTCGGCGGATGACGGCCGAGAGAAACTCGTGGCAAAACAACTCGCATCCACCAAAATCCACCTCGCGCTCACTCAGGAGCGGGCGGACGTCTCCGGCGCCATCAAGCTCCCGCTCGAACGAGTCCCCCAGCTCGGCATAGCGCTCGCCTCACTTCCCTCGACATTCCGCACCGTCACCAATACGGTGAGTGTGCCTATGCTGCTCCGGCCAACCGACAAGTTTGGCAATCCGCTTGACCCATCGATACTTCAATCGTTCAAGGACGGCAGCGGCCTCATGGGGTCCTACCGCGATGCGGCCAAGGGTTTCGGGCAGGCGCGCCTCCACGTAGTCGAGGGCGACATCGCCACAAGCGTCACGCAGGTGCCTTACGATCCAACGTCGTTGTTCATGGCAGCCGCAATCGCGCAGATAAACCAAAAGCTCGACTCCATCCAGGAGTCCGTCGACGAAATGTTCGAGTACATGCGTCAGCGCGACAAGGCCAACATGCGTGGCGATCTCAAGACGCTCGCAGATATCCTCAACGGTTACAGCTTCAACTGCGGCGACGCCACCTACATGGCCAACGCCCATATGAAGGTGCTCGACATCGAGCACGCGTCCACGCGTGACATGGAACTCTTCCGCTCGCAGGCGCAGGCGGACCTGAAAAAGAAAGGGTTCATCGAGGTGCGAGACGACGTGAAAAGGCGTCTCGACCAGGTTCTCGACTATCTCAAGGACTACCAGCTCGCCACCTATATCCACGCGTTCTCGCTGTTCCTCGAGCCCATGCTCACCCAGAACTTCGAGCCCGCAAAGCTCGCAGACACTGCCGCAAAAATCGAAGCGGACTCGCTTGCGTACCGCGAGCTCTACACCGAGTGTTACGACGCACTCGAGGCAAGCGCTGCCGACACTATCGACGTGGCACTTCTGGGCGGCATCGCGTCCGCTGGCAAGATGCTCGGTCGCGTCATCGCGGCGACGCCCATCGGCGAGTTCACGCCCATAGACGAGGCGCTTGAGGGTGCAGGAGAGGACATCGGCAGGTTCAACGACGAGCAATCCGAGAAACTCATCGAGAAGCTCCACCAGGCAAAGACGCCCGACGTCGCGCCGTTCAGGCAGAGCATAATGGAGATCGACACCCTCTACAACCGCCCCACGCAAATCGCCGTGGACGCCGAGAACGTCTACATCCTGCCTGCCGAGCAGCAGGAAGAGTAGCGATACACGACAGGCACGCGCCACGCAGACAGCTAACGCCCCCTATCTCCCCTCCGCCTTCAGCTTCAGCAGCAGATCGCTCAGCTCGGGGCACTTGCTGGAAAGGCGTGTCTGGGCTCGCTCGCCCATCCCCCACCGCTGGCGGACTTCCTGGGCACGCGGGCTCACGTGGTAGCCCCCGTCCATTACCTGCTTGAGCAACTTAGCGGTCACGCGCGCATCGGCTAGGGCGCTGTGGGCGTGACCCGTCGACTCGTCGAACTCGATGCCAAACCACGTCGCCGCGTCACTCAAAGAGACGCACCCGTGGCTGCCCACGTCCATGATCGAGGTGTAAAACGCCTGCAGGTCGGCCCAGTCCGTAGGAAATGCGGAAAGGTCGATGTGCTTTACCTGGCACTCGGTCAAAAGCTGTCGACGATCCGCTCCGCTCCAGCAGACCACCTGGGCGGAGTAGCGGCCGATCCAATCGCTGAGCCTTTTGATCACCACATAGAGCGGATCGGCCATCGCGGTGTCCACGGCCGATATCCCCGTAAGCTCGCGGACGGGAAACGCAACGCCTTCGGTAAATTCCGTCTGCACAAACTGCGAAAACTCGCCCATAACGTTGCCGTGGTAATCGAGCTTGACGGCGCCGACCTCGATAATCTCGTTGCGCAGCCCACGGCGCTGGCGCTGCTTTGGCACCGGCGCAAACTCAAAGTCCAGCACGATCTGGCGCGCAAAGTTCGTCGTATCGATAGCCGAGATACACGGCGTCTTTTCAGCTGACACGGTTAGGGCCTTTCTCCGTTGCTTGCCGCTTGTTACATAAGCGGCTACATTGCCGTAAGGATAGGTGGCCGCGCGGACATGAAAGCTGGGCGCAATGCCATGCGCCGGTCGCACGCCATGCAGACGGCCCCAAGAGAGTCGCCCGCTCTATTCAAATGCATGAAAAAGATTTAGGCCCGGTGACTTGAATCAGCGGTCATCCCGAGCCCATCAATATGCAGTGTACCTACAGAGGGCTGGTTAATCAAACGGGCTTTCGGTGACGAAGACCTGCGCGCCTACCCCCAATCGCCCAGCGTCGTCTTCTGCCGCCCTTACGAAAGGCTGCTATTCGAGGGAATCACGTTGCTGTTATTATCGAACATATATTCGTATTTATGACCGCGCTTTGATAGAATGGCAGTTGTTGACGGCAGTTCCATGTGCCGGGCAGCGCCCTCCATGCGACGGGAGGTGATGCCCATGACCGATCTGATTGATTTCGTGAAGCTCCTGACCGCTTTGGTCTCGCTCCTCACGGCGCTTATCGGACTTTCCGAGGCACTTAAGCAGCGTACGAAGCAAAAGAAGAGGGGTCGACGCCGTTAAGGCATTGACCCCTTGAACTAAGTAACGGCGCTGCCCAGCTATCACCCTTGGGCTGCCGTCGACTTTATTCTACCTACGGTTGCCAGGTTTAACAAATGAATTTTCAGTAATGGAGCCCCGGAGCCCGCTCGCTCAACCACCTGGCCATCGGATTAGCCGGATTCTGGGACACGCCTTCCGTCCCAGGCCTCTACCGGAAAATGCGTCCCACCCTGAGGCTCGATTCCGGGACACGGTTTCCGTTTGAAGCCCCGATGGGAAAGCGTGTCCCGTTCCGAGCTCATTCCGGGTCGTAGTTTCCGCCTGAGGGCCGATCCGGAAACGGCATCCCATTCTGAAGCCGAAATCTGGAACGCACTTTCCGCCAAAAGTCGCAAAAGGAAAGCGCATCCCATTCCGAGCATCAAATCAGGACGCGCTTCATTATCCCCGCCTTCACATTTCGGCAAACGAGATCAGCTTGACGTCTCCCCTACTCTCCGCGGCATCCCGACATCCCTGCGTAAAGCCGCTTTTTGAGAAAAGCGCATAGCTTTTTCGTTGCCGTCTAAAGAGCTCGCTTCGATGCACGAGCTTTTGCAGCACGTCTTCGCCCGCCGGTTCATTGCGCCATTTACACTCCGCAAACAGCGCAGTGTCCTCGCCATCGTCAACAATCAAGTCGATTTCTTCCTGCGTATGCGTGCGATTGTCCGTCCCCCACCAGCGCCCGACGCTCGCCGGAACCACATCGAGTTGGCCCGCCCGCGCGAGTTCGTACACGTATTGCCTGCATATAAGCTCAAAGACCGTACCCATGTAATCCGATACGTGCGGCTCAATGCGCTCATACGCCATCTCGGCCATATCGTTTTGAATCAGCCCGATGTTCTGCGGAACAAACTTGTACCAGAACCTAAACATCTGATCGCTCAGCAGATACACGGCTCGCTTATTGCTCGTCTCGTTTAGGGGCAGCTCGCGCTCGACAATCCCAAGCGACGCCAGCTTATCCACATAGCTCTTTACGTTGCTCGCGGGGATTCCCGTAGAGCTCGCAATCTCCGAGATCCTCGAGCGTCCCTGGGCAATTGCTTGCACAATCGCATCATATTGCTCGGGATTGCGGCACTCTTGCAACAGCAGGTTACTCGGCTCCTCAAAGAGATAGCCCGTAGGAGTAAGAAAAAGACGTTTGATGTTGTCCTTGAGCGATACGGCAGGATCGACTCTCTCGATATATGCAGGAATGCCGCCCGTCATGCCATAGCAAACCGCAGCGTCTTCGCGACTCATGCTCTGCCACAGGCCGAGGGTCGTCGTAAAATCGAGCGGCATGATCTTAAACTGGGCCGTACGCCTACCGTATAGCGGGCTCTCGTAGCCCAGCACCTGTTCCTCCATAAACGAAAGAGACGAGCCGCATAGGATCAGCATGAGTCTGGTCTCTTTGTATAAGTGGTCGATCTTGTCTTGCAGCAACGAGCTGATTTCGGGATTCGATTGGGCGAGATAGGGATACTCGTCAATCACGACAACCAAACGTTCCGTGCGAGCCATGGTGGCCAATGCATCGAACGCTTCGTCAAAACTACGAAACGACACGCCTGCAGCACCAACCGAGCCTGCAAGTATCGCCTGGCTAAAGCCGTGCAGGTTTGCCTCCGCATTGGTACGACGAGCTTGAAAGTAAATAGCCTTCTTGCCTTGGATGAACTCTGTGATAAGGCGCGTTTTACCCACGCGACGGCGGCCGTAAATCACAGGCATCTCAAAGGAGTCCGTGCCATACAGTCGATTGAGCTCGGACATTTCCGCTGTTCTTCCGATAAACATAGGGCCATCCTTCCCTTACGTTATAGCTAGCTATATTATACCTTCCTATAATATAGCTAGCTATAACGTAATTCGACAAGCGGCGCACGAAAAGGGGCGATACACCGCCGCACGTGGACCGTTCCGGAAAATGTATCCCGTTCTGGAGCCAAAAACTGGGCCGTAGTTTCCGCCAAACATGCCATCCGGAAAGCGCGTCCCGTTCTGAGCCTGAATTCTGGGATGTATTTTCCGCTGAAGCTTCTACCGGAAAATGCATCCCATTCCGAGCGCTCATTCCGGGACACAGCTTCCGCAGATACAAGGCGACAGTCCGCCGCCCTTATCACATGCCTTCAAATATGCGGTCCAGAAACACAAAACAGCAGATAGATTGCTCTTTTTCGGAAAAGTACACGTCTCGAAACTTACCAAGACTTCATATCCAGCTACCGTTCACGGTCGCCGATTACCGCCCACCGATTCAAACAAGAAATATGTCGCCAAAAGTAGGTCATCTACCTGCATGGTTAGATTTTGGTCAGCTTTTGGTCAGCTGAGCGGCAAGTTCCAGCTGATACGTTTTTGCTACCCAAAAGGAGGCGGTAGCTCATGACCCATTGCAATGACCAGCTCATCGACCAACTGCTCACTCAAGCCGAACAAGAGGGGCGCTGCCTGATTCCCCCGAGCACGGCGATCCGAAAAGCGCTCCTTCGGCGCACCAGCGGCACGGTTGTCTCGCCCATGCCGGGGTTGTTTGCGCGAAAAACGCGCTGGGATGAACTCAACCGAGCGCAACGCCATTGCGAAATCCTCCGCGCCCTTGCGATCATCCATCCCGATTGGACGTTCTGCTCGTTTTCGGCAGCTTGCCTGCTGGGGCTCGAGGTCTCGTGGCGACACCTGAACGTCGTGCATGTTTGCAGCTCGACAAAGCCGTCGGCTCGTCCGGGCGCACATATTCAGCGACACCAGATTGAGCCAGCCGGAGCAATACGCAGAGCCGGCATATCGGTAACGCCGCCCATCCAAACGGCCACAGATTGCCTGCTGCAAACTGGTTTTGCCGACGGCATGCCCATTGCCGATTCGGCGATCTCAAAGCTCGGCCTTGCGTCGGAACAGCTGATAGAGGCCGTTGAGCAACGAGCGACTGCCCGCAATGGTCGCGCGATTCGCACCGCCCTCACAACGCTTCGATATGCCGACGCCCGCGCCGAGAGCGGCGGGGAATCGGTCGCCCGAGCCATCATGATCGAGACGGGCTTTGCGCCCGACTGGCTTCAATACGAGCTGAAGGACCCCTTCGATTCGGCCAAGCCCATACGAACGGACTTTGCCTGGGAGCGCCAGGCGCGGGAACTCACGCTGGGCGAGCTCGACGGGCTCATCAAATATACCGACCAGACCATGCTGGCCGGACGCACCACCGCCGAGGCGCTCGTTGCCGAACGACAGCGCGAGGCGCACCTATCGCTCTACGGTCACCCTCTGCTGCGCTTTACCATGAACGAGGTCCGCTCGGCAGGAATACTCGCCAAAAAGCTGCAGACGGCAGGCATCCGGCAGACCGCTCTACCGACATGGCTCAACGATATTGAGCTGTAGGAGCTGCTGAGCTTATGCCCGCCTGCCACCAAGCTGGGACACACTTTCCGGTTGGCAGCACCCGCGGAAACCATGTCCCAAATTGAGCGCTCAAAACGGGATGTACTTTCCAGATGGCATGCCTAGCGGAAACCGTGTCCTGGAATCAAGGCCTAGAACGGGACAGACTTTCCGGTTGAAGCGCCCAGCGGAAACTGCATCCCGGAATAGACGCTCAAACTGGGACGCAGTTTCCGGTTTCCTGCTGTTCCGGAAAGTGCATCCCATTCTGGAGCCGAATTCCGGGACGCAGTTTCCGTATGCGGAGGCGCTCCAAACAAAAGGCCCCGGCTCGCGATGGAGCTGGGGCCAAAGGCGCAGCATATGCAGTTGATATTGAGCGCGAACAGCCCATCAGCAATGGTCGTCCGCACCCTACCCTACCCGCGGTTACGGACGCGGCTGTAGGGCGTATCCACCATGGGCAGATCGGGACGCAGCTTGCCGTCAAACGCGCGGTAGGCGTTCTGCACGGCGGGCGCCGTGGGGATCGTTGCGATCTCGCCGATGCCCTTGCCGCCGTATGCCACGGGCAACAGCTCGTCCTTCTCCACGTAGATAGCGTGGATATCCGGAATCTCGGGTGCACGGAACAGCCCGAGCGTACCGTACCTTGCCTGGGGCACGCAGTCCTTGAGCGGCCAGTCCTCGGTAAGTGCGTAACCCATACCCATGAGCACACCGCCTTCGATCTGACCCTGGATGGAGATGGGGTTGACCACCTTGCCGGAATCGTGCGCGGCATAGACCTCGCTCACGCGACCGTCATCATCCAGAATGACCACATGCGTGGCAAAACCGTAGCAGATGTGGCTCTTGGGGTTGGGAACATCCGCGCCCAGCTTGTCGGTCGGCTCCAGATACACGTAGCCAAACTCGCATCCCTCGAGCGCCTTGATGGCGGTCGCGGGATCCTGAGGATGCATACCCTGGCCGGCGACGAGTTCCTGCGTGCGCAGCTGGTAGGCGCGACCGTCGTCGTACTCGATCTTGACGCCGTCGCCATGCGCGCTCACGGGAGCATCGGGCGCAGGCTTGCCGGCCTCGATGCCAACCATGGCATCGCGCAGCAGGAAGGCGGCACCGCGCACGGCCTCGCCGGTCACGACCGTCTGTCGCGAGCCAGACGTGGTGCCGGAGTCGGGAGCGTTCTCGGTGGAGCACTCGCCATTGGCAATGCAGCGAAGCGGCAGGCCGCACGCCTCGGCAACGTCTTGCAAAAAGACGGTATTGCAGCCCTGGCCGATGTCGGATGTGGCGGCATAGACTACGGCCACGCCGTTCTCGACGCGAATCTTGCAGCGACCGGCATCGGGCAGGCCCACGCCCACGCCGGCGTTCTTCATGGCGCAGGCAATGCCGGCGTGGCCGGGATGCGCGTAGTAGGCATCCTTGACCTCGAGCAGCGTCTCCTTCAGCGCCGTGGAGCAGTCGGCGATCTGACCGTTGGGCAGAACCTCGCCCGGCTCGATGGCGTTACGGTAGCGGATCTCCCACGGATCCAGGCCGACCTTCTCTGCCAGCAGGTCGATCAGGCTCTCGAGCGCAAACTCGGACTGGCAAACGCCAAAGCCACGGTACGCGCCGGCGGGCGGGTTGTTGGTGTAGTAGCCAAAACCGCGAATGTCGGTGTTCTGGTACTTGTAGGGGCCGACGGCATGCGTACAGGCGCGCTCGAGCACCGGACCGCACAGCGATGCGTAGGCGCCGGTATCAAAGTTGATCTCGCAGTCCAGACCGGTAAAGTTGCCCTCGGCGTCGCAGCCCAGCGTAAAGGTGCCGTCCATGGCGTGGCGCTTGGGATGGAACGCGAGCGACTCAGCGCGCGTGAGCTTGCACTTCACAGGACGCTGGAACTTATAGGCAGCAAGCGCGGCCAGGTGCTGGATGGACACGTCCTCCTTGCCGCCAAAGCCACCACCCACGAGCATGGTCTCGACGACCACACGCTCGGGCTCGCTATCCCAGCCAAACATGTGGGCGCACTCTTTGCGCGTGTCGTAGGCGCCCTGGTCGGTTGACTGCACCTTGACGCCGTTCTTGTACGGGAAGGCGACGGCGCACTCGGGCTCCAAGAAGGCATGCTCGGTAAAGGGCGTGGTAAAGCGCTGCGTCACGGTAAAGGCGCTCTCTGCCAGCGCCTTGGCGGCGTCGCCGCGAGTCACGTGACGGCTCTGGCACACGTTGTCCTTGAGCTCCACCGTGTTGCCAAAGGCAAAGAAGCTGTCGTGCAGGCGCGGGGCGTCGGCAGCCCTGGCCTCGACAATGTTACGCACGGGCTCCAGCGGCTCGTAATCGATCTTTACGAGCTTCTTGGCCTTCTCGAGCGTCGCCTCGTCCTCGGCAACCACCAGCACGATGGCGTCACCCACGCAGCGGGTGATATCGCCCTGGGCGATCATGACGTCCCAGTCCTGGATAAGGTGGCCGACCTGGTTGACCGGCACGTCCTCGGCGCGCAGGATACCCACCACGCCGGGCAGGGCCTCGGCCTTAGAGGTATCGATGGAGAGCACGCGGGCGCGCGGGTACTTGGAGCGCACGACGCTGGCATAGGTCAGGCCCGGCTGATCGAGCTCGTCGATGTCGTCGGGATACTTGCCCTCGCCGAGCACCTTCTTGCGCACGTCAATACGGAAGGCGCGCTTGCCCACGCCGTAGTCATCGCCGCGCTCCAGGTCCTCGTCGATCTGCTTTTCGCCGCGGAGCACCGCAGCGGCCAGCGAGATGCCCTCGATAATCTTTTTGTAGCCGGTGCAGCGACAGACGTTACCGCGAATGGCGTACTTGATCTGCTCCTCGGTGGGCTCGGGGTCCTCGGCGATGAGCGCCGCACCCGCCATGACCATGCCGGGAATGCAAAAACCGCACTGCACGGCGCCCACGGCGCCAAAGGCGTACACAAAGGCCTCGCGCACGTCCTCGGGCAGGCCCTCGACGGTCACGATGTTGCGACCGGCGGCAAGAGCGGTGGTCAGCACGCACGCCTTGACGGCTGCACCGTCCACATGGATGGTGCAGGTGCCACAAGCACCTTCGGAGCAGCCGTCCTTGGCGGAATGGATATGCAAGTCGTCGCGCAGGTAGCGCAGCAGCGGTTTGTTTTGGGTCGTCGTGCGCTCGACGCCGTTAACGGTAAAAGTGAATTCCTGTGCCATGGTGATTCCCTTCTACACGCCGGCGGCGATGCCGGTGCGGTCGTGGATGGCGCCATGCGGGCAGACGACGGCGCACATGCCGCACGACAGGCAATCCGCACCGTCGATATGGGCGCAGTTGTCCTCGATGCGGATAGCGCCGGCAGGGCACTTTTTGGCGCACATGCCGCAACCGATGCAGCTCGTGTCGCAGACCTTGCGCGCAATGGCGCCCTTATCGGTGTTGTTGCAGCGCACCAGAATGTTCTGGTAGCCGGGGACGAAGGCAATCACGCGCTGCGGGCACGCCACGCCGCACAGGCCACAGCCCGTGCACTTGGAGCGGTCCACGCGGGCGATGCCATCGACCAGCGCAATGGCGCCGTGGGGGCAGGCCGTGACGCAGGCGCCACAGCCAATGCAGCCTTCGCTGCAGTGGGCGTCGCCGCCTGCGGAGGCGCAACCGCTTCCGCAGGCAACGTAGGCCACGTTATGTTGAATGGATTTGGCCATAAGAGACTCGCCTATTTCTTAAGAAGGTACGAATAGTTGTCGCGCACAGCCCTGATGGTCAGGCGGACGGCCTCGGGAAGACCGGTGTTGACGGCATCGACCGAGACGGTGCGGACCGTGCCGGCGACGCGAACCTTAAAGTGGTCCTCGTCCACGGCCAGGAAGCCCTCGTTCTCGGAGTTCTCCATGTCCTCCTCGCTCCAGAACAGGGTGAGCTTGTCCTTGTAGGGACGACCCTCCTGGTAAGGGCAGAACACGGCGCAGTTGCCGCACTCGTTGCACATGCCGTCGACATGGACGACCTGATGCTTGGCCAGGCCCGGCACCTTAATTGCCACGTTGGCGCGGTTGGGGCACACGTCGCAGCAGACCTCGCACACCGAGCCGCAGCCCAGGCAGCGAGTCTTGGTGCAGTTGCGCTTGTCGCGGCACAGCGACCCCTTGCGCTCGTAGCAGGTATCCTCGCGACCGGCCTGAGCATTCTGGTCGGCGTACTTGTTAAAGTCCACACCGGCGATGGCACGGGCGACCTCGGCGGCGTCGGCAATAGCCTCGACCACGGTAGCAGGACCGCGACGGCAGTCACCGGCAGCCCAAACGCCCTCGACGCCGGTGGAGGTGGCGGCAAGACGGCCGCGACGGTCGTGCTCGACGCCCGCGGCATCGTACAGGCTGGCATCGATGCCCTCGCCCACGGCGCAGATCACCGTGGTGGCGGGAAGCTCGATGGTCTCGCCCGTGGCGACGGGGCTGCGACGGCCGCTTGCATCCGGCTCGCCAAGCTCCATAACGTCGCAGGTCAGCACGGCGCCGTTAAGCGCCTTGGGGGCCAGCAGCTCGCAGAACTCAACGCCGTCGGCAAGAGCAAGATCGAGCTCTTCCTCGTCGGCGGGCATCTGCTTCTTGGTGCGGCGATACACCAGGCGCACGTTCTTCACGCCGGCCAGGCGCTTGGCCACGCGGGCCGCGTCCATGGCGGTGTTGCCGGCGCCAATGACCACGACGTCCTCGCCCAGCTCGAGCTTCTCGCCCTTCTTGGCGGCCTCGAGGAACTCCAGCACATCGAGCTCGGCGCCCTCGCCCAAGCCCGCAGAGCCGGGCATCCAGGCACCGGTGGCCACGACCACGTCGGTAAAGCCTTGAGCCTTGAGTTCGTCGATGGAATCCACGCGAGCGTTGAGCTGCACCTTGGCGCCAAAGGCTAGGCAGAGCTCGGCATCGTGGGAGATATCGTCGCTCGCGATGCGGAACTCGGGAATCACGTGACGGACCACGCCACCGAGAGAGTCGCGGGCCTCGAAGATGGTGACGGGCACGCCGGCACGCGTCAGGAAGAACGCCGTCGCCAGGCCGGCCGGGCCGCCGCCGATAACGACAACGTTGCGCTCGCCGTCGTTTGCGATGGCCTGGGCACGCAGCTTGGGCAGCACGGCGGTCATGGCCTCGCGGGCGGCCTTGAGCTTGCTGGCGCGAATCTGGGCGCCCTCGGGCTCGTAGAACGCACGCTCGCAGGCACGGCCGCAGGGATGCGGGCAGATGGTGCCGGTAATGAACGGCAGGGCGTTGCGCTCGATGATGATGTTGAGTGCGTCCTCGTAGCGGCCCTCGTCAACAGCCGCCAGATAGGCGGGAATATCCTGCTGGATGGGGCAGCTCGTGCGGCACGGCGTGGTAAAGCAATCGGAAAGCGGGCTCTTGCCGGCGACCTTGCGGTCGGGTAGCGGGCGCAGCGGCTTCTTGTAGAGCGGGTTGGTGAGCGAGTCGGTCTGGATCGCGGTCACGGCCTCGAGCGAGACGCCCTCAAACGGCTTGCCGTCCAGATCGGTGAACTCGCCGGCCATCTGACTAAAGCGCTCGTAGCCACCGGGCTTGAGCACATCGGTCGCCAGGGTGACGGGCCAAATGCCGGCGTTATACAGGGCGCGGATGTTGTAGACCGTGGCGCCGCCGGAGTAGCTGATGCGCAGCTTGCCATCGAACTGCTCGGTAATGCGGCGGGCAGCCTCGATGGTCAGCGAGAACAGCGAACGGCCCGACATGTACATCTCGGTGGAGGGCAGCTCGTCCCTGGTCACGTCGACGGGGAACGTGTTGGTCAGCTTGACGCCAAACTCCAGGCCGTGCTCGGCGCACAGGGCAATCAGGCGCTCGAACATGGGCACGGCGTCGCCCCACTGCAGGTCCTCGCGGAAGTGCGTGTCATCGAAGACGATGTAGTCAAAGCCCAGCTCGTTCAGACGCTGGCGGGCAAACTCATAGCCCAGCAGCGTGGGGTTGCACTTGATGTAGGTGTTGAGGCCCTTCTCGGTGATCAGATAGGTCGCGATGCGCTCGATCTCCGCCGGCGGGCAGCCGTGCAGGGTAGACTCGGTGATGGAGTTGGAGACGCGTGCCGGGATGGATTCGACAAATGCGGCGTCGACATGCTCAAACTTGTCCAGGTTGGCAAGCGCCCATGCGCGGCACTCATTCCAGACGTCAGAGCCGCTGGCGTCCTTCATGCCCTCGATGTAGGCGTCGACCTTGGGGCTCTTAATGCCCTCCAGGTCATAGCCCACGGACATGTTAAAGACAAAACCGTCCGGGCTGCCCAGGCCGTACTCGCGAGCGATCAGGTGGCAGGCAAACCATGCCTTCACGTACTCGGCAAAGGCCTGCGGAACCTCGAGCTCGGTCGACCACTCGCAGTTGTAGCACTCGTCCTGCGCCACAATGCAAGGTTTGTTAACGCACTTGGAGAGATCCTCGCCGTCCATAACCTGAACGGTCTTGAGCTCAAAGAAGCGGGAACCGGCCACGTAGGATGCCACGATGTTCTGGGCAAGCTGCGTATTGGGGCCGGCGGCCGGGCCAAACGGAGTCTCGATGCGCTCGTCAAAAATGGGAAGCGCGCCCTCCTGGTTGGTCGTAACCATCTTGCGCACGCCAAAGACGGCGCCCTGAGTCTTGTGCTCCTCGATGATCCAGTTCATCAGTTGCGAAAACGGGATCGGCCTCATGATGTCGCTCATAATGAGCTCCTCTCTGTAACGCCCGGCGAGACCGCGCGGCGGGCGCAAATACGGTGTAGCGCTAGCACAGCGCCGGCGACCCCGCGGAGGCCGCCTATACGCGCGTCAGATGCGGCGAAACATCCGGCGCGCGTGAATCTACTTGTGAATTAGTAGGTGCGATCGTTGAGCGTGCTCCAGAGCTTCTTGGACTCGGCCATGGTCCACGCGTTGATCTTGTCCTCATCAATGCCAACGAACTCGCGATCCTTGTACAGGACACGGCCGTTGATGATGGTGGTGCGGCAGTTTTTGCCCATCATGCCAAAGAGCATGTGGCCGTCGATGTTCTCCTCGCTCAGCGGCGTAAAGGGCTTGTAGTCCATAACGATAACGTCGGCGGCAGCGCCGGCCTCGAGCACACCGAGCTTGCGATCGAAGTACTTGCTGGCCATCTTCGCGTTATTCTCGAACAGCATCGTCATGGCCTCGCACCAGCCCACGTTGGGCATAGCGGCGTTATGGCGCTGAATGATTAGGAAGACCTTGAGGCTCTCGAGCATATCGTGGGTGTAGGCGTCGGTGCCCATGCACACGGGGATGCCGCGGCGGAAGAACTCGAGCACGGGGGCGCAGCCCACGGCGTTGCCCATATTGGATTCGGGGTTGTTGACGAGCCAGGTGCCGGACTCCTTGACGATATCCATCTCGGCAGGCGTCACGTGGATGCAGTGGCCCAGCATGGTGTCGGGACCCAGCAGGTTGTGCTGCAGCAGGCGCTCGACGGGGCTGATGCCGCCGCGGTTGAGGCGGGAATCCCACACGTCGTTCATGCCCTCGCACACATGGATGTGGAAGCCGGTCAGGCCGTTGTTGGCCTCGGCCATCTTATCCATGGTCTCGTCCGAAAGCGTAAAGGTGGCATGTCCGCCAAACATGGCGGCGATCATGTGGTTGTCGTTATCGCGACGCTCCTTGGCGGCCCACTGGGCAAACTCGGCGTTCTCGGCAATGGCCTGGTCGCATTTTTCCTGGCCGCGGCGATCGGAGACCTCGTAGCACAGGCACGAACGCATACCCAGCTCCTGCGCGGCGTCCTTAATGGTAAAGAGGCTTCCCGGGATCTCGCAGAAGCTCGCATGGTGATCGAAGATCGTGGTGACGCCGTCGCGGATGGAATCCAGAATCGTGGCATAGGCGCTGGCCTTGGTGCCGTCGAGCGTCAGGTTGTCGTCGATCTTCCACCACTGCTGCTCAAGATTCTCCAGGAAGTTGGTGGGGTTGCAGCCCTTAATGGCAAGGCCGCGGGCCAGACCCGAGTAGATGTGGGTGTGGCAGTTGATAAGTCCGGGCATGATGAGGTTGCCCTGGGCGTCGACGTACTCGGCATCCGGGTACTTGGCCTTGAGCTCGCGCTCGGGGCCCACTTCGACGATCGTATCTCCGTCAATGGCGACCGCACCGTTGGGAATGAACGGAGTCTGAGCGTTGCGGGTAAAGACGGAACCGTTAGCGACCAGAAGCATAAATGCTCCCTTCAACATCAGGGGCGGGGTTTGACACCTCTGACATGGCGGAAGTGCGAAGCGCCGGCCTACACCGGAAACGGGCCCTCTCCCGTCAACGCTTCACCAAAGGGACGAGCCCTTTGAAGTGCGGCTTGGCGCCGCATGGCGCCGGCGGACGAGGCGATGCGTCCGCCGGCGAATAGCACCGAATTGGTTACTTCTTGCTCTCGGGCAGGACCAGATTCACAGCGGCATCCTTGGCGGCATCGATGTGCTGAGCCACGACCGGCGTCTGCGGAAGGATCAGGTTGAGCACGATGGCCATGATGGCGGTGGGAGTCACGGCGTTGGAGCCGATGACGGTGGACACCCAGGTAGGCATACCCTCGCCGGCAAGGCAACCGCTGGCCATCCAGATACCCAGGCCAAAGACGACGGAGGTACCGACGATGGTGGTGGTGCGCTGCGTGAGGCCCTCGCGGGTGAACATGCGCACGCCGTTCATGGTGATGGTGCCAAAGACGCCGACGGTCGCGCCGCCGATGACGGGCTGCGGGATAGCGGAAAGGATGGCAGAGAGCTGCGGGAACAGGCCGGCGATGGCAAAGACGGCCGCGATGATCACAAAGACCCACTTGTTGACGACCTTGTTGGAGCAGATGATGCCCACGTTCTGGCCAAGGGCGCTGGTGGGAAGACCGCCCAGCAGGCCGCCGACCATAGAGGTGAGGCCCTGGGACACGATAGCGCCGGAGAGCTCGCGCTCGGTGGGCATACGGTCGATGGAGCCCAGGCAGGCGGCGGAGACGTCACCGATAACCTGGATGGCAACCATGGGGAACACGACGGCGAGGGTAATGCAGACCTCGGGATCAAACTCGAGCGCGTAGGGCATGAGCTTGGGAAGGGCGAAGACCTGAGCGGTGGCGACGCTGGAGAAGTCGATCATGCCAAAGGGGATCGAAACGATCATGCCAACGATCATGCCAAAGAACACGGATCCCAGCTTGAGCGTGCCCTTGCCAAAGTTGGCGAGCGCAAAGACCACAGCGAAGGTGATCAGGGCGACGCACCATGCCTGCGGGGTACCCCACAGCGGCGTGCCCATGCCACCGGCCATGTACTTGACGGCCGTGGGATAGAGAGAGACGCCAATAGAGAAGATGACCGTACCGGTCACGACGGGCGGGAACAGCCACTTGATCTTGCTGTAGGCCAGACCAAAGAGGACCGCAACGGCGCCGCCGACGATCTCGCCGCCCAGCAGCGCGCCAAAACTAAAGCCCGAGGCGCCCATGGCCTGAAGGGCCGGCAGGAACGCGAACGAAACGCCCATGACGATGGGCAGGCCGCCGCCGATACGACGGAAGGGAGCGAAGGCCTGAAGGGCCGTGTCGATTGCCGAAAGAATGAGCGCAACCTGAATGATGTCGGTGCTCTGCTGGCTATTAAAGCCGTAGACGCCGGCCATGATGACAGCCGGGGTGATGATACCGGCAAACGAAGCCAGTACGTGCTGAAGGGCACACGGGATCATTTCCTTAACGGGAGGCATGCCTTCACGAGTGAACAGGGCTTCAGTGCCGTTCTTAACCGTCTCCTGGGTCATTTGACCACCAATCCTCGAAATAGTTGTTTTCGCATCTAACGCTCTATTGTGACGCAGTGCGGGGTTGAGGTTGTGCCTTCGTTGCATATCGTATTAAAGATGATTCTCATTCTCAATAATAATTTTTTGTTATCAGACTATTCTTCAGCTGAGATAACGCATTTCCGCAGGTCAGGAATGTGTCTGTTCAAAATAACATCTAACTTTTCTTTTGGTCGACCGTTTACCGCCAAATTTCTACCGTTCGTCTGTATTACGCAATGTACCTGCGGATATACGAGATGATGAGCAGCGTGTTACCATGATAAAAAATTGTTATGAACACTTCGATAGAACCAAAAGGAGTTGCCCGTGAACGAGACCGTACGTCGCTTTTTGCCGATGGTCGATTTCCTGGAGCAGATACTCGGCAAAAACAGCGAAATCGTGCTGCACGATTTCTCGGATCCCGACCACGCCATCGTCGATATTCGCAACGGCATCGTGAGCGGCCGCAAGGTCGGCGGCCCCGCTACCGATCTGGCGCTCAAGATCATGCACGATCCCAAGTATCGCGACCTGCCGTTTATTACGGGCTACGAGGGGCGCGGTGCCGGCGGCAAGACGTTGGAGTCGGCGACGTACTTTATCCGCGAGAATGACGAGATTGTCGGTATGCTTTGCGTCAACACCGACCTCTCGACCGTGCGCTCCATCAACGCCATGGCGCAGCAGCTCATGGCGTGCTTCGACGCGGCGCCGACGCACACGGAGCCCGCGTCTATCGAGGTCGAAAGCCTTTCGGAGTCTACGCAGGAGCTCATCGACCGCAGTATTGCCGAGCTGCTGAGCGCGCGCGGGCTGGATGTAGCGTCACTTGGCCAGAGCGACCGCGTGGACGTCATTCGCCACCTCAACGGCAACGGGGTGTTCATGCTCAAGGGCGCCGTGGCCTGTGCCGCCACCGCGCTGGGCATCTCGGAGCCCAGCGTCTACCGCTACCTGCAAAAAGTCCGCAAGGAGGGCTAATCCGCTGACTCCTTGGGAACGGAGGAAAACGGATTATTTTGCCGCATCGCTTAACAAAAGACCCTGCAGCTTACACGCGCTGCAGGGTCTTTTTGCATGTCATGTTTAGTTGTTGCCAACGCCTTAGAGAGCGGCGACGACCTCGATCTCGACCAGACCGCCGGCCGGAAGGGCGGCAACCTGGAAAGCGCTGCGCGCGGGGAATGGAGCCTCGAACTTGGAAGCGTAGATCTCGTTCACGGCAGCGAAGTCGGCGATGTCGGCCAGGTAGACCGTGGTCTTGACGACATCGGCAAAGGTGGCGCCGGCAGCGGTCAGCAGAGCCTCGACGTTAGCAAGGGACTGCTTAGCCTGGGCCTCGACGCCCTCGGGCATCTTGCCGGTTGCGGGGTCGATGCCCAGCTGGCCGGACAGGAACACCATGTTGCCGGTCTGGATGCCGGGGGAATACGGGCCGATGGCTGCAGGTGCGTTATCGGAAGACACGACGGTCTTGCTCATGTTTTTCTCCTTACGATCAGATAGAGAGCATGAGCGCGGCGTTCACACCGGGAGGCACAATTCGGTCTGAACACCGCGCTTGATTTGGGATAGTACCCAAGGTTTCCGCGCGATGCAAGATTATTATCACGTTGCGAGAATATTTTATCGCCCAACGGCGCCTGTCAGCCGCTGAACGGCACGACCGGACGGTGAAGCTCAAAATGATCCGTTTCCCTCCGTCCCCATCGGATCAGGTGATCCATAGGGGACGGAGGGAAACGGATCATTTTTGCTGCAAGGGCTGCTGAAGACTTTATCCTGCTTGGGCCACAGGGCTCGTCTGCCGCAACAGCACCACTATACTTTTGAATATCTGAGCATTTTGAAAGGCAGGATATGACCGCAACCGCCAGTCGAACCACCAACCGCAGACCCGAGCTCTTGGCCCCCGCCGGAGGCCCGGAGCCCTTTGCCGCCGCACTCGCTGCCGGGGCAGACGCCATCTACTGCGGCATGGGAAGCTTCAACGCCCGCCGCAAGGCCACCAACTTTACCGACGAGGCCTTTGAGCAGGCCTGCCGTGCTGCACACCTGGCCGGGTCGCGCGTCTACGTCACGGTCAACATCGTCATCAAGCAGTCCGAGATGGGCGATGCGCTGCAACTCATCCATCGCTGCTCCACGCTGGGCGCCGACGCCTTCATCATCCAGGACTGGGGTCTGTTCTTTGAGGTCAAGCGCACCATGCCCGGCATCGAGACGCACATCTCAACCCAAGCAAACATCCACGATGACCGCGGAACCCTTTGGTGCCGCGAGCAGGGCGCCGACCGCGTGACCCTCTCGCGCGAGCTTTCCATCGACGAGATTGCCGCCATTCACGATGCCGCGCCCGATGTGGACCTTGAGGTCTTTAGCCACGGCGCCATCTGCTTTTGCTACTCGGGTCTGTGCCTGCTGTCGAGCTTTGCCATGGCGGGCCGCTCGGCCAACCGCGGCATGTGCGCTCAGCCCTGTCGCCTGCCTTACGAGCTGATCGACGAGAACGGCCGCGCGCTCTCCCCCGCCGGCCGCGAGCGTGCGCTATGCCCGCGCGACACCAACACTTCGCAGCTTGTTCGCCGTCTGTATGACGCCGGTGCCGCATCGCTCAAGCTCGAGGGCCGCATGAAGGCGCCCGATTACGTGTACTCCATCGTTGATGTGTATCGTCACGAAATTGATGACATGCTGGCAGGGGTCGCCGTTGCCAAGGACGAGGAAGCCGCCCGCCAGCGCCAGCTCAAGCGCTGCTTCAACCGCGACTTTACGCACGCCTATCAGGACGGCACCTCGGGCGACGAGATGATGAGCTACGAGCGTTCCAACAACCGCGGCCAGATCGTGGGCACGGTGCTGGGCAGCCGCCCGGCCAACCGCGATGTGCGCGGCCTCAAGCCCGACGACCGCCGTCGCCGTGCCGCCATCGCCCGTATTGAGCTGTTTGAGCCCGTGGGCAAGGGCGACCTGCTGGAGCTTCGCCACGACGATGAGTTCGACCAATTCCTGACCACCATTGCCGCCGATGATGCCGCCGCGGGCGACATCATCGAATGTCGCGCACCCCGCAGCATGCCCGAGGGCTGCCGCGTCCGCGTGATTCGCAGTCAGCGTGCCATCGACGCCGCCGGCGCCGCGCTCAAGCGCGATGTGCTGCGCCGCCGAGCTGTTGATGTGTCCGTCGTGGCGCGCCTGGGCGAGCCGTTTACCGTCACACTCACCTGCTGTGACAACCCCGCGCTCGCCGCCACCGCCACAGGCTTCACCGTCGAGGCCGCCAAGACTCGCGCCGTCGAGGCGGCAGACCTGGTTGAGCATGTGGGCCGTATGGGTTCCTCGCCCTTTGAGGCTGCGAGCTTTGACGTTTCGCTCGACGCCGGCTGCGGCATGGGCTTCTCCGCCGTGCACAAGGTGCGCGCCGCCGCCTGTAAAGCATTGGAGGAGACCATTCTGGCGCCGTACGAGGAGCGCGCGAAAACGCTCGAGATTCCGTTGCTCGACAAATGTACGCGCGCCATGCCCGAGCATTACCGCGATGAGCCGCAGATCTGCGCCGCCGTCACCACGCTCGAAGCCGCCGAGGCGGCTCGCGCCGAGGGCGCCGCGCGCATCTATATGACCACCGACGCGCTCGAGGCTGTCGGACTCTCCCCTGCCGATGCATTTGAGCAGGGTATCGTGCCCGTACTCGACGAGGTCTGCCGCGCCGTCGACCACGAGCGCGTCGATCCTTGGATCAATGCCGGAGCCACCGTCGCCGTCGGCAATATCTCCGAGCTCGCCGTAGCCGCGCATGCCGGCGCCACGGCCGAGATTCGCTCTTGCCTGCCGGTGCACAACATACCCTGCATGGAGGCGCTTGCCGAGCGCGGAGCCGGCGCATTTTGGCTCTCGCCCGAGATCACGCTCGACGAGATTGCCTCGCTCGGCGCCGCCGCGCCCGCGGCTCTGGGCATCACCGTCTTTGGCCGTCCGCGCGTTATGACGAGCGAACACTGCATTCTGCAGGTTGCCAACGGCTGCATCCACGATTGTGTCAACTGCCGTCTGCGTGCCCGCAAGCTCTCGCTCAAGAATATCGACGGAAAGGTCATGCCCGTCCGCACCGACATCCACGGCCGCTCTCGCCTGTACGATGCCTACCCCATCGACCTCACGCCGCAGGTTCCTCAGCTGCTCGATGCCGGTGTGCGTCGTCTCATGGTTGACGGAACGTTGCTCGAGACGGATGAGGTGAGCCGTGCCGTCGCCCGCGTCCGTCGTGCCGTCGAAGCGGCGCAGGCGGGCCGTAAGCCCGCCGCCCGTCTGCGCGGGGCGACCTCGGGCTGCATGTTTGTGGGAATCAGCTAACCGAAAGGCTTACACGTGAACGAAGAACCTCAAGTCCTCTACTGCGACGCCTGGCTCATGGCCATCGACAAGCCCGCCGGCATGATCGTCCACGGCGACGGCACCGGCGAGCGCACGCTCACCGACTACGCTAGCGACCTGTTGCTGGCCATGGGCGACGGCTTTGCCGCGACCGACATGCAGCCACTCAACCGCTTGGACCGTGACACCACCGGCGTGGTGCTGTTTTCGCTCGACAAGCAGACGCAGCCCGCCTTTGACCAGATGGTCATCGACCACGCTTTCGAGAAGCACTACCTGGCACTCGCCGAGGGCAAGATCGACTGGAACGAAAAGCTCATCGACAAACCCATCGCCCGCGACCGGCACGACAGCCGCAAGATGCGCGTCGGCGCCAGCGGCAAGCCGTCACAGACGCGTGTGAAGGTGCTCAAGCGCCTCAAGAGCCGTCGTGGCCTGCCCACGCGCTCGTATATCGATGTCGAGCTGCTCACCGGCCGTAAGCATCAAATCCGCGTGCATCTGGCAAGCGAGCGCCATCCCCTGGTTGGCGATGACCTGTACGGCACGCCGCGCCCTTGCGGCCTCATGCTCCATGCCCACAGCGTGTCCTTTACGCATCCCGTAACCGGCGAGCACATCCACATCGAAGCCCCCTGCCCCTGGGAGCCCTAAACCACCACAATGGGGACAGGCACCTTTGTGGTGGTTTTGGCCTTGTCCCATCGCTAGACCGTGATGACGTTGTCCATCGACTGGTACTTGGCGGGCACCTCGCCCGCGGTGATGATCGTTGCGTCGCGGAAGTCCGCGAACTTGACGGGCGCCACCATGCCAAATTTGCTGGCGTCCGAGATTACGAAGCGTTTGGCGGTATGGCGCATCGAGACACGCTTGACCTGCGCTTCCTCAATATCCGGTGTGGTGAGACCTTGCTCGGCGGCGATGCCATTGGAACCCCAAAAGCCGCAGTTGAAGTTATAGCGGTCCAGAGTTGCCAAGGCATCGGGACCGACGAGCGCCTCGGTCTCGGGCTTGAGCTCGCCGCCCAGCACCACGGTGCGCATGCCGCGCAAAGCGAGGTGCTGAGCGTGAAGCACGGAATCAGTCACATAGGTGACGCCCTCAAGGCGCGGAAGATGCTCGATGAGCTTGAGGGTCGTGGAGCCCGAATCGATATACACAAAGCTATCGGGCTCCACAAGCGCCGCCGCACGGGCGCAGATACGCTCCTTGTCGTCGTTATGGAGATCGCTGCGCTCGCCGATCGTCAGGTCGCGCGTCACGTGCGCGCGCTCCAGACTCGTCGCGCCTCCGTGTACCTTGGCGATACGGTGTGCGCGGTCGAGCGTCTGCAGGTCGCGCCGAATGGTAGACGCCGTCACGCCCAGGGCCTCAGCAAGCTCCGGCACGGTAACCGAGCCGGCCTGCTGCACCATCGACACAATCGCGTTGAGCCTATCTTCCGCAAGCATCGCTTACTCCTCCTCGGGGTACACGACTCCCCAATCGGCGCGGAGCTTGGTCATCAGCTCCATAACATCAGAAGCATAGTCCAGAAGCTCGCGCTTCGAATCATCGCCGGCAACGGCCTTCTCCAGGTCGGCCATCTCGTAGCACAGAGCGTATGCCTCGGTGCCAGCGTGGACCTCCTCACGGTGACCGTCTGCAGTCCACACGATGGTCGCGTGATCGGCACGCGGATAATCGTTGACCTCGATATAGCACTTGTCGAAGCTAATGACCGAACGCTTGGGCTGTTTGGAGTGGAGCGTAAGGCTCACCACGCCCAGCTGCTGTTCGGCGTTACGGCAGACAATGCCGCCCGCAACGTCGACACCGGTCTCACAGGTGTTGCCCAGCGAGACAACCTCAGCGGGCTGGCTCGCCATAAAGAGGCGCATAACGGAGAGCGCATACACGCCAATGTCGAGCATGGCGCCACCGGCAAGGCTACGGTTGTAGAAGCGGTTGGTCAGGTCGCCGTACTCCTTATTGCTGCCAAAGTTGAGCTGAGCGAGATTCATGCGGCCGAACTCGCCGACATCCATGCGACGACGCAGCTCCTGATACAAGGGCATGTGAAGCACCGTGGTGGCGTCCATAAGGACCACGTTGTGCTCGTCGGCAATGGCACGGGCCTCGTCAAGCTCGGCGGAATTGAGGGTAATGGCCTTCTCGCAGAGCACGTGCTTGCCAGCTGCCAGAGCGGCTCGCAGGTAGGTGATATGCGTGTTGTGCGGCGTGGTGATATAGACTGCGTCAATGTTCGGATCGGCGTAGAGGTCCTCGACCGTTTCATAGACCTTCTCAACGCCATACTGCTCTGCAAAAGCTTGAGCCTTGGACAGCGTGCGGTTGGCAACGCCCGCAAGCTTGCGGCCGGCAAGAGCGAGAGACTGGGCCATCTGGTTGGCGATAACGCCGCACCCGATCACAGCCCAACGAAGCTCGGGAGCCGTAAAAATGTCGTCGGGGAACGGCTGATCCTGGACCGAGGCAAACGCCGCCTTAGCGGCTGCTTCGGCGTCGAGCGGAGCCTGTTTGGAATCTGCCATCATGTGCCTCCTAAGTCATCGGAAGTTCTTCATTCCTAATAGACCTATATTCGCACAATTGCGCACGTATCTGCTTGTATTTACGTGTTTATTTGCTTATTGGTCATTATTTAGCCATAGTTGGCAGATATATGCGCGGTTATGCGTATTATCGCGCAAGGCTATGCGCGTAAATGCGCACGGGACGATCCTTGTGAAACACAAAAGGGCGGAACACCAAAGCCCTAAAAGACAGAGCCAGCTGTATTACTTCACCCCTCTGGGGGCACCAGACATCAAAGGACCGTCCCAAACTGCTGGCACATAGAGACTGTCCCCCAACAACTGGTCATTTAAGTCTGTCCCCAATGAGTATGGGCATTTCCACGGCACTCATTTAAGTCTGTCCCCAATGAGTGGGGATAGAAAAAGGCCCGGATGCCGTAGCATCCGGGCCTTTGCTAGCAACTTGATGTTGCGGACAGCTTAGAACTTGTGGCCGCACTTCTTGCAGACGCGCAGCTTGTTCTTGCCGTCCTTCTCGTGACCGACGCGGGTAACCTTACCGCACTCGGGGCAAACGAGATTGACGTTGGAGGCGTCGATAGGAGCCTCCTGCGAAACGATGCCGCCCTGCTGGTTGGCAGCGTTGGGCTTGACGGCCTTCTTGACGACCGAAACGCCCTCGACAACGACCTTGTTCTCGGCGGGGAGAGCACGCAGGACAACGCTCTGCTTGCCGCGATCCTTACCAGAGAGAACCTGGACCTTATCGCCCTTCTTGATATACATATATCTCCCCTAACTACAGGGTCTCGGGAGCGAGCGAGACGATCTTCATGTACTTCTTGTCACGAAGCTCGCGAGCGACAGGCCCGAAGATACGGGTGCCGACGGGCGAACCATCGTTGTTGATGACAACGCAGGCGTTCTCATCAAAGCGAATGTAGGAGCCATCCTTGCGGCGGATCTCCTTAACGGTGCGAACGACGACGCAACGGACAACGTCCTTCTTCTTGACGTTGGCGCCAGGGGTAGCCTCCTGGACAGCACCGATGAACACATCGCCGATGCCTGCATAACGACGCTTGGAACCGCCAAGCACCTTGATGCAGCGAATCTTGCGAGCGCCGGAGTTGTCGGCGACGTTCAGCATGGTTTGCATCTGAATCATGGTAGATGTTCCTCCGAACTAAGAACCGAAGAGAGGTGCGCAGCCTTTATACGGCCCGTGGTATGCAAGCCAGGCATACGCACATCTTCGGAAACGTACAAGTCGTATGAGCGACCGCTTATTTAGCGCGCTCGACGACCTCGATGAGGCGCCAACGCTTCATCTTGGACATAGGACGGGTCTCCATAACGCGGACGGTGTCGCCCACGCCAGCCGTGCACTCCTCGTCGTGAGCGTGCAGCTTCTTGGAGCTGGTCATCATCTTGCCGTACTTGGGGTGACGCTTGCGCTCGGTGATGGTGACAACAATGGTCTTGGCACCGGAGACGGAGGTAACGACACCCGTACGGACCTTACGCGAGTTACGCGAATCAGTCATGTTCTCTCCTTAGGTCCTACTCGGCGACAGCGGACTTCTCCGCTGCGATCTCGCGGGCGCGCTGCTCCGTGAGGACGCGAGCGATGTCCTTCTTCACGGTGTTGACGCGAGCGGTGTTGTCCAGCTGGCTGGTGGCCATCTGGAAACGAAGGTTAAAGAGCTCGGCGCGCATTTCCTTCAGCTTCTCAACGAGCTGAGCGTCCGAGAGCTCACGAATCTCTGCGGGCTTCATTAGTTCTCCTCCTTGGCGGCGGCGGCGTCCTCAGCAGCCCACTTGGCCTCGAGAGCGGCCTCCTCAGCCATCTCCTTCTCGATGCGCTGCTCAGCGTTCTTGGCAGCAACAATCTTGGTCTTGATGGGAAGCTTGTGCTGTGCAAGACGCAGAGCCTCGCGAGCGACCTCCTCGGGCACGCCCTTGACCTCGAACATGATGCGGCCGGGCTTGACGACGGCCACCCACTCCTCGGGGTTACCCTTACCAGAACCCATGCGAGTCTCGGCAGGCTTCTTGGTGATGGGCTTATCGGGGAAGATCGTGATGTAGACACGACCGCCACGCTTCATGTAGCGGGTCATGGCAATACGAGCGGCCTCGATCTGACGGTTGGTGATCCAATGGGCCTCGAGAGCCTGGATACCAAACTCGCCGAAATGCAGCTCGGTATTACCCTTGGCCTGGCCCTTCATGGAGCCACGCTGCACCTTGCGGTGAAGAATACGCTTAGGGGCAAGCACTACTGACCCCTCCTCTCGGAGTTACGACGACGAGGACGGGAAGAGCCCTCGAGTGCAGGGTTGGGAACAGGCTGGCCCGGGAGCTTCTCGCCCAGGTAGATCCAGACCTTCACGCCGCAAGCGCCCATGGTGGTGCTGGCGACAGCCGTGCCGTAGTCGATCTTGGCACGGAGGGTGTGCAGAGGCACGCGACCCTCGCGGTACCACTCACGACGGCCCATCTCGGCACCGCCGAGACGACCGGAGCACTGGATACGGATGCCCTTAGCGCCGGCCTTGCGGGCGGACTGGACAGCCTTGCGCATAGCGCGACGGAAGGCAACGCGGCCCTCGAGCTGCTCGGCGATAGACTGAGCAACGAGGTTGGCGTCGAGCTCGGGGCGCTTGATCTCGACAACGTCGACGGAGAGCTGGCCCTTGGAGACGCCAGCGACCTTCTCGAGCTCGGTGCGGAGGGTATCGATCTCGGCACCCTTCTTACCGATGACAACGCCGGGGCGAGCGGTGAGGATGATGACCTTCACCTTGTCACCAGCGCGCTCGATCTCGACGCGGGAGACAGCTGCGCGGGAAAGACGCTTCTCGAGGTACTTGCGGATCTCGAGATCGTTACCGAGGGTCTTAGCGTAATCCTTCTCTGCGAACCAGCGGGAGCGCCAGTTCTCGGTGATGCCAAGACGGAAGCCGGTGGGGTAGACTTTCTGACCCATACAGCTTTACGCCTCCTTTCGAGGAGCAACGACGACGGTGATGTGGGAAGTACGCTTCAGAATGCGAGAAGCGGAACCCTTGGCGCGGGGACGGATGCGCTTAAGCGTCGGACCCTCGTCAACATAGGCAGCGGCGACAACCAGGTTGTCGGCACGCAGACCGTTGTTGTTCTCGGCGTTCGCAACGGCGGAACGGAGAACCTTCTCGACATCCACGGCGACGGCGCGGTCGCAGAAGTGGAGGATGTCGAAGGCCTGAGCGACAGGCTTGCGGCGGATCAGATCGACCACCAGGCGGGCCTTGCTGGGGGAAACACGCACGTACTTAGCGACGGCGCGAACCTCGGTGGCCTCAGTTTCAATAGACTTAGTTGCCATTTACGGTTAACCCCCTATTTGGCCTTGTGGCCACGGAACGTACGAGTCGGCGCGAACTCGCCGAGCTTGTGACCAACCATGGACTCGGTAACATACACGGGCACATGCTTGCGGCCGTCGTGGACGGCGATGGTGTGACCAACCATCTCGGGGAAGATGGTGGACGCGCGGGACCAGGTCTTCACGACGTCCTTCTTGCCAGCCTCGTTCATCGCGGTGATACGCGAGAGAAGGCGAGTCTCCACGAACGGGCCCTTTTTGAGACTTCTGCTCATAAGTGCTTTCTCCTAAAACTCGGTATCCGAAATTACTTCTTACGGCGACGAATGATGTGCTGGTTCGAGACCTTCTTCTTCTTGCGCGTACGAAGGCCCTTCGTCGGCTTACCCCAGGGGGTAACGGAGGGACGACCAGAAGTGTGGTTCTTGCCCTCGCCACCGCCGTGCGGGTGGTCGACAGGGTTCATGACGGTACCGCGGACGGTCGGGCGCACGTTCATGTGACGCTTACGGCCGGCCTTGCCGATGACGATGTTGGAGTGATCGGCGTTGCCGACCTCACCGACGGTGGCGCGGCAGGTAACGAGGATGCGGCGCATCTCGGAGGAAGGCATACGGACGATAGCGTACTTGCCCTCCTTACCCATCAGCTGGCAGGAGTTACCGGCGGAACGGGCGATAGCAGCGCCCTTGCCCGGCTGGAACTCGACGGCGTGGATGAGCGTACCGACGGGGATGTTGGCGAGGGGCAGAGCGTTGCCCGGCTTGATGTCGGCGTCAGAACCGGACATGATGGTCTGACCGACCTCGAGGCCCTTGGGGGCCAGGATGTAGCGCTTCTCACCGTCAGCGTAGTGCAGCAGAGCGATGCGAGCGGAACGGTTCGGATCGTACTCGATCGTGGCAACCTTGGCGGGCACGCCGTCCTTGTTGCGCTTGAAGTCGATCACGCGGTAACGACGCTTCACGCCGCCGCCCTGGTGGCGGGTGGTGATGCGGCCGTTGTTGTTACGACCGGCCTTCTTGGGCAGGGGCTCGAGAAGAGACTTCTCGGGCTTGGTGCAGGTGATCTCGGAGAAATCGGAGATCGTCTGCCAACGCCTACCAGCAGAGGTCGGCTTAAGGTGCTTTACAGCCATTACAATCCCTTTCAATAGGAATCCGTTAGCCATCGCAGACAGGGATTCGAGGTTCTGCCTCGGGTGCGATGACACCGGACGTATACACGGTTCCGGGCGTGTCCATTTTATACGCCCAAAACCTTGAGCTCTCGCCTCCCCTATTTGGGAGGCATGAGCTCACTCAACAGCAGCGAGTCTTAGGCCTGGTTGCCAAAGACCTCGATGGTGTCGCCCTCGGCCAGCGTGACGATGGCCTTCTTCCAAGAACGGGTCTTGCCGGCGACATAGCGCACGCGCTTGGTCTTGGGCTTGACCGTCAGGGTGTTCACGCGAACGACCTTGACGCCGAAGATCTCCTCGACAGCGTCCTTGATCTGATACTTGTTAGCATCCTTGGCGACCTCGAACGTGTACTTGTTCAGCTCCATGCCGGAGAAGGAACGCTCGGACACGATCGGACGGATGATGATCTCGTGGGCGGTCATTTATGCAAGCACCTCCCCGAAGTGAGCGGCGATGTCGGCGGGCATCAGCACGGCGTTGTTGTTGACGAGATCGTAGGTGTTGGCCTCGTCGGCAGTGATGATGAACGTCTTGGGAATGTTGCGGAACGACAGGTAGGCGTTGACGTCCTCATCGCGAACGATGATGGTCAGACGCTTGCCCTCAAGGCCGAGAGCCTTGAGCATGGCGACGGCAGCCTTGGTGGAAGGCTTCTCGAAGCCGTAGTCGTCGACGAGCACGAGCTCGCCATCGGCCAGCTTGGCGGACAGCGCGGAGCGCATAGCCAGCTTGACCTCCTTGTTGTTCATACGCTTAGCGTAGGAACGGGGCTTGGGGGCGAAGACAACGCCACCGTGACGCCACTGGGCAGCACGGATGGAACCCTGGCGGGCACGGCCGGTGCCCTTCTGACGCCAAGGCTTCTTGCCGCCACCGGAAACCTCAGAGCGGCCCTTAGCGGACTGGGTGCCCTGACGCCAAGAGGCCATCTGGCACTTGACGATGTGGTGCATAACGTGGATGTTCGGCTCGATGCCGTACACCTCAGCGGCGAGCTCGGCCTCGGCGACCTTCTTGCCCTCGCTGTTCTTTACTTCAAACTTTGCCATTTAAGTGTTCTCCTTGGTATGACGCTGGGCTAAATGGGCTGGGCCCTTAGGCCATACGGATGGCGACGAGACCATTCTTGGCACCCGGGACAGCGCCCTTGACCAAGATGAGGTTCTGCTCGGCATCGATGCGGACAACGGAAAGGTTCTTGACGGTAACGCGCTCGTTACCCATGTGACCGGCCATCTTGACGCCCTTGAGGACGCGCGCAGGATAGGCGCACTGACCGATAGAACCGGGGTGACGCTGGAAGTGAGAACCATGCGTCATAGGACCGCGGCGCTGACCCCAGCGCTTGATGCGACCCTGGAAGCCCTTACCCTTGGAGGTACCGATGACGTCGACCTTCTCGACATCAGCGAAATCAGCGACGGTGACGACCTCGCCGACCTTGTGCTCCTCGCCGTTCTCGACGCGGACCTCACGAAGGAAACGGACAGGCTCGACGCCAGCCTTAGCGAAGTGACCAGCCATGGGCTTGTTCACGTTCTTGGCCTTGATGTCGCCGAAACCGATCTGGACGGCGTCATAGCCGTCGGTTGCCTGAGTTTTAACCTGCGAGACAGCGCAGGGGCCAGCCTGGATGACCGTGACGGGAACGACGTTGTCGTCCTCGTCCCAAACCTGGGTCATGCCAATCTTGCGGCCGAGAATCATGCTGATCAAGATATGATCCCAACTCTCGCGTGGTCTTGGGACAATGCGTACACCACCGAGCGTACGCCCCTAGAGGACCACTACTTACACGACGTGCTCCCCAGCCTTGTATTGCGTCCGGACTACCTGACAACCCTATTAAGCAGGCATTTTGTCCAGCCAGAATACTCCCCTGGTTTCACACAGCTGTTTAGTATACACGGCTGCGGGCGTATCCATCGAGATTCATATTTCACTCACATTGTTTACGCAGGTAAAGTGCGTGGAGTCGCCTGGGCTTGGCAGAGGGGCGGCGAAATATATTAAGTTTGCTGCTCTACAGTCCTGCGCAAGACGGAAAGCACATTAAGTGCTTTCCTTTGCGTGCGGAACTCGCGACAAACTTAATATATTTCGCCGCCCCTCTGCCAAGCTCGGGAGACGACACGTTGATGTCTGCTTAACTCTGCTCGCTCAGCTAATTACTTTGTTGAGGGTCCACAATTTGTTGCAAGGTGAACTTGCATCGGGGCGTATCGTCCTCTTCTCGCGTATCGTCAAAATCGAAGACCATGATGGCGCAGTTGGGGAGTTTTGTTGGGAGCTTGAAGCCCCCTGGGGCTGCAGCCTTGATGAATTGGCGGCTGGCGCTGCCGTGGCTTACTGCTAGGAGGGTTTCGATGCCCTCGGCTCCCATGAGATTGGTGAGGGTGCCTACCATGCGTTCTTGCAGCGCGCGGCTCCCTTCTCCTCCAAAGGGGACCAAATCCTCGCCGGGATCCCAGACGTCGGTAGGCAATGCGTCGTGGGGACCTTCCTCAAAGGTTCCATAGCAGCGCTCGATGATGCCTTCGCAGGGCTCGACTGCTGCGTCCGGGCCGAGGAGCTCGTATGCGACGAGCTGAGCTGTGTCCATGGCTCGGCCTAAGGGCGAAGAGACCACCTTGTCAGGAACGACATTGTGGGCTTTGAGCCATGCGGCTGCCATCCCGGCTTGCTGACGGCCCAAATCGGTGAGCGGTGAATCGCAACGACCTTGGACGAGCTTTTTGACGTTGAATTCCGTCTGGCCGTGGCGGAGCAGATACAGCCTCTTCATATTCTCCCCTTCTGCATAACTTGCTTTGCCGGCACAGCCTTACTCATGGGTATGCCCTACGTAGTCTTCGTCGATCGTAATCTTGGCAATCGACTTGGGGTATTCCGACTCGACCCGTTGTGCCAGCGCGTGTTTTACGTCTTCGGCACTCATCTGCAGATCCGAGGGGCGCACGCAGTCGAAAATCACATTGGTGTGCGTAGGACCCGGCACACAGCGCAGGTCATGAATCGAGAGGCGACTATCGATCTCCTGAGCCATTGCGTTAATGCGTGAACGCATGCTCGCCACCTTGGGGTCGTCGGTCACGATGGGGTCGTAATGGAGCGTGACAATCATGCCATCTTCGTTCCTAAACGACTGCTCGATGTTATCGAGCGTGTCGTGACTTTCCAGCGGGCTGGCCTCGGCTGCCATCTCGGCGTGAGCGCTTGCGAACTTCCTGCCCGGGCCGTAGTCGTGAACCATTAGGTCATGGACGCCCAAGACGCCGGGATAGCTCATGATCTTGCTGCGGATATGCTCGACGAGCTTAGGATCGGGCGTCTGGCCCAAAAGCGGGCTCACCGTATCTTGGATAAGCTCAAAGCCGCTCCAGCCAATATAGGCGCCAACGGCAAGGCCGACCCATGCGTCAAGATTGATGTGCGTCACCTGCGAAACAATTGCGCACGCCAGCACGGCGCCCGTGGCAAGGACATCGTTCTTGGAATCCTGCGCGGTCGCATGCAGCGTCTCGGACTCAATGCGATCGCCGAGCTTTTGGTTGAGGGCCGCCATCCAGAGCTTTACGACCATCGAAAGCACTAGAACTGCCACCAGGGCAAGCGAGAACTCGACAGGTTCGGGGTGGATGACGCGCTCAACCGAGGACTTCACCAGTTCAAGGCCAATGAGAAGCACGAGCGCCGCCACGACAAGACCCGAGAGGTACTCGTAGCGACCATGGCCGTATGGATGCTCGGGGTCGGCGGGCTTGCTCGCCAGCTTAAAGCCCAGCACGCTCACGATATTCGAGCTGGCATCGGACAGGTTGTTCATGGCATCCGCAACAATCGAAACCGATCCCGAAACCACACCAATTGCACCCTTCGCAGCACAAAGCGCAACATTGGCGACAATACACACCATGCCCGCTAACGTGCCCACACGCGCACGATCGCCCTGCGCGCGCTTAACTATCCACTCGACCATCTGCATCCGCCCCCACGGTACTACCTATATATCTATTGCTCAAACGGATTGTAGTGTAGCCACTTTGTCCTCAAGATACAAAAAGGCCGCAGCCCACACGGGCCACGGCCTTGGAATGTGACAAAGGAATCGTCCTTTTGTCGCACAGGTTTATGCGCTTACTTCAGCAGCGCTCGCCACCGTTTCGGGCGAATCGGCTCCGTTCCCCGTCGCCTGCCCCTTCGCCGGCACCACGCCAAAGCAGTAGCTCAGCGCCGCAGACACCGCAAATGCCGTGCCACCGGCAACGCAGCACCACAGTAGGTTCGAAATGCCGCCCGTGGCAAAGCCAATGACCATGAGGACATTCGTCATGCCGATGGTATAGGCCGTAACGTGGCCCACGGCCGCAACAAGGCCTCCGACGGCGCCGCCAATGGCCATGCACGTCAGGCACCTGCCATATTTAAAGCCGCAACCGTACAGCGCCGGCTCGCTTACGCCGCCAAGAACACCCGAGATTGAATAGCCCAGCATGAGCGTCTTCTCGTCCTTATCCGCAACGCGGAGCGACGCGCCAAAGGGCATGCCCCAAACGGCAAACGTTGCCATCGTCGCGGCGATCAGGATGCACGAATCCGTTCCCACACTCATAAACTGCGCATAGGCGAGCGATAGGACAACGTTGCTGACGCCCGCGATCTTAAGGAACTCCCAGCCCGCGGCAAGCCCCATGAGCGTGAGCAACGATACGATGCCACCGGAATTGCCAAGCATAAACATAAGCTGGCCCAACAGCATGCCCAAATAGCTGCCCGCCGGCGCCGTAATACACAGCGAAACCGGAACCATAACAAGCATGGTCGCAAACGGAACAAACGAAAACGCCACGGCCTTAGGGATAACGCGCCGAAAGAAACACTCCACTTGCCAAAGCACGGGTACCGAGATGAGAATCGGAATAACAGTCGTCGTGTAATCGTTGACCGGCGCGGGAAGCAGGCCATACACGGAAGTCATCGATGCCCCCGTCGTCGATGCGGCATCGACGAGCTTAAGCAGATCGGGCGCAATCAATACGCCGCCCAGCATCATGCCCAGCTGCTCCGAGCAACCGAGCTGGCGGGCGGCCGCCCAACCAAGATAAATGGGCAAAAAGTAGTAACCGGCGTTATAGAGCCAACTGTAGAACAGGCGATAGATTTCGGAATCGGCAGACCATAGGCCCAGCATGCCTTCGCCCATAATGACGGCGACGGTGCGGAACAACGCCGCGCAGACAATAAACGGCAACGCCGACATCATGCTTTTGGACAGATAGTCCACCACGGCCATGGCGTTTGATGAGACCGTCGTTGTAAACGAGGTGTTAGAAACTTGTGACACAGGAACCCTTTCCCAATGTGACATGCGGACTGTCCCTTTGTCACATCGTGCGATACCGACCGATTGCGCGGTACTTTTCGTAGCGGAGGTTTGTGAGGGTCGCGTCGTCGAGCCGCCCAAGCGTATCGAAGGCATCAAATGCCGAGGACATGACGGCGCCGGCGATCTCCTCATGCGACAGGCCCCTATCGTCAACAATGCCGTCGATGATACCGAGCGCCAACAGGTCGGGAGCCGTGAGTTTCAGCGCCTCGGCGGCCTCATTCGCGCGCTCGGTATCCTTCCACAGGATCGACGCACAGGCCTCGGGGCTCACGACCGAATAGGCCGAGCTCGAGAGCATCAGAATGCGGTCGGCCACGGACAGCGCCAGCGCGCCACCAGAGCCGCCCTCGCCTGTTACCACCGAGACAATCGGCGTCTTAAGGCCGCTCATCTCCATGAGATTCTGGGCGATAGCCTCGCCCTGACCGCGTTCCTCGGCACCGATGCCGCAAAACGCGCCCGAAGTATCGACCAGGCACAGAACCGGCCGACCAAACTTTTCGGCTTGGCGCATAAGGCGACGCGCTTTACGGTAGCCCTCGGGATGCGCCATGCCAAAGTTGCGGCGCATACGCTCTTTGGTCGTGGTGCCGCGCTCGATGGCGATGACCGTTACGGGGCGCCCGTCCTTCCAGCCAATGCCAGCCACCACAGCGGCGTCGTCGCCAAAGTAACGGTCGCCGTGCAGCTCCACAAATCCGTCCAGGCCTAGCGAGATCATCTCGCCCGCCGTGGCGCGATCTGCCGAGCGGGTCTGCTTGACAATCTCGAGCGCGGTTTTTGGTGCCGTCGAGCGCTTGAACAAGTGTCCCAGCTTTTTGCCGCGGCGACCCGTATGCACGATCTCGTGCGGTGCCCCCAGGCCGGGCGCGTGCCCTTCGTGCAGCGCCAGCAGCTCGCCTACCGTGAGCGCAATCTCGCCACGCGGAACAACGGCATCGCAAAAGCCGTGCTCCAGCAAAAACTCGGAGCGCTGGAATCCCTTGGGCAGGCGCTTGTGCATGTTCTGCTCGATCACGCGCGGGCCGGCAAATGCCGTCAGGGCATCGGGCTCGGCCAGGATAATGTCGCCCTCCATGGCAAAGCTCGCGGTTACGCCTCCGGTCGTGGGGTCGGTGAGCACCGTGATATACAGGCCGCCCGCCTCGCTGTGGCGCCTAACCGCCGCAGAAATCTTGGCCATCTGCATAAGCGAGGTCACGCCCTCTTGCATGCGCGCACCGCCCGAAACGGTAAAGCCGACAACTGGCAATCCCAGCTCGGTCGCACGCTCAAATGCGCGACAGATCTTCTCGCCCACCACAGAGCCCATCGAGCCCATCATAAAGTTAGCGTCCATAAAGAAGAGCGCCGTATCGCAGCCGCAGATTTTGCCCCTGCCGCACACAACGGCATCGCGCTCGCCCGAACGCTCGCTCACGCTCTTGAGCTTATCGGCATAGCCGGGAAACGAGAGGAAGTCCTCCGACGCCAGATTGGCATCCCATTCCTCAAACGTGCCCTCATCGACCGTCATGCGCATGCGCGCGCGACCGCTCACGCGAAAGTGTTTGCCGCAACGGGGGCAGACCTCGAGGTTGTCGTGCAGGCGTGCCTCATCGATCACACGGCGGCACTCCGGGCACTTGATAAACACGTGGCGCGCGGGAAACTCGGCGCATGACTCGGTTATCGGCCCCTCAAGGACATTGACCGTCTTCGCTTTTCTATTCATCAGCATAGAGATGCCCCATCAGATCGGTGTGATACATGCCCGACAAGAACTCGTCGTTTGCCAGCACGTCGAGCTGAAGCTCGCTGTTTTCGCTCACGCCCTCAATCACGAGCTCGCCCAGGGCCGAGCGCATCTTGCGAATGGCACCGTCACGCGTGGGCGCACACACGATGAGCTTGCCGAGCATGGAGTCGTAGTACGGCGGAACGTTCGCACCGGTAAACATGGCGGAATCCCAGCGCACGCGCGGACCACCCGGCACACGTAACGCGGTGATCGTTCCGCATGACGGCAGAAAGTCCGGCGTTTCGGCATTGATGCGGCACTCCATGGCGTGGTTGCGGACCGGCATGTCCTCCTGCTCAAAGGGCAAAGGTTGGCCGGCCGCCACGCGCAGCTGCCACTTGACCAAGTCGGTATCGGTCACAAACTCCGTAACCGGATGCTCCACCTGCAAGCGCGTGTTCATTTCCATAAAGTAGAAATTGCCGTCGTCCGAATACAGGAACTCGATGGTACCGGCTCCTTCGTAGCCGACGGCACGAGCCAGGTCGCGCGCGGCTTTGTGCATGCGAGCACGAATGTCATCGTGTCCGTCGAGGCACGGCGCGGGGCTCTCCTCGATCAGCTTTTGGTTGCGGCGCTGCACCGAGCACTCACGCTCGCCAAGCGAAAACACATGGCCCTGCTTATCGGCCATAATCTGCACCTCGACGTGGTGCGCCGGCGCGACAAACTTCTCCATGTAGCACTCGCCGTCGCCAAAAACGGCCTCGCCCTCGGCACGCGCCTCGATGAACGCCTTTGCCGCATCTTCCACGCGCTCGACCTTGCGAATGCCGCGACCGCCGCCACCTGCACGCGCCTTGATGAGCACGGGGCAGCCGATGCGCTCGGCCTCGGCCGTCGCCTCCTCGGGGCTTTTGAGCAAATCGCAGCCCGGAACGATAGGCACGCCCGCCGCGGCAGCCGTTCGGCGTGCGGCGTCCTTGTCGCCCATGCTGTCGATGACCTCGGCCGAGGGACCAACAAACGCCAGGCCATACTTGTCGCAGTCGCGCACGAAGCTCGCCTTCTCGGAAAAGAAACCGTAGCCAGGATGGATCGCCTTTGCCCCCGACTTTACGGCACAGGTGAGCACAGCGTCGTCGTTGAGGTAGCTCTCGGCAAGACGCGGGCCGCCGATGCAATATGCCTCGTCGGCAAGCTGCACGTGCAGCGCGTCCGCATCGGCCGTGGAGTAGACGGCGACGGTCTTGATGCCCATATCGCGGCACGCGCGGATAACACGGACCGCGACTTCGCCGCGGTTGGCGATGAGCACTTTGTCGAACATGAAGCCTTCCTTAACTTTCGTGCATGAGTGCAAAAGACATATCGGCGCGGCAGCAAACCTCACCGTTAACGCTCGCAGTGCCCGTCGCAAAGCGGAACGGCCCGCGCGCACGCGTGATGGAGCACACCAGATCCACCGTGTCGCCCGGGCGCACCGGACGCTTAAAGCGCACCTTGTCCAGACTCGTGTAGAACGGCGTCGCGCCGCGCGCCTCCTCATCGCCCATCAGCAGCACGCAGCAGTTCTGGGCGAGCATCTCGCACTGAATCACGCCGGGGACCACCGGGTTTCCCGGAAAATGCCCCTGCAAAAAATACTCGTCGCCCGTAATCGTGATCTTGCCGTGGGCCTCGTCGCCCACCAGCTCGGCTTCGTCAAGCAAAAGCATCGGCTCGCGATGCGGCAACAGCTTCTTGAGCTCTTCTTTGTTCATGGATATCACCTATCCGATCCTCATGAGGCAGCTGCCAAACTCCACGAGGTCGCCGTCGGCCACGCAGATCTCGAGCACCTCGCCATCCGCCTCTGCCGTCACCTCGTTGAGAACCTTCATGGCCTCGATGATGCAGAGGGTCTCGCCGGCCTTGACCTTGGAGCCCACGTGCACAAACGGTTCGTCGCCCGGCGCCGGGGCAGCATAGAAAACGCCGACCATGGGAGCGGTCACCTCGGTGCCCTTGGGCTCCGGTGCGGCGGCAGGTGTCTGCGCGGCGGGTTCCGGTGCGGTGGCAGGCATGGCGACAGGAGCCACCGCCGGAGCAGTCACGGCACCCGGCATAGGCATGGGCACGGCGACCGGCTGCGTGGCGCTCGCGCGCTCGAGTTCGACCGCGGTGCCATCGGGCTCCTCAACGCGTACGCGCGTGAGGCCGCGGTCCTCCATAACATCGGCTATCTCGGCAAGTCTTTTGGAATCCATGCTCTAGCTCCTCGTATATCTACGCAGCGCGATGGCGGCGTTGTGCCCGCCAAAGCCCAGGTTGGTCGAAAGCGCCCAGGTAAGATCGGCGCGAACCGCGCGATTGGGCGTGTAATCAAGATCGCAGGCGGGATCGGGTGTGTGGTAGTTAATGGTCGGGGGCACCACGCCCTGCTCGAGCGCCATGGCACAGGCCATGACCTCGATGGCGCCCGTAGCACCGATCATGTGGCCGGTCATCGACTTGGTCGATGAGACATGCGCGGCGCGCGCCGCGTCCTCGCCGAGCGCGCGCTTAATGCCCGCCGTCTCGGACGAATCGTTGAGCTTGGTCGAGGTGCCGTGGGCATTGATGTAGAGACCCTCGGAAGGCTTGACGTCACCCTCGGCAACCGCCAGCGATATCGCGCGGGCAATGCCGGCAGCCTCGGGATCGGGGCTCGTGATGTGATAGGCATCATCGGTGTTGCCGTAACCCACGACCTCGGCATAAATATGCGCACCGCGCGCCAGCGCGTGTTCCATGCTCTCCAACACGAGCACGCAGGCGCCCTCGCCCATCACAAAGCCGTCGCGGTCTGCATCGAACGGACGGCATGCCGTCGCAGGATCGGGGTTGGTGGTCAATGCGCGGCAGGACGTAAAGCCCGCAACAGCATCGGGGATAATTGCGGCCTCGGCACCGCCGGCGAGAATCGCATCGGCATAGCCGTGCTTGATAGCACGGAACGCCTCGCCCACCGCATGGGCCGAGGTCGCACACGCAGTCACCACGGGCAGGGTCGGGCCTTTTGCCTTGTGGCGGATTGCGATATTGCCTGAAGCCATATTGGGAATCATCATCGCAATCATATAGGGCGATGCGCGGCGAGGTCCCCGATCGGCGATCGTGTGGACGTTGTCGACGAGTGTCTGCATGCCGCCCACGCCCGAACCCACGTAGACGCCCAGGCGCTCGCGATCGATGGCGCCCTCGACATCAAAGCCCGCATCGTGCATGGCCTCGTCCGACGCTGCCAGGGCAAACTGAACGCAGGGGTCCAGGTGCTTGGCGTCACGCTTGCCAAAGTACTCGTTGCCGTCAAAACCCTTGACCTCGGCCGCCACCTTAACGGCAAACGCATCGGTATCGAAGTGCGTGATCGGGCCGATGCCGCACGTGCCGGCGCACATGGCCGCCCAGGTAGCAAGCGCCGTGTTACCGAGCGGCGATACGGCACCGATACCGGTGATTGCAACTCTCTGTTCCATCATGGTCTCCTCATTCAAGCCGTTGTTCGGCCCTGGTTTCTACATCGCCATTCCGCCGTCGACGCGTATGACTTCGCCCGTAATGTAAGCGGCGGCATCACTCGCCAAAAAGCGCACCACGCCGGCCACCTCTTCGGGCTGCGCCATACGCTTAAGGGGAATCTGCTCCTCGGTTACCGTACGCACCTTCTCCGAGAGCTTTGCCGTCATATCGGTCTCGACAAACCCGGGGGCGACCGCGTTCACTCGTACGCCGCGGGGCGCAAGCTCGCGCGCCACCGCCTTGGTCAGACCGATCACGCCCGCCTTGGAGGCGGCGTAGTTGGCCTGCCCGGCATTGCCCATCAGGCCCACAACCGAGCTCATGTTGATGATGCAACCGCCGCGCTGGCGCATAAAGGTCTTGGTGAGCGCGCGCGTCGTGTTAAACGTTCCTTTAAGATTGACATCGAGCACGCGATCGAAGGCGTCATCGCCCATGCGCATGAGCAGGCCATCGCGGGTGATGCCAGCGTTGTTGACGAGCGCCCAAATGGAGCCAAAGTCGTTGAGGACCGCTTCCACGCACGCGTTGACGGCAGCGGGGTCGGCCACGTCACATTGATATGAGCGCGCCGTGGCGCCAGCCGCCTCACAGGCTTCGCACGTCTCGCGCGCCGCATCTGCGCTACCGGCATAGACGACGGCGATATCGTAGCCGTCCTCCGCCAGGCCCACGGCACAAGCGCGACCGATGCCGCGCGAGCCGCCCGTGACAAGCGCCACGCGACGTGAGTCGTTGCGCTCGAGCGCGCCGTTGTTCAAGTTGCCCATGTCATTCCTTTCGGGTTACAGCCCTGTGGACTATGCGAGCTCGTCGGCAATAGCTGCGACCTGCTCGGCCGTTTCGCACGAATACACGCGAACGTCGCTCAGCGTACGCTTGACCAGGCCCGACAGCGTTTTGCCGGGGCCGACCTCAATAAACGTGTCGATGCCTTGATCCTGCAGAGCATGCAGCGTGTCGACCCAGCGCACGGCATGACTCACCTGGTTGGTCAGCACCTCCGATGCCGCCTGCGGGTCGGCCGGATAGGGCGCCGCCGTCATATTTGCCATAACAGGAATGAGCAACGGGGACGGCGCGTGACCGGCATCGATATATGCAGCTAGGCCACAGGTCGCCTCGGCCATATAGGGGCTATGGAATGCACCCGACACCGCGACCTTCATGGCCCGGCCGCCAGCCTCTTTTACCAGGACGTCGAGGGTCTGCAACGCATCGGGCGCTCCGGCCACAACCGTCTGCTGGGGGCTGTTGTAGTTGACCGGCCAGCAGTCCTCGCCGGCCTGTTTTGCCAGGCCCTCAACTTGCGCCGCATCGAGCTTGATGACGGCGCGCATGCCGCCCGGATGGCGCTCGGCAGCCGTGGCCATCAGCGCCGCGCGCTCGCACACGAGCTCAAAGCCCGCTCGCGTATCGAATGCCCCCGCAAAGGTGAGCGCGGCGACCTCGCCCAGCGAGAATCCCGCACAGGCGGCAGGCACCACGCCGCGCTCGCGCAGGGCGGTAGCCGCTGCCAGGTCGTGAACGAACACGCACGGCTGCGTGTTCTCGGTCTGCGAGAGCTCCTCCTTGGAGGCGCTCCGGCACTGCTCGCTGGTCCCCGGGCGCACCTCGTCAGCAATGGCGAACACCTCGGCGGCCGCCGGTGATGCCTCGATGAGGTCGACGCCCATCGCGGGGTGCTGGGCGCCCTGGCCGGCAAACAAAAACGCTACGCTACCCATGCGCACGCACCCTTCAGGACGCGCTCGGCACCCTCGACCAGATCGTCGACGATTTCGCGTGCGCTCTGGCGTTCGTTGACCATGCCAGCAATCTGTCCGCACAAATACGAACCCTCTTCGTAATTACCGTCCTTTGCGGCTTTACGAAGCGCGCCCGTGCCCATGGCCCCGAGCTCCTCGGGGCTTGCGCCCGCCGCCTCGTTCTTGGCATACGCGTTGGTGAAGGGGCTCTTGAGGGCGCGAACCGGATGTCCCGTCGAACGGCCAGTCGCGCGCGTCGAGGTGTCTCCCGCCTTGAGCACCAGCTCTTTGTATTGCTCGGAGACGGTACACTCATCGGCAACGAGAAAACGCGTGCCCACTTGGACGCCAGCGGCGCCAAGCATAAAGGCGGCCGCCACCCCGCGGCCATCCGCGATACCGCCGGCTGCCACAACGGGGATATCGACCGCGTCGACAACCTGCGGAACGAGCGCCATCGTCGACGTCTCGCCAATATGTCCACCCGATTCGGTGCCTTCGGCAACCACGGCGGTGGCCCCGCGACGCGCCACGAGACGCGCCAGCGCCACCGAGGCAACAACCGGGATGACCTTGATGCCCGCGTCGTTCCAAGCCTTCATGTACTTGGTGGGATTGCCGGCACCCGTCACGACGACCGGCACTTGCTCGTCGATCACAACCTGTGCGACCTCGTCGGCAAACGGGCTCATAAGCATGACGTTCACGCCAAAAGGCTTATCCGTCTTGGTGCGCAGCTCGTGAATCTGATCGCGCAGCCAGTTGGCGTCGGCATTCATGGCCGCGATGATTCCCAACCCGCCGGCCTCGGACACGGCCGAGGCAAGCGAAGCATCGGCAATCCAGGCCATGCCGCCCTGGAACACGGGCTTTTCGATGCCGAGCAGCTCGCAGAGAGGAGTCTTGAGCATCTCTACTTCTCCAATGCCGCCTCGACCGTATCGGCGAACTCGCCAACCGTCTTGGGGTTCTCCTCGGTATCGAGCTCAATGCCAAACTCGTCCTCGACGGCGACGAGGATCTCGACGGTGCCCAGGCTGTCGAGGGCAATCTCCTCGAGCGTGGACTCGGGCTTCATCTCGACGTCGTCAAGGCCAGCGGTCTCGCGGATAACGTCGCAAACGCGCTCGAAGGTCTTCTGATCTGCCATGGTAGTTCTCCTTTGTTTGTGCCCTATGGGCGTTTTTATTTCCTATGTGCGACTACTTCCAACGAAGCAGATAGCCACCTATATCCAGGCCGGCGCCAAATCCAACGAGGGCGATGGTGTCGTCCTCATTCAGTGCGTCGGTACGTGCCAGCCGGTCAAGCGCAAAGGGAATGCAGGCGCTCGAAATGTTGCCGGTCTCGCGTAGCGTTCGAACCACGCGCTCGTCTGGCACGCCGAGACGCTTGACCGCCTGACTCAGGATTCGTTCGTTAGCCTGATGGAATACAAAATGATCGATGTCTTCGACCGAAATGCCCGCATCGCTCGCAAGCTTATGGACCGTGTCGCAGATGGCGTTGACGCCGAACTTGAACACGCGGCGACCATTCATGGACAGCACGCTCGCGCTATCTGCGGAGTCCTTAAACGGCGAGGTGCCGACCAGACCGGGAACGCGCAACGTCTCGACGTCGGGCGCCGTCGAAAGCTCAACGGCAAGGGGGTTGTCTCCCCCAGCCCCTATCACTGCAGCGCCCGCGCCATCGCCAAAGAGCACGCACGTAGCGCGGTCTGACCAGTCAAGCGCGCGCGTCATCTGCTCGGAGGCAACGACAAGCACATGCTTGGCTCGTCCTCGAGCGATATAGCCCTCGGCGACATCGAGCGCAAATACGAAGCCGGCACAAGCCGCCGAAACGTCGAAGGCTGGACATGTGGCACCCAGGCGCTCAGCAACGGCGCACGCTTCGGCAGGAACGAGATGATCGCCCGTCGTCGTCGAGCAGACGATAAGATCCAGCTGGCTCGCATCGAGTCCGGACGCTTGGAGCGCTTGCTCGCTCGCTGCCACGGCAAGGTCGTCGAGTGACTCGGCGGTGCACACATGGCGGCTCTTGATTCCCGTACGGGTAAAAATCCACTCATCCGAGGTGTCCAGGAACTCGGACAGCTCGTCGTTGGATACGCTGCGCTCGGGAAGCGCCGAGCCCGTTCCCAGTATCGTGAAACCCATCACTAACCTCCTTTGCGTTGTTGACGTGTTTACATCGACCAAGAGAGGATAGCGCATTTCAGTCATTGTTGACGTGTTAACATTAAATTGTCCAAATGCGACAAAGGCTTCACATTGTGTCTGCCTCACGACACCATTGCGTTATTCACTTATTCATTAAGGAGGTAGCAGCCGCTATGGATGCCCAATTTACGATAGTCGACGTAACCGGATCGACTAACGATGACCTGCTCGAAGCAGGAAAACAAGGAGCGCCGCACGGCACAGGACTTGCCGCCCGGGCTCAGACAGCAGGACGCGGCCGGCGCGGCCACAAGTGGGATTCAACCGCCGGCAACCTATTGCTTTCGATTGTCCTGCGTCCATGCGTTAATCCTGCAAAGTACTCTGGTCTTGCCGCCGTCAGCGGCCTAGCGGTGCTCGAGGCGCTCGAAAAGCAGGGTCTTTCTAACGAGATCGGCCTTAAATGGCCCAACGACCTCGTCGCGCGAGGGCGCAAACTCGGCGGCATTCTGGTCGAAGCCGCACGCGATAACGAAGGCAAGCCTTTCGCCGTCTGCGGCATTGGCGTCAATGTGAACTATGTGCCTTCGGAGGTTCCCGATGGCGGCCTGGCGGCAATTGCCCTCTCAGACCTCAACGAGAATGTTCCCGCCGTCGATGTGCTGCTCAAGGAGGTCTATTACACCGTCGTAAACGCTGTGGACGCGTGGGCAGATCTGCTCGACGCCATGAAAGAAAACACTGGACCGCTCGCGCCCGTCCACGGCGAATATGTCACTCACCTCAATTGGATCGGAGAGCACGTTATCGCCCGTTCCCCTGCCGGTGACGAGCTGGCACGCGGCATCTTTAAAACCGTCGATGCCTTTGGTCGCGCATGTATCGAAACGGAAGGCGGCTTGCGATCCTTCCATTTTGAGGAGGCATCGCTGCGTCCCTTGAGCGAATAGGGCGCTGCAGCCACCTACTCGGCAGCAATGCCCGGCAGTCCAAACCATTATTCAAAACAAAAGAGCCCCGCTACCAACATGGCAGCGGGGCTCTGTAAGCTATGAGCGATATCGCTTAGAGCTTGATGTCGATGTCGACGCCAGCGGGGAGGTCGAGACGCATGAGCGAATCAACGGTGCCCGAGGTGGGGTCGAGGATGTCGATGAGGCGCTTGTGAGTGCGCATCTCAAACTGCTCACGGGAGTCCTTGTTCACGTGCGGCGAGCGGATAACCGTGTACAGGTTGCGCTCGGTGGGCAGGGGGACAGGACCGGAAACGCGAGCGCCGGTCTTCTGAGCGGTCTCGACGATGAGCTTCGCGGACTGATCGACGACCTCGTGATCATAGCCCTTGAGGCGAATGCGGATCTTCTGGGTAGCCAACTTAAACCTCCAAAGAGTGCGAGAGATGTTCTCGCGGATTACGTAACAGGGAGCTCGAACTTAGGCGTTCTTGCTCATGACCTCGTCCACGATGGACTTGGGCGCGGGCTCATAAGAGTCGAACTGCATCGTGTAGGATGCACGGCCCTGGGTCTGGGAGCGAAGGTCGGTAGCGTAACCGAACATCTCGCCCAGCGGCACCTTGGCACGGATGAGCTTGCTGTTCTTGCGATCCTCCATGCCCTCGATCTTGCCGCGGCGACCGGAGAGGTTGCCCATAACGTCGCCCATGTACTGCTCGGGGGTCTCGACCTCGACAGCCATGATCGGCTCGAGCAGCTGCGGATCGGACTTCTTGAGGGCGTCCTTGATAGCCATGGAACCGGCGATCTTAAAGGCGGCCTCGGAGGAGTCGACCTCGTGGTAAGAACCATCGAACAGGGTGACCTTGACGTCGAGGACCGGGAAGCCGGCGATAACACCGGTGTTCAGGGCCTCCTGGATGCCCTTGTCGATGGACGGGATGTACTCCTTGGGCACGACGCCGCCGACGATAGCGTTGACGAACTCGTAGCCGAAGCCCTCCTCCATCTTCTCGAGCTTGATGACGGCGTGACCGTACTGACCGCGACCACCGGACTGACGGACGAACTTGCCCTCAGCCTTCTCGACGTCGTGACCAGCGGTCTCGCGGTAGGCAACCTGGGGCTTACCAACGTTAGCGTCAACCTTGAACTCGCGGAGCAGACGGTCGACGATGATCTCGAGGTGCAGCTCGCCCATGCCGGCGATGATGGTCTGGCCGGTCTCGTGGTTGGTGGACACCTGGAAGGTCGGGTCCTCCTCGGCGAGCTTGGTCAGAGCCAGGGACATCTTGTCCTGCTCGGCCTTGGTCTTGGGCTCGATGGCAACGTCGATAACGGGCTTAGCGAACTCGATCTTCTCGAGGACGATCTCCTTGCCCTCTTCGCACAGGGTGTCACCGGTGGTGGAGTTCTTGAAGCCGACGCAAGCGACGATGTCGCCGGCGGCAGCGTCGTCACGGTCGATACGCTCGGCGGCGTTCATCTCGAGGATGCGGCCGAGGCGCTCGCGCTGACCGTTGGAAGCGTTGATCACGTAGGAGCCGGACTCGGCACGGCCGGAGTAAACGCGGACGTAGGTGAGCTTACCGACGAACGGGTCGGTCATGATCTTGAAAACCAGGCCGGAGAAGGGCTCGTCGAAGGAAGGATGACGCTCGATCTCCTCGCCGGTGTCCGGATCGGTACCGGTGACGGCCTCGACGTCGAGCGGGCTGGGCAGGTAGTCGACGACAGCGTCGAGCAGCTCCTGGACGCCCTTGTTCTTGTAGGCGGAGCCCACGAAGACGAGGTTGAGCTCGTTGGCCAGAACGCCCTTGCGCAGAGCAGCCTTGAGCTCCTCGACGGTGAAGTCCTCCTCCATGAGGATCTTCTCCATGAGCTCGTCGTCAAAGCTGGCAGCAGCGTCGAGGAGCTCCTCGCGCTTGGTGGCAGCGATGTCGGCGAACTCAGCCGGGATCTCGTCCATCGGCTCGGGGTAGGTCATACCCTTCTCGTCGGCCTTGAAGTCCCATGCAGTCATGGTGACCAGGTCGATGACGCCCCAGAAGTTGTCCTCGGCGCCCATCGGGACCTGAGCGGCCACGGCGTTAGCGTCGAGACGATCCTTCATGGTCTCGATAGCGTTGAAGAAGTCAGCGCCCACGCGGTCATACTTGTTGATGAAGGCGATGCGGGGGACGTTGAAGGTAGAAGCCTGACGCCAAACGGTCTCAGACTGGGGCTGAACGCCGGCAACGGCGTCGAAGACGGCGACAGCGCCATCGAGGACGCGCAGGCAGCGCTCGACCTCGGCGGTGAAGTCAACGTGGCCCGGGGTGTCGATGATCTGGATGCGGTAGTCCTTACCGTCCTTGTTCCAGAAGCACGTGGTAGCAGCGGAGGTAATGGTTACGCCGCGCTCCTGCTCCTGAACCATCCAGTCCATGGTGGCAGCGCCCTCATGGACCTCACCGATCTTGTGGGTCTTACCGGTGTAGTAAAGAATACGCTCGGTCGTGGTGGTCTTACCGGCATCGATGTGGGCCATGATGCCGATGTTACGGGTATCGGAAAGCTTGTACTTAGGCTTAGCCATGTTAGTTCCTTACCTTAACTTACCAACGATAGTGAGAGAACGCGCGGTTGGCCTCGGCCATCTTGAAGACGTCCTCACGCTTCTTGACGGAAGCGCCCAGGCCGTTGGAAGCGTCGAGGATCTCGTTGGCGAGACGCTCGGCCATGGTCTTCTCCTTGCGAGCGCGGGAGAAGTTGACGATCCAGCGGATACCCAGAGCGGTGGAACGACGGGAGTTGACCTCCATCGGGACCTGATAGGTAGCGCCACCGACACGCTTGGGCTTAACCTCGAGCGTGGGCTTGACGTTGTCCATAGCCTTCTTGAAGGTAGCGAGAGCGTCGCCACCCTCGGACTTCTCGGCAACGATCCCGAAAGCGGTGTAAACGATGCGCTCAGCGGTGGCCTTCTTGCCGTCAAGAAGGACCTTGTTGATGAGCTGAGTCACCAGGCGGTTGTTGTAAACGGCGTCAGGCTGAACCTCACGACGATTAGCTGCTGCACGACGCGGCATGTGAAATCTCCTTAAGTGTCTACCGTGCGGCGCTTAGGCGGCACACGGCGAAAGTATCAAAACGTTATCTGGCTTATTTGGCCTTGGGGCGCTTAGCACCGTACTTGGAACGGGCCTGCATACGGTTCTGGACCGGAGCAGCGTCGTAGGCGCCACGGATGACGTGATAACGGACACCAGGGAGGTCACGGACACGGCCGCCACGGACGAGCACGATGGAGTGCTCCTGCAGGTTGTGGCCCTCACCCGGGATGTAAGCAGTAACTTCGATGCCGTTGACGAGGCGAACACGGGCAACCTTACGAAGAGCCGAGTTCGGCTTCTTGGGGCTCGTGGTGAAGACGCGGGTGCACACGCCGCGCTTCTGGGAGTTGTGCTGCAGAGCAGCGTTCTTGGACTTCTTGGGCACGGAACGACGGCCCTGGCGAACCAGCTGGTTAATAGTAGGCAAAGCGTACTCCTTCTCGAATGATTCCAGCTTTCTGTAAAGTGCAACGGCTTGAATCGAGGGGTCAGCATCCCCCTACGAAACACGCAGTTCGATAGGATACGTGCCGTTAGCTGTGCCGTCAACAGACCACGC
>JAUMNV010000042.1 GCA_031295725.1 Collinsella sp.
GCTGCGTAGATAGATTTAGAACAGGAGGGCGTAGATGACGGCGATGACGACGGAGGGGAGCATATTGGCCGTGCGGAAGGTCTGAGGACGGATGAGGTTGACGCCGACGCAGAAGATGAGCATGGAGCCTACGAGCGAAAGGCTGTTGAGGGCTGCTGTGGTCATGATGGGGGAGAGCGCGCCGGCAAACAACGTGATCGTCCCCTGGAACACGGCGACGGGCAGGGCGGAGAAAATGCAGCCGCGGCCAAGCGACGCCGTCATGGTGCAGACGATGATGCAGTCCAATGCGCCTTTCAGGGCAAGCGTTGACCAGTCACCGAGCAGACCGTCCTGGATCGATCCCACAATGGCCATGGCGCCGATACACACGGTGAGTGAAGTCGAGACAAAAGCGTTGGTGAACTCGTTATCGCCCTCGCTGCCGGTTTTGCGCTTGAGCCATTCGCCAAGGTTCTCGATGGCGGCTTCCAAGTTGACGGCCTCGCCGATGAGCGAACCGAGCGCAAATGAGACGATGAGCATGGTGGTACCGGTGGTCGCTAGCGCCTTTCCATCGATGATGAGCATCTTTTGCATGGTGCCGCCCAGGCCGATAAACAGGACGCACAGCCCCGATGCTTTCATGAGCGTGTCTTGGATGCGCGGTGTAATGAAGCGGCCGCCCGCTAATCCTAAAAGACCGCCCGCAACTAAAAGCACAACGTTGATGATTGTTCCCAAGCCCGGCATGAGCCCTCCTGTATTGATGCCAACGTGGCAATCGTAGCAGAACGAAATGCGAGGCACATCGCAACCCATCTAATACGTTATATAAGTGGTATTAGGAATGATGCGCAGCATTTAAGCCTCAGGTGGTTGTCGGGACATAGGGATAGTATTCAAAGCGCAGTGTCATAAGCCGCTGCGGGGATTCAATAGCCGCGGCGATGATATTGGCATCGCGGGCACGATCAAACCCTTCGAGCTCGATCTGGTACGAGACGTCTTGCATAATGTCCAGACGTCGCCAGGTTAGAAGTGTGTCGCCATCGAATTCCAGGGTCTTGCTTCCGTTTGCGGCAACGGCGTATAGACGCAGCTTGGCGGTGGTTGCAGGGTCGACAACTGTGACCTTTTTAATTTCGTTTCGAGTATTCTTGGCGCCCAACAAGGTGAGCAGTGTTGGGGCCACGACCTCGCCCGATGGCAAAAAGACGACTTCGATGGATTCAGGAAATGCGATGATAGCCGACTTGCGGACGGGCTGATTGGCGGCGGCAACTTCGATGTTCGCAGCGTCGATGACCTCTGTGTGGTCGAGCGCGGCAAGCACGCAGCAGTTACCTTCATCGATCTCTTGAGGATTAGCAAGCCCCAGGCTGTCCGCGAGCTCGGGATTGTTTGGATCGGCAGCGGGCTCATTCGGTGCTTCGAGAGAAGCTGGGACGCTGTTTGTCGGCGATGGCGTGTCGCCCGCACCTGCTTCTTTGACCGCGCTCTCCTCTTGTATGGTTGTGTTGATGGGCTCGTCGTTTGAGGGGAGCGTCTTGGCGTCAGGCGCGGAGGGGAGAATTCCGATGGCTCCGGATCCGTTCCACTCCATTTCGAGAAGCGCCGGGTCGGCAAGAATGCATTGCCTGCTTTGCGCGTGGGCATCGATTTCAATAGGGCCTGCCTCTATCCCTCGTGTAAGGCTGAGTGATCCGGCTGGCTTCTCGAAATGAGCGTCTGTGTCTTTGGTGCTGACGGCGTAGAACAGCAGGGACGCTTCTCCCGCCGCGATAACATCGGTACCGGCTTTGGTCAGCCGCAACGATGCCGTGAATGAGAGGGTGGGCTGCGCATCGTCTGCATTCGCGGCGGCGCAGCCCAGACATATACCGCCTCCTTTCTCGAAAAACGCACCGTCGAAGGCGACCTTCGCTCCGTTCGCCGAGTCATCGACCGAAGCGATGTCGATGCGCAGCTCTAAATTGCATGGATCGCCATCTGCATCGAGCACAACCGAGCGCCACGTGCAGACGGCGCACCCCGCCTGGGAGCCGTTTGCCTTGTTCGAACGCTTGATATCCACGACTATCGAGCCGTCCGTATTACGACGAAGGCATCCCGAGGTTGAGATCACGGCCTGTGCGATCGAAAAACGCTCGCACGCAATGGCGCTCGACGGATTTGGTGCGGAACTTAGGGCTACTGGTAAGGAGTCTGCCATGACGGGAGTCGCCCAAGCGGCGACAGGCGTTCCGGTTGCGAGCGCGCCGCAGAGTGCGACGACGGGCAAAAGGTTCTTCGATGCCATGGGGTCTCCTTAGCTAATTTAGTGCGGCCTGTCCGTGTTTTGTTTCTGGCTGCGTTTGATGTGCAGACCGAGGCCGGCGGTTCCCGCGCCTGCTGCTGTGGCGCCTGCTGCTGTGGCGCCTGCTGCCAAGAGCCATCGTCTGTCGCCTGTCTGCGCCAACGGTTCCTCGCGGTCGCCGCGGTCGAGCTCCGAGAGGTCGACCGTCACTTGCGTGGCGGCCTGCGCCTGTTCTTGCTGGGCAAAGGCCATGGCTGGCCCAAACGCTAGGATGCTGACGGCGGCGGCCAGGGCGACGGCCTTATGCCGTGTGCGCACCGGGCTCGACCGTCCAGGTGATCGTCGCAACCTGATCGCCTTCGCCGGTTACGCGGAAGATGTCGCGCGTGACGCGGGCGACGTTTCCGCTTGTCTTGAGCTTGATTTTGTCCGTGCCGCCGGCAATGCCCTGGTAGCCCATGTCGAAGGCTGCATTCTTGGAAAGATCGAGGCCCGTCCCTTGCGCGGCGGCGCTGGCGTTCTGGAGCGCGCCGTCGGGGCCGACCTTAAAGTCGATGGAGTTCTGCGCGGTTCCGGCCTTGGCGTCGGCGGCAATGGTCCAGGTGTTCATGGCGTCGATCTTCATGTTGGTGACATGGATGCCGTAGGCCGAATGATTGTCGATGGTGGTCGCGTCTTCTGAGGGGCCCTGAAGCGTGCCGTCGGCCTTGGCGACGAAGGGAATAACCGTCGGAACTTTGAACTCAACGTTGTCGATCTCGGTCCTGACCATTACCTTCGTGGTTCCAACGCGCCCGGCTGCCATAGCTGGCGTCGGGGCGGCGCCCATTGCGAGCGCGAGCGCGAGCCCTGTGCCCACGACGAGCGCTCTGACTCCGTTCATGTTCCTGGTGATGTCCATGGTCGTTCCTTTCTATTCGCCGCGGGCCGTCCCCGCGATGATTGGACGAATGCTGGTGAATTGCATGCGGTGCCGTGTCGGCCGGAAGGCTAGTTCTCGGTTTGCTCAACCCGTACCTTGACACGTGTCGGATTGCCGTGGCTGTCGAGGGTCTTTGCATCGAGTGCCTGGATCTCGATGTACGCCTCGCCTTCTTTGATGTCGCCGGCGGGGCACGTCTCGATTGTCTTGCCGGTCTCGACCACACCGGATTCGTACATGGTCTCGTCGTTTTGGATGACGCGGAATCGCTGGGGAAATTTATTGTCTTGGACGTTTTGCACGTTGACGCGCAGTTTGCCGTCCTCCTGCAGCTGAGCGACCGGCGCGACCGAAATCGTCATCATGTTGTCGCGGACGATGGCGTCGAGCTCATCTTGGATTTCCTGGCGCGTTTTGCCCTCGGCCGTCGTAACCGAAGCGCCCGCCTCGGGTACGGGCTGCGACTGCCAAACGTATAGTCCTACGGCGACAAGGGCACAGACGATGGCCAAGCAGGCAACGATGAGCTTCTTGCGACGACCCAGGCCTGCAAAGTGGGGTGGCTTCTTCGCGCTCATGCGGCATCCTTGGCGGTATAGACGCGCGCAAAGGTGGACGGGTCCGCTCCAAAGAGCATGTGAAGCATCAGACGGCGCGAGTAGACGAGCTCGTCGAAGTCGGGAGGGAGCTCGATGTCGTGGATATGCGCGATGTGGTGGGCGAGCGCCGAGAACGACTCGGGGTCGCAGATCACATCGGTGGTAACGTGGTAGACCGTCGTATCGGGGAATGCCTCTTCGTCGAAAGGCAGGAGATGGGGATCGTCGTCGACTTCGATGGCGATGCCGTACTGGGGCCAGTAATATGCCATGGGAACCTCCCTGCTTCTGGGCCAAAACTTCTATCGGTTTTGGCTGTCGACGCCGACCTTATCAGCCGCTACTTGACCAATTTCTGACCAAATGCTTGACGGATTGGCGTCTCCGCAGGTAAAAGGCGGCAAAAAATACTCCAACTTTTTTCGAGCGACAATCGCGCGGTCGGCGACGGCGGGGCCATATGTGTCAAAAGCATCGTCTGCCGAGGAAATCAAGCCGCTCGCCGAATTGCACGAACGTAAAAAACGCCAATTATGGAGACGGTCTCGAACACGTCGACGAAACGATGCGGTAACATCTCCCTGCAAACACTGTAGTTAGCTAAAGGGGGAGTTCGCGTGTCTGCAACCATCAAACCCTTCACCGACGAGTTCGAAGAGTATGGCCGCGATGAATCTCGCGCATCGGGCGAGGCCTCGAGCATCTCGTTTCCGACAACGGAAAACGAGGTCCGTGCCATTTTGGAAAAGCTCCATGCCGAGCGTGTTCCGGTAACGGTTCAGGGCGCCCGAACCGGCCTTGCCGCCGGCGCCGTGCCCCACGGCGGGCATATCCTCAATACTTCCCGTATGAATCGCTATTTGGGCCTTCGCCGCGATGAACAAGGCCAATTTCTGCTGCGCGTGGAGCCGGGCGTTGTGCTCTCGGAGCTGCGCAAGCAGCTGAGCAAGAAGGTGCTGCCGACCGCTGGTTGGGACCAGGCATCGCTTGAGGCCTACGAGGAGTTCCAGGAGGTCCCCGAGCAGTTCTTTCCCACCGATCCCACCGAGACGTCTGCCTGTCTGGGCGGCATGGCGGCATGTAACGCCTCCGGTGCCCGCAGCTACGCCTACGGCCCCATGCGCCCACATATCACGGGACTCCACGTCGTGCTGGCTGATGGCGATTTGCTTGAGCTTCGGCGCGGCGAGGCTTTTGCCCAGGGCCGCCACCTGTCGCTCGTGACGGCAGCGGGCCGTACACTCGAGCTCGATCTTCCCGGCTATACCATGCCCAAGACAAAAAATGCTTCGGGCTATTTCGTTGCTGACGATATGGATGCCATCGATCTGTTTATCGGTGCGTGTGGCACAATCGGTGTCATCACCGAACTCGAGATTGCCCCGCAGGTGGCACCCGCGGTCGTTTGGGGCGTGAGCTGCTTCTTCGACAGCGAAGACAAGGCCGTGTCCTTCACCGATTCTGTGCGTCCCGTCCTGTCCCATGCGGCTGCCATCGAGTACTTCGATGCTGGCGCCCTGGATATTCTACGTCGCCAGCGCGAGCAGTCGACGGCGTTTGCCTCGCTGCCGGCGCTCGACAAAGACGCCAAGGTCTGTGTCTACGTGGAGCTCGACTGCGACGACGAAGCCCAGGCGACTGAGGAGCTGTATCACTTGGGGTGGGTACTGGAGCTTGCGGGCGGCAGTGACGATGCGACATGGGTCGCGCGCACCGAGGTCGATCGCGAGTGTCAGCGATTCTTCCGCCATGCGGTGCCCGAGAGCGTCAACATGCTCATCGACGAGCGCCGCCGCATGGATCCCACCATCACCAAACTGGGTTCGGACATGTCGGTGCCCAACGCGCACTTGGCCGATGTCGTGGCCCTCTATCGCCGCACGTTGGCCGAAAGTGGGCTTGAATCTGCCGCCTGGGGGCACATTGGTAACAACCATCTGCATGTGAACATTCTGCCGCTCGATGCGCAGGATTATCGCCGCGGCGGAGAACTCTTTGCCCAGTGGGCTTCCGAGGTCACGGTCATGGGCGGCGCCGTCTCCGCAGAACACGGCGTCGGCAAGATCAAGGCGGGCTTCTTGGAGACGATGTACGGTCACGAGGCCATGGTCGAATCGGCTCGACTCAAGCTCCAGCTCGATCCTGATGGGCAGCTGGGTCGCGGTAACCTGTTTTCGGAGAAGCTCTTGGATGAGCTCGTCCAGAAAGGGGGCGCGTGAAGATGAGCAATTTCCATATGGTGGTGTGCGTCAAGGCGGTGCCGGGCAGCACCGAGGTCAAGATGGACCCCAAGACCAATACCATCGTGCGCGATGGCAAGCAGGCGGTCATTAATCCCTTTGATGCGAGCGCTTTGGAATGCGCGCTGGCGCTGAAGGACGACTTTATCGGCTTTGGCATGGATGTGCGCGTGACGGTGGTGTCGATGGGCATCCCCGCGACCGAGTCGCTGCTGCGCGACTGCATCGCTCGAGGCGCCGACGATGCGCTGCTGCTGACCGATCGCGCCTTTGCAGGTGCCGATACCCTGGCAACCACCTATGCCCTCAAGTGCGGCATCGAGGCGCTCGACGAGGACTTCGACCTGCTCATCTGCGGCAAGATGGCGGTGGATGGCGATACGGCCCAGATTGGTCCCGAGCTTGCCGGTGCCTTTGATATTCCCTGCGTGACCGACGTGAGCTGCGTGCAGAGCGCGGGCTTTACGACCTGTGGCTCGCTGGCGCTCGTTCACGGATGCGATGCCGGCGAGGAGACGGTGTACCTTGAGATGCCGTGCGCGATGACGACTGCCAAGGAGATTGGCCAGTTGCGTATGCCGAGTATTGCCGGTATTCGCGCGGCGGAGGAGGCGGACGTGCGCGTGGTCAGTGCCGCCGACGTGAACGCCGACCCCGCGCGTTGCGGTCTTGCCGGGTCGCCGACACAGGTCGTGCGCTCGTTTGTGCCCGACCGTGACCAAACGTGCGAGGCCGTTGAGGGGACGGCGTCCGAGCAGGCGGCAAAGCTTGCCAAGATTATCGAGGGGATGGCATAGATGAGCGGACTGATTATCGATAGCGAAGCCTGTATCGGCTGCGGTCGCTGCGTTCGCGCCTGTGCCTCGGGCGGCATCGTAGTGGAAGGCGAGCGACCCAGCCGATGCGCCCGCGTAACCGACGGCTGCATCCTATGCTGTGGGTGCGTCGACGCCTGCCCTGTCAACGCTATCTCGATCGAGCGTGACGAGGCCGCTGGTGCGGTGGACCTTGATGCATATCGAGACATTTGGGTATTCGCGCAGACCGACGAGCACGATACGGTGACTCCCGTTGCCTATGAGCTTATGGGCAAGGGCCGCGAGCTTGCCGATGCTCGCGACTGCCGTCTGGTGGCACTGATCGGTATGGGTCCCGAGGGTTCTCTCGGCGACCTGGAGCATCTGGTTTGCGCGGGCGCCGACGAAGTCCTGGCCTGTCGCGACGAGCGCCTGCGCCAAAACGATGCGGAGGTCTACGCCCGCTTGATCTGCGATTTGGTAGCCGAACGCAAACCCGAGGCCATCCTATACGGTGCGACCGCTTTTGGCCGCGAACTGGCACCCGGCGTTGCCGTGCGCTTGCAGACGGGCCTTACGGCTGACTGCACCGTACTTTCGATGGATACGGAGACGGGGCTGCTGCAACAGACGCGTCCGGCGTTTGGCGGCAACCTGATGGCCACCATCGTCTGCCCCAATCATCGTCCCCAGATGGCAACGGTTCGTCCCGGCATCTTTAAGGCGCCCGACTTTGACTACGACCGCTCCGGCACGATCACCCAGATATCGCTTGCGGATGATGCTAAGGCTCGTGTCGAGATCTCGATTCCCGCCGAGGAGTGGAGGCAGCAGGCCTCGATCGCCGATGCCGAGCGCTTGGTCGTGGTGGGCCGCGGCATTGGCTCCAAGAAGAATCTGCCCCTGATGCGAAGGCTCGCCGAGGCTCTGGGAGCCGAGCTTGGTTGCACGCGACCTGTCGTGGAGGCCGGCTGGTTGGAGTGTCGCCATCAGATTGGCCAGACCGGCGTATCGGTTTCGCCCAAGCTTCTCGTGAGTATCGGTGTTTCGGGCGCCATCCAGCATCTTGCCGGCATCGGTGGGGCAGAGTGCATTATCGCCATCAACGAGGACCCGGATGCCCCCATCTTTGGTGCTGCCCAGTACAAGGTTGTCGGCGATGCCGTCGAGGTCGTCGAGGAACTGCTGGCCCAGCTTGAGCGCTAGGCGCGCGCCAGCCAGTCGCGCATCTCGTCCTTAAGGCGGCTCCAAGTCGCCTGCGTGGCGGGGTCGGTAAAGGGCCGCGTAATGCCAAGGGGCGCGTCGAGCAGGCGGTAGATATCGCCCTGCTCGCGCGCCAGCGTGCGGCTCGCTGGATAGACGAGCTCAAACATAAAGCAGATGAGTCCCACCAGGTAGTCCGCCGGCTCGTTGCGCTCGTCGCGCGCGACGCACCGATGCTCGTCAAAGGCGGCAAGCGTCGGTACCGAGAAGCGACTGGCTAGAAACGCGTCCTCATCCACCTTGAGGATGGTATCGACGGTGCTGTCGGCGATGGTGCGCATAATGTCGATCTTGTCACCATCGCGCACGATATCGCAGAAGCACCGTGTACGCTCGTCGAGTTGTGCCGGCAGGCGAAAGTCGCTGTGATAGGCGATGCTCGCTCGGATGAGCTCGTCATGCGCACCGGTTTCGATAAAGTCACGGATGTTTGTCGTGGCGGGTGCATCGGCGGGATTCTCGCCAAAGAGGACCTCGATGCCCAGCGCCGCATGGCTCATGCTCTCGGCGTCCTTAAAGGTGTCCCAGCGTCGCAGCTGCTCAAAGCGGCCCATATCGTGTAGCAGGCCGCAAAGCCATGCCAGGTCAATATCTTCTGACGACCAGCCCTGCTCGCGCGCTACGGCATCGCATGCCTCGGCCACGTGGTACGTATGTTCGATTTTGAGCGCGATGCGTGGGTTGGTGGCGTCGTAGGCATCGGTGTAGCTTTTGAAGGCCGCGCGCGCCCGGTCTCGATCGATAGCTGTCATAATGACTTCCTAAAAAGTTGTGTCTTTCGATCCGGTGGCAATTGTAGGTGAACTCGGTTGCTGTCGGATGATGATTCTGCCGTATCGCTACATGCGGCTCGGAGACCTTGTCAGGATGAGAAGCGTATGGTGCTCAAAATCGTTAGAACCGTCTGGCCGGTGATGCTTACCTATGTTGCAATAGGCGCGCCGTGCGGAATGATCATGGGGCAGACGGGAATGGAGCCCTGGATGGTCTTTGCCCTGAGCAGCACGTTTGTGACGGGCAGCGGGCAGTTTATGATCTGCAACCTGTGGCTGGCGGGTGTGCCTGCAGCATCGATCGTCGCGAGCGTCGC
>JAUMNV010000208.1 GCA_031295725.1 Collinsella sp.
GCCGGAGAGGAGCTCTAGGATGGCAGACGTCAAGAAAATCGCCACGCGCGTAAGCTACGGCGAGGCCCTCGTCGAGCTCGCCAACGAGCACGATGACTTTGTGGTCCTCGACGCCGACCTGGCCGCCGCCACGCAGACCGGCAAGTTTAAGGCCGCCTGCCCCGACCGCTTCTTCGATGTGGGCATCGCCGAGAGCAACCTGATGGGTGTTGCCGCCGGTATCGCAACCACCGGCCGCGTCGCCTTCGCGAGCAGCTTTGCCATGTTTGCCGCCGGCCGCGCCTTTGAGCAGGTCCGCAACTCCATCGGCTATCCGCACCTTAACGTTAAGATCGGTGCCACGCACGCCGGTATCTCGGTGGGCGAGGATGGCGCCACGCACCAGTGCTGCGAGGATATCGCCCTGATGCGTGTCATCCCCGGCATGACCGTGATCGTTCCCGCCGACGACATCGAGGCCCGTGCCGTGACGCGCGCCGCCTACGAGTGCGACGGCCCCGTGTACATGCGCTTCGCCCGTCTGGCCTCGCCGGTTATCAACGACCCCGAGACCTACAAGTTCGAGTTGGGTAAGGGCATTGTCATGCGCGAGGGCTCCGATGTGACCATCATCGCCTGCGGCCTGATGGTCGGCGAGGCTCTCGAGGCCGCCGAGCAGCTCGCCGCCGATGGCATCGACGCCGAGGTCATCAACATGCACACCATCAAGCCCATCGATGCCGACCTGATCGTCAAGAGCGCCACCAAGACCGGCCACGTCGTGACCGTCGAGGAGCACTCTGTGATCGGTGGCCTGGGCAGCGCCGTTGCCGACGTCCTGTGCGAGCAGTGCCCGACGCCGCTCAAGAAGATCGGCGTCAACGACACCTTCGGTGAGTCCGGCCCGGGTGCCGAGCTCCTGCACAAGTACGGCCTGGACGCCGCCAACATCGTGGCGACCACCAAGGAGTTCTTGGCATAAGGCAGCCATCGCTCAATCGGCAACAAGCCAATCGCATTCAAATGCAGACAGGGGCGTCCTCAAAGAGGGCGGCCCTGTTTTATATTTCAGCTAAATCAGAGCCGCACCAAGCGAGGCATTCTCCGGGAAGAGAGCCCAGTACAGCAAAGTGCAATTCAGACCCTTCTAACTTTGTATATGCAGCACCCCAAGATAAATGCGGCGGCCCCTTAGTAGCTGCAGGCCGGGCACAGGGTTACTCTCCAAATCTTTCCGCAGGACGGAGGAGTCCCCGCCGCACGTAGTGCGCAGCGGAGGCTCCGACATGTCCGAGGACGATTTGGAGAGTAACCCTGTGTCCGGCCGGAGGGACCCAAACACGGCCATGCTTCTTATGTGCAGCAAAGCTAATGCTGCTAAAATACTAAGCGCTCATGTAGTTTAAACGCACGACGATAAGGAGCACCAGTGGGTAACCACTTCCGTACCTCCGGTGCGGGCGATGATGCCCCCAAGACGCAGGCAGGCGTCCAGGGCAGTCGTTTCGCCACTCCGGATTCAGAGGGCCAGCCTGTTGCTCAGGCCCCCGCTCAGCCGGCAGATCAGGCACAGCCGGCATCCGATCCCTTTGCCTACAATCCAACCAGCGATGTCGCGCTTTCCGGCACGGCGGGTTTTGAGTCCGTTCAGGCCGTGACCGCTCGCGTGGAGCAGCCTCAGGCTGGTGCCGCCACGCCGCAGCCTACCATGGCCGGCATTCCCGACCCCTTGGCCCCTGCGACGCCGGCTCCTCAGCCTGCGCAGTCCGGTCTCTTTGCCGCTATTCCCGACCCCACGCAGCCTGCTGCCCCGGTGGTCGAGAGCGATCAGGCCGCCGAGGTCGCAAGCCTCGATAACGCGCTCAACAACCCCGATTTTACGTCGGTGTTTGCGCCCATCGATCCGCAGGCCAGCCGCAAGAAGATGGCCAAGCAGGCCGGTGTCGAGCCCGTTATCCTTATGGAGCATGTCACCAAGATCTATCCGGCACAGCCCAACAAGCCTGCACTCGACGACATCAACATCGAGATCTATCCGGGCGAGTTCGTCTTCCTGGTCGGTCACTCCGGTTCGGGTAAGACCACGCTGCTGTCGACGCTCAACCGCGACGTCAAGCCGACGAGCGGCCGCATCCTGGTTGCCGGTCAGGACCTCATGAAGATCAAGAACCGCAAGGTTCCGTTCCTGCGCCGCCAGATTGGCGCCGTGTTCCAGGACTTTAAGCTTCTGCCGCAAAAGACCGCCTACGAAAACGTGGCGTTTGCCCTGCAGTGCATCGGCAAGCCCAAGGGCGTCATTCGCAGCCAGGTGCCCGAGGTGCTGCGTCTGGTCGGTCTGGCCGATCAGATGGACTCGCTGCCCGACCAGCTTTCCGGTGGCGAGCAGCAGCGCGTTGCCGTCGCCCGCGCTATGGTCAACCGTCCGCCGCTGCTGATCTGCGACGAGCCGACTGGCAACCTCGACCCGGCGATCTCGCTGGGCATCATGAAGCTGCTCGAGCGTATTAACCGCACCGGCACCACCGTGATCGTCGCCACGCACGACCGCGAGATGGTCGATAGCATGCACCGTCGCGTGATCGCCCTTGAGGGCGGCCACGTTATCCGCGACCAGGAGAGGGGAGGTTACGGCAACTATGGCACCAACTAACGTGGGCTACTCCTTCAAAGAGGCAATCAGCCACTTCTTCCGTAACTGGACTACCTCGCTCGGCGCCGTCATCACGATCTTCCTTTCGCTGTTTATCATCGGCCTGTTTATCATGGGCTCCGCGATGCTGAACTCCGTGATCGGCACCGTCGAGGATCAGGTTGTCATCAACGCGTTCATTAGCGATGACGCCGATCAGGCCGATGTTCAGGCTTTTGAGGCCGAGCTTAAGACGTGGAATAACGTCAAGTCCGTGACCTATAAGGACAAAGACGACGCACTGGCCGAGTACACGAGCAAGATGTCGGGCAACGCCGACGCCACCATGAGCGCGCTCGATGGCCAGAACCCGCTGCCGGCTTCGTTTGCAATTGAGATGGACGATCCGTCCAAGGTCGAGAGCACGGCAGAGAAGCTCAAGAAGGATGCCGATTTCCAGAAGATCGCGGATGACGGCGACGTCAACGCGAGCGTGCTGTACGGCCAGGAGGAAGTGAGCCGCCTGTTCCAGGTGACCAACTACATCCGCATCGCCGCCGTGGTGCTCGTTGGCCTTCTGACCTTTATCGCATTCATCTTCATCAATAACACGATTCGCCTGTCCATTACGGCGCGTCGTCGTGAGATTGCGATTATGCGTCTGGTCGGCGCCAGCAACGGCTTCATTCGCGGCCCGTTTATCACCGAGGGCGTGCTGCAGGCTATTTTGGGCTCGCTGCTTTCCATCGGCGTTCTGGAGCTGCTGCGCAATCTGATGATTCCGCGTCTGCAGGAGAGCATCGGCTGGATGTCGTTTGCCCTGCCGATGCAGTACTACCTGGTGACCTATGCTGCGCTGATTCTGGTCGGCGTGATTATCGGTCTCTTTGGTTCTGCCATCGCCATGCGCCGCTACCTGCGCGTGTAAGCATGCCTGGAATTCACCCCTTCCAACGGGTCGTCTCTTATGGGGCGGCCCGTTTTTTGATCCCTAGGGGACGAAGGAAAGCGAATCATTTGGGTAGACTCTTTGGAGTTCGCAATCGATAGTTAGGAGGCGCCATGGGGCGCAATAACAAGCATAAGCGTGGAGCTCGCAATAAGCGCGGGCCGGTGCGCAGCGAACGCCGTCCGAGCCTGACCGGGCGCGTGCAGCTCCATGAGCACAGTGCCTACGTTGTAACCGAAAACGGCGACTACAAGATCATGGGCCGCGGTAAGCGCGAGATTATGGATGGCGATACCGTTGCCGTGAGCATTAAGAACAGCCCGCACGGTGAGCGGCGCGCCGTGATCGAAGGCGTGGTTGAGCGCGCAGCCATAAGCGTGGTGGGTACGTACCAGACCGCCGGTCCGCTCGGTGTGATCGAGCCGCTCGATTCGCGTCTGAAGGCCGACTTCTTCATTCTGCCCGAGGATACCTCGGCGGATCGTCTGGGCGTCCACCCGGGTGATGCCGTTGTCGCGCGCATTTTGACCTACCCGACGCGCCTGGAATCGGGCACCGTGACGATCGAACGCCGCATTGGCGGAGATGACGCGCCCGATTTGGGCGTTCAATATGTGATGGCGCGTTACGGCTATACCGATAGCTATCCCGAGGCCGCGCTGGACGAGGCCGAGGGGCTTTCGCTCGATGTGTCCGCGGCGCTTAAGGACCCGCTCCGCCGCGATCTGCGCGACCGCTTTGTCATCACGATCGACCCAGTCGACGCGCGCGACTTTGACGATGCCATTTCGTTGGAGCGCACGCCCGAGGGTGGCTACAAGCTGGGTGTGCATATCGCCGACGTTTCACACTATGTGGCTTGGGACGGGCATATCGATCTTGAGGCTCGTCATCGTACAACATCGGTGTATCTGGCCGATCGCGTGCTTCCCATGCTGCCCAAACGCCTGTCCTGTGACCTGTGCTCGCTTCGCCCTGACGAGGACCGTCTTGCGTTTACCGTCGATATCGAGCTCGATGCGCAGGGTCGCGTGCGGCATTACGATCCGTATCCCAGCGTGATTCGCTCGCGTGTGCGTATGGACTATGACGGCGCCGAGGCGCTGCTGGTACGTGCCGGCGCGGTGGAGTATTCGGTGCTGGAGGGTGCGGCCGAGGATGTTGCGGCTGCTGAGGCCTCGCGCGAGGAAGCGCTTGAGCGCGGTCTTGCGTGCGAGGAGGCCGCCCGCGGCTACAACGTCGACCTCGGCGATTTCCTTGTCGCCGCCAACGAACTCGCCGAACTTCGCCGTCGTATTCGTCGCGCCCGCGGCTCAGTCGATTTTGACACGGCCGAGATTCGCGCTCTATTGGATGAGGACGGAGTGCCCGTGCAGATTGTGGCGCGTGAGCGTTCGTGTGCCACGTCGCTTATCGAGGAAGCCATGCTGCTCGCCAACGAGTGCGTTGCAGAGTGGCTGGCAGACCGTGATATCGAGGCCTGCTATCGCGTGCATGAGGATCCGAGCCCCGATAGCCTGCACGGTGCCGCCGTTGCGCTGGCGCAGCTAGGCATCATCGACGATCGCCGTGCTGCCGGTATTGCCCTGGGGAGCCCCGATGAGCTGCAGGCTGCAGTCGATGCTGCCGCCGGTACGGCCAACGCACCGCTCGTCAACACGCTGCTTCTGCGCAGCATGCAGCGCGCGCTGTACAAGCCGCGCAACGAGGGCCACTTTGCGCTCGCCGCGCCGTGCTACTGTCACTTTACGAGTCCCATCCGTCGCTACCCCGATCTGGTGGTGCACCGCGTGCTCAAACTGCAGTTGGCCTATGAGCGGCTCGGCGGCAAGGACGCCTTGGTCCGTACGCCGCGGCTGATCGGCAAGGGGCGCGAGTCGCTGCCGCGCATTCTGCCGCAGATCTGCCGCGCATGCAGCGATGCCGAGCGCGCGGCAGATGCCGCCAGCCATGCGACGCAAAAGATCAAGATTGCCCAGTACTATGAGGACCGTCTGGGCGAGCGCTATGCCGGAACCGTCTCGTGGGTTAGCAGCATGGGCCTCTTTGTGCGCTTGGACCTAACGCAGGTCGAAGGCTTGGTTTCGATCAAGAGCCTGGGCAACGAGTGGTTCGAGTTTGACGAGGACGCGCTTACGCTGACGGGCGCCGACACGGGGACTCGCTATGAACTGGGTCAGCGCGTGATTATCGAGGTCTCGCGCGTCAATACCACGCGGGGGCACTTGGACTTTAAGCTTATCCATTAGCTAAATCCCGACTCGTGGCGAGAGAGCGGAGGGCGGTCTTTCGGGGCCGCCCTCCGCATTTGAATAGTGGCTACCTTGCCGTCTGCTCGGCCGCCCGCTTACCTGCTATTTGAGAGGTAAAACCTACCAAAATAAACCTGTCCCTTTTGGCAGGTTTACAAGAAAGCGGGGATGAGATGGCGACGGTGTACGGGTATGCGCGGGTGAGTTCGCGCGATCAGAATCTGAATCGGCAGCTGGATGCGCTGGGCGCCTATGGCGTGGGCTCGGCGAATATTTATGCCGACCATGCGAGCGGCAAGGACTTCGATCGACCGCGTTATCGCGAGCTGCTGCACGTCCTGGGAGACGGGGACGTGCTGGTGGTGCTTTCTATCGACCGACTTGGCCGTAATTACTCCGAGATTCTTGAGGAATGGCGACGCATTACCAAGGAGCTTGGGGTTGCCATTGTGGTGTTGGACATGCCATTGCTTGACACGCGCGCTAGGGCCAGCGGCGCGCCGGATGTGACCAACGTCCTGATTGCCGATATTGTGCTGCAACTGCTGAGCTACGTGGCGCAGGTGGAGCGCGAGAATATCCATCGGCGCCAGGCGGAGGGAATTGCAGCGGCGCGGGCGCGAGGGGTTCGTTTCGGTCGACCTCGCAAGCCGTGCCCTCCTCAGTTTGAGCTGGTGCGCGATAGCTATGAGGCAGGCGATATTACCCGCAGCCAGGCAGCAAAATGCCTGGGCGTGTGCGTGGGGACGTTCGATCGCTGGATGCGCGAGGCGGGGTAGGGGTTTGCGTCGCTTTGTCGCTTCCTGTTGCGATTCAAATTTTGATACGGTGACGATGCCATTTGGGGCTACACTCGCTGATATTCAAAAAAGGAGGTTGGCCCTTGGCGCGCGTAAAACAAATAATCGGATGGACCGCGATCGTTCTGTTCGCTGCAACGCTGGCGGGCATCTGGGTGCTGACGGAGCAAAACGCGGTGCAGACGTCGTTGCTGAGCGAGTCCACCGCGCGTGTGGTGGAGGGTCAGGCTATGGGCGTTCAGGCTGCCGATGCCACGGGTGAAGCCCAGACGGAGAACGGAATGACCGGGGGCGCCGATTCGGCTGCCTCGAATGTCCGGTCTGGCCGACTTGCTTCCATTCGCATGTGGGTGGGCACAAACGTCCGTCGCGTTGCCCATACCGTAGAGTTTTTCTTCGTCGGATTATTCGCCTCCGTGGTCGTGGTTTGCCTTTCCAGGCATCCGTGGAGCGTATGTTCCCGTTGCGTGCCCGTATTGCTCTTTTGCGCCGCCTGCTCCGTTGGCGATCAGGTGCATAAGATCTTTGTTCCCGGCAGGCATTTCGACGTTATCGATTTAGGATTCGATGCTGCGGGCTATGTCACCGCCATGCTGTTGGTATTGCTGGCAGCGGCGTTGGTGCGCCATGCGACTCGGCCGATCGGCGCCCATGCGAGGCGCTAGCCGGTAACAAACCCGTTTCTGATAATGCAACCTCGTTGAATTATTTTGTGTCGCGCGTATTTCCGAGCGGTCGGATTTGAGGGGCGAGCGGTAGAACGCTCGCCCTTTGTGCGCCACGATGCGGCACAATGTACCGCAAAAGCTGTTTGTATCCGGTACGAATCGTTCGTTGGTCTTTAATTCTTCTCAACGGAGGTGTTTGAGATGGCAAACGGATTGCTTTTGCGGCTTCGCGAGCGTGAGCTCAGCGCGAGCCCGGCGGAACGCAATGTCATCGCATATGTAAGCGCTCATCCGCACGAGGTGGTCGGGCTGTCCGTCCGCGGTCTTGCCGATGTCACGTTCTCCTCGCCCTCGAGCATTTTGCGCTTTTGCAAGCGTTTGGGTTTTGCGGGCTACAAGGAGTTCCAGCGCGAACTGATTGCCGAGCTGGCGCTCTTAGGTGACAAGAAAGACGTAGCTCTCGAGGACATCTCCATGGATGACAGCGTCGAACGCATCGTGGGGAAGGTGATGAAAAGCAACGTGCGCACGATCGAGGCGACGGCGCGAACGCTCGATTACACCGTCTTGGAGCGATGCGCGGCCCGTCTTAAGCGGGCACGCGCGGTCAATCTGTTCGGTATTGGTGCTTCTCGTTTGGTCGCGCACGACCTGGCGCAAAAGCTCATGCGTGTCGACAAAGAGTGCCATCTGTACGACGACTGGCATGATCAGCTCTTATGTGCCAAGAACATGCATGAGGGCGATATGGCAATCGCCTTTAGTTACTCGGGCTTGACGCAAGAGGTGCTGGACTGCACCGCCGAGGCTCAACGCCACAACTGTCCCGTAGTGGCCGTTACCAAAGTAGATGGATCATCCAAGCTTGCCACCATGGCCGATGCCGTGCTCGGCGTCGCTGCGAGTGAACCCTTGGTCCGCAGCGGTGCCATGGCTTCGCGTATGGCCCAGCTTATGGTTGTCGATGCCCTGTACGCTGCTTACGTTGCCAGCGACTACGAACGGGCGACGCATGTCATTAAGCAAAACTACATCGAGAAACAGGAAAGATGAGGTGAATGAAATGCTCGATTTAACAAAATTCACGACCGAACAGCGTAATCAAAGGTCAATGGACCTCGATACGATGACATCGCTGCAAATCGTCACGACGATGAACGATGAGGATCTTCGTGCCGTCCAGTCGGTCACGAAAGTGTTGCCCCAGGTTGCCACAGCAATCGACTGGGCTGCTGAGACACTCGAGCGCGGCGGGCGCGTCTTTTACATGGGCGCAGGCACCAGCGGTCGTCTGGGCGTACTCGACGCTTCGGAGTGTCCGCCCACGTTTGGCGTGTCACCCGATCTGATTGTCGGGCTCATTGCCGGAGGCGAGACGGCGTTTATCAAGGCTGTCGAAGGTGCCGAAGACAGCGAGGAGCTTGGCGCGAACGACCTGCGAGAGCGTGGACTCTCGGACAAGGATCTTGTCGTTGGCCTGGCGGCAAGCGGTCGTACTCCTTATGTGGTGGGCGGCCTTGTGTACGCCAAGGCAACTGGGTGCAAGACCATTGCAATTGCCTGCAACCAAGGGTCGAAGATCGGGGAGAGCGCAGATCTTGCCATTGAGCCCGTGCCCGGTCCCGAGGTGCTGACCGGCTCAACGAGACTCAAGGCGGGAACGGTTCAAAAGCTCATTCTCAACATGATTTCGACCGGTGCCATGGTCAAGATCGGCAAGGTATACCAAAACCTGATGGTCGATGTGCAGCAGACGAACGAGAAGTTGGTGGTGCGCGGCCAGAACATCGTGATGGAGGCGACCGGCTGCACGCGCGAGCGCGCCGTTCAGGCGCTTGCAGATGCCGGCGGCCACGTAAAAACCGCTATTGTCTCGGTACTGCTGGACTGCGATGCCGAGCAGGCTACGGTAGCTCTTGAGCGGGCGCGAGGCCATGTCCGTGCTGCGGTGAGTGGCCATGAGAAGAGCAATGCCGATGCCCAATAGGTGCGCGGCGTGAGCTGATATGACATTCAGACGAGATACCCAATACAAGGAGGAGTTATGACGAACAAAGAGCTGGCTCAAAAGCTGCTGGACCTTTTGGGCGGTAAAGACAACGTGCTCGCAAACGCGGCGTGCATGACGCGCCTGCGCGTGACCGTCAAAGACACGGGCAACGTCGACACGGAGGGCATTAAGGCACTCGACGGCGTGATGGGCCTGGTCGAGGACGACACGATGCAGATCGTGCTGGGTCCGGGCAAGGTGAATAAGGTGCTCGAGGAGTTCTCCAAGCTCACCGGCCTTGCGAAAGGCGTTGCTGACGAGAGCGTGGTTGACGCTGCGGCCACAAACAAGGCCGCGCAGAAGGCCAAGTACGAGTCCAAGCCGGTTCAGGCCTTCCTCAAGAAGATTTCCAATGTCTTCGTCGCCCTACTTCCCGGCATCATTGCGGCTGGCCTCATCAACGGTATCTGCAACGTCATTAACGTCTCGACGGCAGGCGCGCTTGCAGGCGAGTGGTGGTACCAGGGCATTCGTTCCATGGGCTGGGCCCTGTTTGCCTATCTGCCCATCTTGGTGGGCTATAACGCGGCACGTGAGTTTGGTGGCTCCGCTGCGCTGGGCGGCATCGCCGGCATGATGTGTATCGCCAACAGTGCCATGCCCCTGCTTGCGCCTGGCGCGGCTGATCCTGCCACTGCCATTCTGCTGCCGCTCACCAATGCGCAGTACAACCCCGCAGCGGGCGGCATGATCGCGGCTCTCATCGCTGGCGCATTTTTTGCCTGGATGGAGCGTCAGATTCGCAAGGTTATGCCCAACGCACTCGACACGTTCTTGTCTCCGCTGCTGGTGCTCATCATCGGCGCCTTTGCTCTGATGCTCGTCATCCAGCCGGTTGGCGCATGGCTGACGACTGCCATCTTTAGCGTTTTGACCTTTATCTTCGAGAAGCTGGGCGTCCTGGGCGGCTATATCCTGTCGGCAGGCTTCTTGCCGCTGGTTTCCGTCGGCCTGCATCAGGCGCTCACGCCGATCCACGCTATGCTCAACGATCCCGACGGCGCTACCAAGGGTATCAATTACCTGCTTCCCATCCTTATGATGGCTGGCGGCGGCCAGGTCGGTGCCGGTTTGGCGCTGTACTTTAAGACCAAGAACGCCAAGCTCAAGAAGTACGTCGCAGAGTCCATTCCCGTTGGAATCCTGGGTGTGGGAGAGCCTCTGATGTATGCTGTTACGCTGCCGCTCGTTCGTCCGTTTGTGACGGCCTGCCTGGATGCCGGATTTGGCGGCGCGCTCGCGGCGCTGCTTCACATCGGCACGGTTTCTCAGGGCGTTTCCGGTCTGTTTGGCCTGCTGATCGTTGTTCCTGGCCAGCAGCTCGGCTACGTTGCCGCTATGCTGCTTGCCTATGCCGCCGGCTTTGTCCTGACGTGGTTCTTTGGCGTCGACGAGCAGAAGATCAACGAGTTCTTTGGCGAGTAGTTTGATATCGCGAGCCGTGTTGCTCGGGGCTCGCGGTGCGCGGCAGATTTCTTGATGCTATGGTTGTGCCGGCGGGGCTAACTGCTCCGCCGGCCTTTTTTAAAGGAGCGTTGAAGCGTGAAAACGGGTATTTCGATTTATCTTTCCAGCCCTCTGCAGGATATTGAGCGGACGATTGAGCGTGGTGCCGCGGCGGGTGCGCGCTATGCGTTCACCTCGCTGCATATTCCCGAGGATGGGGGAGCGGCGTATGCCGATAAGGTCCGTCATGTGCTGTCGCTGCTTTCCGCCCGCGGCATTGCGCTCATTGCCGATGTGGGGCCTCGCACGTGCGATTTGCTCGGGCTTGAGCGCATCGAGGACTTGCGCGATCTGGGGTTGGAATACCTTCGTTTGGACTATGGCTTTAGCGCCCAGCGGGTCGCGGAGCTGTCCGGTGTATTTCGCATTGTGGTCAATGCATCGACAGTGAGTTCTGATGAAATCGCATCGTGGCGTGAGGCCGGTGCCGATGTGACTCGTTTTGCCGCCTGCCACAATTTTTACCCCAAGCCTTATACCGGTTTAGCTCTGGAGGACATTGCTCGGGTGAATCTTCGTCTTGCGGCGCTTGGATTCGAAATCATGGCTTTTGTGCCGGGTGATGCTAACGTTCGCGGGCCGGTATTCGAGGGACTGCCGACGGTCGAGGCGCAGCGCGGTCGCGCGTCAAAGGTTGCCCTCAATATGCTTGAGCTTGCACATGGCGCCGATTGCGACATTGTGTTGGTCGGCGACCCCGATCTTTCCGATGCGGGCTGGGCGCAGTTTGCTCAAGTTTCCGCCGGATACGTGGACCTGCAATGCGAGCTTGAGCTCAGTTATGCCTATGTGCGCGGGCAGATTCATCACGACCGACCCGACTCGAGCGTCCTCATCTTTAGGTCTCAGGAGTCACGTACGACGCTTAAGCCGGATTCCGTGCCGACGGATGCCGGAGCCGGCCTGCCGCGAAAGGCGGGGTCGATCGCTGTGAGCAATAGCGGATATGGGCGCTACGAAGGCGAGCTTGAGATTGCGCGGGCCGATCTTCCCGGTGACGAGCGCATGAACGTTGCGGGCCATATCACGCCCGAGGCAATGGAGCTGCTGCCGTTCATCAAACGCGGATTCGGGGTACGGTTCGTTTAGCGTGTGACCCGTGGGCTACAATTGGCCCATCATACGAAGGCGCCTCGTGTGGCGTGTGCCTGCGTTGGCCGATCTATATTCGGAGGATTCCCATGACCGTACTGTTTGTTGAATATCCCAAGTGCTCGACCTGTAAGAAGGCCAAGGCATGGCTGGACGAACATGGGGTAGAGTATATCGATCGCGATATCGTTTTGGACAATCCCACGGCTGATGAACTTGCGACCTGGATTGCTCGTTCGGGGCTGCCGGTGCGGCGCTTCTTTAATTCGTCGGGCATGAAATATCGAGAGCTGGGCCTGAAGGCGCGTCTGGATGCGGGCATGACGGATCGGGAGTGCTACGAGCTGCTGGCGACCGACGGCATGCTGGTCAAGCGTCCGCTGCTGGTGGGCGACGACTCTGCGATTCCCGGCTTTAGGGAATCGGCTTGGGCCGAGGCGTTGCTGTAGCGGCTGCGGAAAGTGCGACCCGGAATTCGCTTCCAGAATGGGATGCACTTTCCCAAAGTGGCCGGTTGCGGAAAGCACGTCCCATTCTGAGCTTCGATTGCGGGACACGGTTTCCGGTTGAGGGCTCGACGGGAAAGTAGGGACCAGTTTGAGCTTGAAATCTGGGACGCACTTTCCGCCGGCGGGCCTGCCTCAGTCAGTCCGCCAGCTGTGCCCATTCGTGCGGATCGTAGACTTTTACGTGCTTGTTGGGCTTGCCGCTCCAGTACTCCTCGTCCATAAAGGGCAGATATGCCTGGACGCCGGGGCAGATAAAGGGAATCCGCTGCTGTTGCAGTCGCTCGCGCTGGCGCTGCTCCAGGTGCGCCTCGGATATGACGGTCGGCATGCCGGACAGCTCGACGAGGCTTGCCTGGATTCGCTTAAGGTCGGGGAGTCCCGCGTGCCATGACATCCGCATGATCAAAAAGGATGCACGGCGGTATTTTGCCTGCACCACAGTAATGGCGGGGCGCAGTGTGGGATGGATTTTGTCCCGTTCGGGCCAAAGGTCGGCAGTGATCTCGAGGCCCAGGGTCTCCCATAGGTAATCAAGCTCTTCGTCCATGGCGCCTCGATATCTACGTGATCATTGATACTTCGATTGTGTTGCCTGGTGCTATCGTTTTCGCGGTAGAATCTGCCAACGGTTGACGGCTACCGCTCGCGGCGTTTTGCCCTTCGTGTACAGCGGTCGGCTTCACAGGTCCTTCACGGGTTGGACTAAATTAGGCCAATTTGACTGAATTTCAAAAAAGTCAAAATTGGGGCTTGCGTCACGGCGAGACTTCCCGTATATTTCTTTCTTGCGCAAAGGCACAGCCGAGCGCAGCGATGCAGTCATTGGGATGTCGTCTAATGGCAGGACAGCGGATTCTGGTTCCGTCAATGGGGGTTCGACTCCCTCCATCCCAGCCATTGCATTTGCTACATATGGCCCGTTCGTCTAGCGGTTTAGGACGCCGCCCTCTCAAGGCGGAGATCACCAGTTCGAATCTGGTACGGGCTACCAAAATTGAACGCCCGGGCCTCGTAAGAGACCCGGGTTTTGTGTATTGACCGTATATACGGCGCCTGCCGTGTTTCGCTCAGATCGAGGAGTAGCCATGGATCTGCCCATCAGCTTGCAAGACATCACGTATGCCGAGAACTATCTGGCGCAGGGCGACCTGGCTACGGCGACACCGCTGCTGGAGCGTCTGGTGGAGCTCGCCGAGGAGTATATCGACGCTGAGTGCAAGACGGAGGAGAAGCGCCAATACTTTAGCTTCGATAGCAAGTTTGAGCGCTTGGCCTATCGCCGCGTGGAGAAGGATCCGCGCGAGCTCGTGCAGGTCGAGGTGCCGTTTGACCGCCTGTACTCTGACATGGCGTTTGCCTACATTCGCCAGCAGGATTATGTGAGCGCTCGTAATGCCCTGATGCAGGCTGTGCGTTGGGACCCCATGAACTGCAACTATCGCTTGGATTTGGCCGAGCTGTTCCGCGCACTCGAGGACAAGCAGGAATGGGCATCGCTCTCGTTCTCGGTGCTGGAGCGTGCAAGCGATGGCAAGTGCGCCGCCCGCGCTTACGCCAATCTAGGTCAGTACTTCTTGGAGTCCGAGACCGAGAACGTTTCGGCTGCCGTGGGCTGCGCGCGTCTGGCGCTGCGCCTGGCGCCCAACGATGCGCATACGACGCGCCTGCTCAACAAGATCCATACCACCTATCCGGATGCCGCTGATGAGAGCGACGACCATGTGATGGGTGAGCTCGCCCTGCAGGGCGTGCCGACCTCGCCTTCGGCCGAGATTGCCATCTGCCTGATCATGTGTGCGACCGATGCTGCAAGCGACGGCGACAAGCAGGAGGCGACGCGCCTGACGGTGCGTGCTCGCGACTTGGTGGGCGAGGAGGCCTGCGCGGCGATTATCAAACTGGTGCGCGAGAGCGATGCCGAGCTCAATGCCGAGCGCAAGGCAAAGCGCGAGACTGCGGGCTCAAACGCCGATGAAGCCAAGGAGGGCGGCGATGCCCAGTAAGCGCGAGCGCAAACTCATTTCCAAGAATCGCTCGGCACATCACGAGTACTTTATCGATGAGACGTTTGAGTGCGGTATTGAGCTGAGCGGCACCGAGGTCAAGTCGATTCGCGAGCGCGCCTGTCAGATCACTGACACTTTTGCACTGATTCGTGGCGGCGAGTGCTGGCTCGTCGGACTGCATATCCACCCTTATAGCCATGGCGGCGTGTGGAATCGCGATCCCGACCGTCGGCGTCGTCTGCTGCTGCACCGCAAGGAGATCGACTTTCTTGACGGCAAACTTCGCAACCGTGGTTATGCGCTGGTTCCGTTGGAGCTCTACTTTAATACCGACGGCCGCGTAAAGCTGCTGTTGGGTTTGGGTCGCGGCAAGAAGCTCTACGACAAGCGCGAGGACATGGCCAAGCGTGATGTCCAACGTGAGATCGATCGCGCCCTTAAGGAACGCAACCGCTAGGCACTCTGTATAAGTTGCGGTGGAATACGGACTGTTTTGCCTGTTTGAGGGGCTATTCAGTCCCTATTTCACCGCAACTGCGGGCGTCTCATCTTTCTTACTGTTCTGACACATATGTCTCAAAGGCGGCGTCCGTTATGGGTGCCGCCTTTTTTGTGGGTACATACATCCATGAGGTTCAATCCTGGGTTAGGGGAGTGATCGTTATGGACAAAACTGCGTTCTTTACGATGCCGAGCGGTCTGTATGTGGTGAGTGCCGCGGCCGACGGGCTGCGTGCCGGCTGCGTTATCAACACAGCGGTGCAGGTGACATCCGCCCCGGCGCGCATCTCGGTTGCCGTGAACAAGGAAAATGTCACGTCCGGCGTAATCGCATCGGCTAAGGCTTTTGCGCTGACCGTGATTGACCAGACCGCCGACATGCTCTATATCGGCAACTTTGGCTTCCGCACCAGCAGCGATTACGACAAGTTTGCCAAGTACGAGACCCACGAGACCGCGCTGGGCATGCCCTATGTGCCCGAGCACGCGGCGGCGCTGTTTAGCTGCCGTCTGATTGATGCCGTGGATGTGGGCACGCACCTGCTCTTTATCGGTGAGGTCGAAGATGCCGAGCGTCTGAGCGGCGAGGCCCCGCTGACCTATGACTACTACCACAAGGTGTTAAAGGGCAAGACGCCGCCCAAGGCTTCGTCGTATCAAGGCTAGAAATGTTCTAAAAATACTTGCATTATATTATTGAGAATATATACTAATAAGTAAGTACACCAGCAGTCACGTTCGAGAGGAGAACATCATGGCTGAGGAAAAGAAGACGTATAAGTTTGTGTGCACCGTTTGCGGTTACGAGGTTGAGGTCGACACGCCCGAGCTGCCCGAGGATTACGTGTGCCCGGTGTGCGGCGTCGGTCCCGATCAGTTTGAGCTCGTCGAGGAGTAACTCGCAGGCACACGGCGAAAGCCGAACATAGCTCTGTCCAAGGGTCCCGGTCGAATTCTCGGCCGGGACCCTTTTGATTTATCTGACGGTTTAAAACGGTCTCACGTGTTACAGATTAAGACGTTATATCTGGACAGTCACGCCATCTCAATTACATTCCCGTTAGCAGCACGATGTCGAGAATCGTCACGATGACGCCGATCCCTACGAGCAGCGCGTTGAGCGGGCGCGAGTTGGCGTATTTGCCCATAACGCGGGGCGAACTGGTGAGTCGTATGAGCACAAAGACCGTAATCGGCAACTGAAGCGACAGCAGCGCCTGACTCCAGATGAGACCCTCAAAAGGATTCGGGACGATCAGGCACGCCGCCACTGCGCCGACGAAACAGACCGCCACCCCGATCGAGGAATGTCGGTCGTGGATGTCGTATTCCTCGTCGAACATGCCCGCGGTGATGGTTCCCGCCGCCATGCCCGCTGTCACGCTACTCGAGAGGCCCGCAAACAGCAGCGCCACCGCAAAGATGGTCGAGCTCGCCGGGCCCAAGATGGGGGAGAGCGTGGCCGCTGCGACGGCGAGGTCGTCTACGACAATGCCGTGCGCAAAGAAGGTCGTTGCGGCCAGGATGACCATGGCCGAGTTGATTGCCCAGCCCACGCCCATCGAAAAGAGCGTGTCGAAGAGCTCATAGCGTAGGCGCTCTTCGATAACCTGCTCGCCTTGGCCTTCGAAGTGCATGGATTGGATGACCTCGGAGTGCAGGAAGAGGTTGTGTGGCATAACGACCGCACCCAGGACACTTACGATAATCGCGGCCGAGCCAGTGGGCATACTGGGCGTGATCCAGCTTGCGGCGGCTTGCGGCCAGTCGACCTTGACTAGCGCAAGCTCGGCCAAAAACGAGAGTCCTACCACGCCTACGAAGGCGATGATCCATCGCTCTGCACGCTTGTAGGAGTTCGTCATGAGCATCGCCATCGATACTGTCGCCACGATGACGCAGCCCGCGCGCACGGGCAGCCCAAAGAGCATTTGAAGGGCAATCGCGCCGCCCAGGACCTCGGCCATGGCGGTGGCGATGGTCGCGAGATAGGCGCTGCCGAGCACGGCGCGTCCCACGATGCGGGGGAGAAAGCGGGTCGTGGCCTCGGCGAGACAGGCGCCCGTGGCGATACCCAGGTGCGCCGCGTTGTGCTGCAGCACAATGAGCATAATCGTGGACAGCGTGACGATCCACAGCAGCGCGTAGCCAAACTGCGAGCCCGCGGCCATATTGGAGGCCCAGTTGCCCGGGTCGATAAAGCCGACGGTCACGAGCAGTCCGGGGCCGATATGCCGGGCGATATCCAGACCTCCGTGGCCTCCGGTGCGGTGCGAGCCAAAGTGTTGTTTGAGATGGTTGAGCATGGTGAGCTCCTGCGTGCCGTTTGCTTGACGCCGCAAAGGATACCCGTTTTAGACTCAAAAGTTAACCACGACTAACAAAATTGTTGTATTTGCATGGGAAGGTGAAAGGGGATTACCGAAATGTCTTGATCTGTAACAACTAAGGATGGAAATTGGGTCTAGGTGTTACAGATCAAGACAGGAAGAAATGGTCCTATGGAATATCTCGATCTGTAACAGTTAGCTGCAAAAACCGGCCCTTCGTGTTACAGATTGTGACAAACCAAAACTGTCCTGCAGAAAATCTCAATCTGTAACATCTAAGCGCCAAAATCGGCTCCTCCTGTTACAGATTGAGATGTTTGAAGCGGTGAGTTTACAGGTCGAACTTGGGGCCCTTGTTGCCGTCCTTGAGGTCGGCGGTGTCCGCTCGTAGGGCGTGCGTTACGCGATTGTTTCGAAACGGGTGGGAAACACAACGGGCCGGCGATGCTCCTAGTATGCCTATTCAACTGACTGACTAAATATCTAGGGGAGGATCGCGATGCAGGCAGATTCCGCTCAGCAGCAGGGCCTTTATCGCCCCGAATTCGACCACGATGCGTGTGGCATCGGCGCGCTCGCCGATATCAACGGTGAGCGCCATCACCAGATTCTGGACGATGCACTGTCCATTCTGGTCAACTTGGAGCACCGCGGCGGTACGGGACTCGAGAAGAACACCGGCGACGGCGCCGGCATCCTGTTCCAGGTTCCGCATCATTTTTTTCGCAAAGAGGCTCAAAAGTGCGGCCAGATTCTGCCGGCAGAGGGCGACTATGGTGTGGCCATGCTGTTCTTCCCGCAGGACGACAAGGGCGTAGAGGATGCCCGCCGCGTGTTTGAGGAGGGCTGCGCCGAGGCCGGCGTGCCGCTGCTTTTTTGGCGCGAGGTGCCGGTCGACCCGCACGATTTGGGCGAGACGGCCCGCGCCTGCATGCCCACCATCTTGCAGGCCTTCCTGGGCCGTCCGGACGACACGCCGGCGGGCGACGCCTTCGAGCGTCGTCTGTACGTGTGCCGCCGCACCATCGAGAAGAAGGCCGACGTCGAGTTTGCCCTGCGCGACAAGATCTTCTATGTGTGCTCCATGAGCTCGCGCGCCATCGTGTACAAGGGTATGCTGGTCGCCACGCAGATGCGCCGCTTCTTCATCGATCTCAACGACGCCGCCGTCAAGACGGCCGTAGCGCTCGTCCACTCGCGCTACTCCACCAACACCACGCCCAGCTGGGAGCGCGCGCACCCCAACCGCTTTATCATCCACAACGGCGAGATCAATACCCTCAAGGGCAACGTCAACTGGATCCGCGCCCGCGAACCCAACCTGTACAGCCCCGTGTTGCAGCACGATCTTGAGCGTGTGATGCCTATCATCAACCGCGAGGGTTCCGACTCCGCGATTCTGGACAATGTGCTCGAGTTTTTGGTCATGAACGGTCGCCCGCTTACGCGTGCCGCGTCCATGTTGTTGCCCGAGCCGTGGGACCACAACGACAGCCTGAGTGAGGAGCGCCGCGCCTACGACGCTTACCAGTCCATGCTCATGGAGCCGTGGGACGGCCCTGCCGCCATCGCCTTTACCGACGGCCGTACCCTGGGTGCTGCTCTCGACCGCAACGGCCTGCGTCCCGCCCGCTACTATGTGACGCGCGACGGTCGCTTTATGCTGGCAAGCGAGGTGGGTACCATCGAGGTGCGCCCCGAGAACAT
>JAUMNV010000043.1 GCA_031295725.1 Collinsella sp.
AACCCTTATGACCGCAGGTCAAAACCGCATACCCGTGAATCTTGACTATGCCGCCTCGACGCCCATGCGCGCCGAGGCGCTCCTTGCGCAGCGCGAGTACGACGACAGCGAGCTTGCCGGCGTCAACCCCAACTCGCTGCACTCGCTCGGCCGCAAGGCTGCCGCGCGTCTGGAGGTTGCACGTCGCGAGATCGCCCGCAGCTTTGGCGCGCGCGTTCGCCCGTCTGAGATTGTTCTGACCAACGGCGGCACCGAAGCCAACCAGCTGGCGCTACTCGGTCTTGCCGAGGGTGCACGTCAGCGCGACCGTAAGCGTAACCGCGTGATCGTATCTGCCATCGAGCACGATTCGATTCTGGACAACCTGCCGCTGCTGCGTGCCGCAGGCTTTAGCGTCGACCTGGTGCAGCCCTGCCGCATGGGCTACATTGAGCCTGCCACGCTTGTCGAGCTACTAGGCGACGACGTGGCGCTCGTGAGCATCATGGTTGCCAACAACGAGACCGGCGTGGTACAGCCTATCCGCGAGCTTGCCGCGGCCGCGCATACCGTGGGCGCTCTGTTCCACACCGATGCCATCCAGGGCTATCTGCACATTCCGCTCGATGCCGCCGAGCTGGGCGTCGATGCCATGTCCGTCGCCGCCCACAAAATTGGCGGTCCCGTGGCATCCGGCGCGCTTTACGTTAAGACCCGCACGCCGCTGCGCCCCCGCATCTTTGGCGGCGGACAGGAAGCCGGACGTCGCGCCGGCACGCAGGACCTGCGCACGCAGCTGGCCTTTGCCGCTGCCGCCCGCGCGCTGGCTCCCCATGTGGCTCAGGAGCGCGAGAAGCTGCAAACCCTTTCCAACAAGCTCTACGCCATGCTTACGGCCCATCCGCGCATTCACGCCACCATGGGCGACTATGCGCATGCCGACCGTCTGCCCGGCATGGTGTCGATCTACATTGACGGCATGGACTCCGAGGAGCTCATCATCAAGCTCGACGCCGCCGGCTTTGAGGTATCGGCAGGCTCGGCGTGCTCGAGCGGCAGCATGGACCCGAGCCATGTTTTGAGCGCGATGGGCATCGGTCGCGAGCAAGCTCTCGGCGCTCTTCGCATCTCGTTCGATGACCGCGTGAACCCAGCCGATCTGGACGACTTTGCCCAAGCGCTGCTGTCGATCGTGGGTGCCGCATGATCGTCGCCGAGCTCGAGCGCGCTCTGCTGGCACGCTATCCAAAGACGGACACCGAGCCCTGGGACCACGTAGGCTTATCCGTGGGCGACCCTGCCGCCGAGATCACCGGCGTGACCTGTGCGCTCGATGCAACCGAGACCAACGTACACCGCGCTCTCGAGGCCGGTGCCAACGTTCTGCTGACGCATCACCCTATCTATATCAAGGCTCCTGAGGCCTTTTGCCCAGCTGATGCCGCACGCCCCCAGTGCAGCGCGGCACTCTACGAGGCAGCGCGTTGCGGCGTGAGCATTATTTCGCTCCACACCAACCTGGACCGCTCGCACGAAGCCCGCGTCTGCCTGAGCGAGCTGCTGGGTGCCGCACCCGTGAGCTCACTGGAGCACGTGGACGACCCCGAGGTCACCGGCCTGGGCACGCTTGCAACGCTCAACGACCCGTGCACGCTGCGTGATCTTGCCACCCGTGCTGCCACAGCCTTCGGCAGCGACCCGCGTGTGTGGGGCGAAGCCGAGCACGCATGCCGAACCGTCGCTATTTTGGGCGGTTCCCTGGGCGACTTTGGAGAGCCCGCCATCGCCGCGGGCGCGGACGTTGTCGTGACGGGCGAAGCGGGCTACCACGTGGCGCAAGATCTTGCCTTGCGCGGGCTGCCGGTGATCTTGCTCGGCCACGACCGCTCCGAGGAGCCGTTCGTTGATATATTGATGAACTCTGCAGTTGACGCCGGGGTCGACCCCCGTCATGCGATTAAAATACTGAACCCTTGCCAATGGTGGACTGTGACAAAAGGAGAGAAATTATGAGCGCCGGCGCTACGCTACTCAAGCTGCAACAGATCGATTTGGAGCTCGCCCGCAACAAGAGCGAACTTGCCAATATGCCGGAGCTCAAGGAGCTCGCTTCTAAGCGCAAGACCTATGTGAAGCTCAAGGCCGAGATGACTAAGCTCTACGCCCAGCGCAAGGACCTGGACATTGAGCTGGACGATCTCAACACCACCGAGATCCAGACCAACAACACCATCGAGGCCGCCAAGAAGCGCCACGTCGACGGCTCTGACTACCGCGAGGTCCAGGATCTGGAAAACGAGCTTGCCACCCTGGCCAAACGCCTGGACAAGATTGAGCACACCCGCAAGGACGTCGTTATCGCCCACAAGGAGGCGCTCGACCGCGAGGCTCGCGCGCAGGCAATCATCGCCAAGTTCGAGGAGGGCGTGAAGGCCGATACCAAGGCCGCCCGCGCCAAGGCCGCCGACCTGCAGGCTCAGATTGACACCGCCACGAAGGAGCGCACCGCGCTTGCCGCTACGCTGCCGGCCGACGTGCTCACCGACTACGAGCGTCTGCTCAAGCAGTTCCGCGGCCTGGCCGTCGAGACCATCCAGGGCAACATCCCCACGGTCTGCCACACCGCGCTGCAGGCATCGTCCATGAGCGACCTCAACCACGACGGTAGCGAGATTACGCACTGCCCGTACTGCCACCGCCTCCTGGTACTCCCGAGCAAGGAAGCCTAGCGATGACGGCGGCATCCAACAATTCAATGCAACTTGAGGGAAAAACGATCCTGCTGGGCATTACCGGCGGGATCGCCGCCTATAAGTCGTGCAATATCGTGCGCCTGTTGCAAAAGCGCGGCGCGTGCGTCAAGGTCGTTATGAGCAAGCATGCCACCGAGTTTGTGGGCCCGCTCACCTTCCGTGCGCTTACCAATGAGCCGGTCGCTGTTGGGCTATTCGACGACCCGTCTGACTCCATCCACCACATTTCGCTGGCGCAGGAGCCCGATCTGGTGGTCGTAGCGCCCGCGACGGCCAATATCATTGCCAAGATGGCCAACGGCATCGCCGACGACCTCATCTCCACCACGCTGCTGGCAACGCCGCGGCCCATCGTGATCGCGCCGGCCATGAACAACGGCATGTGGAAAGCGCCGGCGACGCAGGCCAACATGGCCACGCTGCGCGAGCGCGGTGTCCATGTGGTGGGACCCGGCAGCGGCTACCTTGCCTGCGGCGACGTGGACACGGGACGCATGAGCGAGCCCGAGGACATCGTCGAGGCCGTCTGCGAAGTACTCAACCCGGCACCTCAGGACCTTGCGGGCAAGCGCATCGTGATCACTGCCGGCCCCACGCACGAGCCGATCGACCCGGTGCGCTTCATTGGCAACCGCTCATCAGGCAAGATGGGCGTCGCCCTGGCAGGGGAGGCCGCACGCCGCGGTGCCGAGGTCACGCTCGTGTTGGGACCGACATCGCTCGATGTTCCCCGCGGAGTGGAGTGCGTGCGCGTGCAGACCGCCGCAGAGATGCTCCAAGCGGCCCTGAGCGCCTTCCAGACGGCCGATGCGGCAATTTGTGCGGCCGCCGTCGCCGACTATACTCCCGCGGGCCCTGCCGACCATAAGCTCAAAAAGGCCAACGAACGCTTGGATTGCATCGAGCTCGTCGAAACGGTCGATATTTTGGCCGAGCTCTCGTGCCAAAAGGGCGAGCGATGCGTGATCGGCTTTGCGGCCGAGACCGATAACGTCGTGGAGTACGCGCAGCGCAAGCTCGCCCGCAAGGGTTGCGATACCATTATCGCCAACGATGTCTCGCGCGCCGATTCGGGCTTTGGAACCGATACCAACAAGGCCTGGATTGTGAGTAAAGCGGGTACGCAAGAACTTCCCGTGCTAACAAAACCCCAGCTTGCAGATACAATTTTGGACTTGCTTCAAAATTTGTAAAAAAGTTCTTGCACAAGGACAAAGTTTCGGGTTAATATACTCCCTGATGCGAGCGAGAGCAGAGCAACAAACAAAAGCTTCGGGACGTGGCGCAGCTTGGTAGCGCACTTGACTGGGGGTCAAGGGGTCGCTGGTTCGAATCCAGTCGTCCCGACCAGAAGTTTGCAGGTCAGGCACCTAGTGTCTGACCTTTTTTGTTTTAAGCAATTGCTTAATTTTGATTAAGCAACAGGGTGCCAAAAATCTACCTGCGCGATAATCGCTTTTTGCGGTTACTTGCGCGTTTTGCACGCGCTTGAGCCGATTTATTAACGCGACATGAATCTACATACGCGTAGCTGGTATACAGACGAGTACAGGCTGTATTTATCGCGGCGATTTACGCAGATATGGCGACTGTAACGAACTAGTGTGTCGCTGTATTTATTCCAGCAGTTCACTTGATCTGTGGACAAGTGAGCGGTTACAACAAAACGCCAACCAGGATGGACTCCATACGAGGATGCCGCAAAGGTAATGGCGGGGAAGTGCGGCAGGCGCTCTGAGAGCCGCTGTATGCCCCCATTTCTCCTCAACCCGATTACCTGTACAATGAACCTCGAATTGTTTGAGTAATCGCCAAAAGAAAAGCCCTCGCAGGATTGCGAGGGCTTTGCGATGAAAGAGATCAGAAGCAGAAAGCGGGGAGGACATAAAACGAGTCCGTCGCGCTGTAGCTGTAGCAAATACCGCCGCTTTGAACATAGCGAAAGGATGTGGAGCTGCGCGGTCTCACGGAACGAGTCCAGTGGCTATAGCCTGATGCACCGGAATAGTTCGACCTCGTCACGCCCTTGGATTTGTAGCACTCGTACTGGATGCCGTCAGATTGCATATCCCCGTATACTTCGGTTGCCGAGAGCAGAAAAACCTTGTCGGTCGTCGCCGAGGGGGCACCGCCCCCGTTACCGCCAACGTTATCGGTTGTCTTTGTGACGGGTTTCACCTTTGACTGGAGCTCGCTGGGCAGGAGCAACCAGAGGTCACCGCTGTTGAGGCGGGTACGGAGCTCGGACTTATCCCAACCACCGGCATTGGTGTCCGTAGCGTTCATTCTCTGGCTACCCAAGGCAGAGTTGGTCGCCTCGAACGTCAAGCCTGCCATGCCGCTACCATCGGCCAAGTCGTCGTGGTTGATGCCGATGATACGGTACTCGAGCGTCTTGCCATTGGTCAGCTTCATCGAGAACTTGGTGCCGGCATCCATGGCGGCCTTGGCCTTGGCGTAGGCGATAGACGATGTACCGTTCTTGGCAATGTCTTTGGCAACCGCCTCCTGCTCGTCGAGGGTCCAGTCCTTCGCGTCCTTGGCGATGGCCACCTGGACGGCCGCGGAATCGGCGCCTGCGGAGCCGCCACCGGACGCGCCTCCCTCGACGCCGCCGACCGTCCCATTGTTCACCGTGTTGCCGACCAGGTTGAACTGGTTTCGGATGGCTCCGGCCACGCCGGGTCCCGCGAACACGATGACCAGGCTGATGACGGCAATGATCAGGACGTACTCGATAATTGATTGCCCTCGGAAGCGGGTCGTTTCAGGAGCGACCCCCCCCCGAAGGTTAATTGCCGCTGCATGCATATACGGCTCCCTTCACTCGGGGTTTGCAATACGAGCCGAGCGTAGGGCTATTCCAAGTATTTGCAACGGTCTTGCCGCTGCGGCAACGATGACGGCAGGGGAGAAAGTCATGCGCTATTAGCGCGGCTATAACGTCCGCTTCGAATGCCGACCGTATTCATATCGAGGCAGCCATTTCATACCTTCAGAAAGACAACTGAAAGCCGCAAAAAAGCGGGACCCGGCTATAAGCCGAACCCCGCCCAAGAGAAGCCTTTAGAGCCGAGACAGACAACGCGTGTGGACAATCACTCAGCCTCCACCGCCATGCGCACGACCTCTTCCATCGGGTAGCGAGTGCCGCCGTCCCCGTCCAAAGCCTCGTTGTAGGCCTCGATGTCCGCCATGTCCTCAGCCTTCTCGAACGCGGCCCTTCTCACGAACTCGGAAAAGGTCATGCCCGTGGCGTCCGCATGGCCCTGAATCAAGGCCATTTCGCCCTCATCGAACTTGACCGCGATCTCGCGCATCGCCATGGTCGCTCCCGTCAACGCCGTCATCGAAGTGAATCCATTATCCACCCACCGTATACGCCCCGAACTCGAAACACCAAGCAGGATGGACTCTATACGAGAACGCAGCAGAGGTAATGGCGGGGGGGGTGCGGCAGGCGCTCTGAGAGCCGCTGTATGACCCCATTTCTCTTCAATCCGACTACCCGTGCCATGAACCTGAAGCCGTTCGTTCGGTCGCCAAAAGAAAGCACGCGCGGGGTAACGCGGGCTTTGCGCTAGACAAGCTAGAAGCACCAGGCGGGGGAGACGCAAAACCAGCCCGGCGCGGAGTTGCTGTCCGACGGATTGCCGCTGCTGTCGACATGGAGGAAGCCCTTCGAGGCGTTCGGAAACATCGAACGCTCCCACCAACCGCTGCCAATGGCAATGGCAGAGTTGGGATTATAGTTCTCCGTCACCTTGCCTTTGAAGGCCTCGTACTGGGTGCCCTCGGAGGAAGTCCAGGGATAGGATGCCCAATAGGAGGTGGGGGCGATCTCAGAGTAGCTGAGCAGGAACAGCTTGTCCGAGGTAGCCGTCACGGCGGCGTTCTTGTTCTCATCACCGCCCCCGACATTGTTCGATAGGTTTTGACGGCCTTCACCTTGGACTGGAAATCGGAGGGCATCAGATTCCAGATCTTGCCGGAGTTCATTTTCTGACGGAGTTCAGACTTCTCCCAACCGCCGGCGTTGGTGTCAATCGCGTTCATGGGGGACCAAATGCCCGTCGTGGTGGTGAGGAACGTGAGGCCCGCCTTGCCGGATCCGCCTGCAGGGTCATCATGATTGATGCCGATAATGCGGTAAGTCAGCGTCTTGCCATCGGTGAGCTTCATCGAGAACTCGGTGCCGGCATCCATCGCGGCCTTCGCCTTGGCGTAGGCGGGCGACGCCTCGCCCTTGGCGGCGATGTCCTCGGCAACTGCCTTCTGCTCACCGAGGGTCCAGTCCTTCGCGTGTCCTTCGCGTCCTTGGCGAGCGCCGCCTGGACGGTCGCGGAACCCGCGCCGTTACCGCTGCCGGAACCGCTCGGTTCCCAAGTCCCACCTGCTGTCCCGTTTACCAATACTCCCGCCACCGTGTTGAACTGGTTCCTGATTGCCGACGAGACCCAAGGGCCGGCTATCATCACAACCAGGACGATAATCGCGATGACCAGAACGTACTCGATGGCTCCTTGGCCTCGGAGGCGGGTATTCCTAGGAGATACCCACCCCCCGAAGGTTAATTGCCGCTGCATGCATATGCGACACTCCCTTCGCATGGGGATTGATATTGCATGCAGAGCGTACGTTAAAGCGAACCGACTAGCCCGTAACGTGCCGCTGAGGCAACGGCGGCACGGGTGCCCGCGCCACATAAACTGCTTGCCGCTTTGTTTCTTCAGACCTACTGCCACGCCTTCGGGAGGATAACGCCGGGGGCGCAGTGATTGAAGTCACTATGATTGGCATAGGTTGGGACATTCCAATCGGAACAGTCGAGGTTTAGATTTTTGCAATAGCTAAACATGCCGAGCATATCCATAACATCTGAGGTCTTCCACCCTGGTCCAAATTTCACGCTTTTCAGCGAACAGTCGGTGGAAAAAAGGAGACGTAAATCGCCGGCTTTCCGCGTCGACCATCCGGAGATGTCAATCTCCTCGACCTTGTAAAGGTTTTTGAGCGCCGAGTCGAATTCGACGACCGAGGACGTATCCCAGCTTGAAATACTGAAGGAAGTCGCATTGCCGCAATACGCGAATGCGTGCTGCAGATTTGTGCAGTTCGACATGTCGAACTTTGCCAGATCAAAGCTCTTGCAGTTCTCCATGTACTGAAAGCAAAATGCCAACGAGTGGATTTCTATGCCATCGTCAATGGCCTTTACGGCCACGATATTATTTCTGTTAGGCCACCAGGGGGCAGTCGTCTTGCCGTCGTTTCCCACGGTCGCGGTGGCGTATCCATTTTCGAACCCCGTATACACCGCCGTCACGCGGCGGCTGTTGAGCATGTCACCGACTCTGGGGACCCCGCGGCGCTTGTAGAACATGAGGCTGTGGTCGTCCTCCGAGTACACGGCGAACGCTATCCCGTGAACGGGGTCCACGATGTCGGCGTCGGTCAACGACCCGTTGCCGCCGCCCGTGCCGCCCGACTCCCAGCTCCCCTTTGAGATTCCTTTGCCGCCGCCCGTGCCGCCCGACTCCCAGCTCCCCTTTGAGATTCCGTTGCCGAGCGTCCCCGCCACCGTGTTGAACTGGTTTGTGATCGCCGACGAGACCCACGGTCCCGCGATCAGCACCACCAGGACGATGATCGCGATGATCAGTACGTACTCGACTGTCGACTGCCCCTTCGGGCGGCGGGTAAATCTGGGAGATACCCCCCCCCGAAAGGAATTTCCGCTGCATGCATGTGCGGCTCCTCTCGGATTGCTTTGGCTGATGCTGCAGAGGATAGACGCGATTACTAAGGATGAGTCAACAATGCCGCAGCGGCATTCACACTAAGAGGGTAAGGCGTTCGGAGTGACATCCCGTTCCAAAACGTATACTTGATTTAAGGCGGAGTGAAATGTGGGCGCGCAAGGAGATGCGGAATCGATGAGAGCCTCAAAAAAAACTACTGCAGTGTTATCATCTTTCATCCTCTCTATTCTTCCATTTCTGATTCTATGGGCGGCTTGGTCAGTCCTCCCTGATACAATTCCCGCTCATTGGAGTGGGGGTGTGGTTGATCGATGGGGTAATAAGCTTGAATTGCTGGTTGTTCCGCTGTTTTCTCTGATT
>JAUMNV010000065.1 GCA_031295725.1 Collinsella sp.
CCATATCGGGCCTGCAGCAGCTCCAACCCAACGCACCACATAGGTTCCCTTTCGTACATGTGTATCAATCTGCCCCGAAATGCCGGTGAATGCAATTCCAGACCCGTTTGTCGGATAGCAATCGACGTATTTTTGTTTTCCGCTCACAACCTTGTATAGATATATCGTTCCAGCAAAAGAGAAGGGATCGTTCGCAATTTTGTCCGGAAGAACTTGCCACCTCAAAATCCCGCTACCAATATGGTCAAGCTTGACCGTTCCGCCGTCCCCCTCAAAAGTGGCAAGGGGATTTACCCCAGACTGAGAGTCGGCATCGCCCTCCTTAGCAGTTATCAGCAGGCTGCCCGTATAAGACTGCTGAGGCTCACCTTCAGGACAGGCAGCCTCGGCCCAAGAAGGGCCACCCAGGCAGAACAGTCCGAGCAGCATCATTACCAACAAAAGAAAACCCTTAGTTCTTTTCATCTATATCCCCAACGTCTCTCGACATTTGTATATCGTGACTATTTTAGATCTATATGGCCAATTCGGGCCCTCACCAGGGCAATTGTTGCAGCTGGGTTTCTTTCCATTGAAATTTCACTTTGGTAAATCCCCGCCCCTAAGCATTAAGCCCGAAGTCCACCGAGTGGGCAAAAGTAAAAGAGGGTCGAATCCGAAGCAGTTCCCAGACAATTGGCGTTCGGCCAGACACTTCGGTTCGGCCCTTTCTTTCCAGGACTCTATAACAGCAAAGCACCTGCTAGATGGGCTTTTTGTGGGTGGGTAATTGTAACAGCTGATTGAACTGCAACGCGATGGGGCCAATAGGGCGAGGCAAACTAGCGAGGCGTGCCGTCGCGAGTGTAATCGCCACGGTCGACGACGCGGTCGTCCAGCTGCCGCGGCACGGCGCCACCGCCGTGCTCCTGGCCCGCGGCGCGACAGAAGGAGACACTGTTGGGGCCGATGGGCTAAGACCGTTGCCGACCAAGTGCCATTAGCGTCCATTAGCACATGTCAAACCCGTCTGATTCTGTGGGTATAGGGCGGCATTTCGCTGAGGTCGGAAACTCCCGCAACCATTGATTGATTTCGACATGTTCGAAATTCATATTACGCATATGGGTAATCATCATATATAGGATCTCTCAAGTAACCTAAGCAACCGAACCGGGGCAGAAAGGCGTACAAACAAGCCGCGACGAACAGCTTCTTCCGCATTTCTTTAGGCAAGCGAAAAGAGGGATGGCATGACAGCCAAGAGCTACGTAAAGATCGTTATTGTTGGCTTTGCACTTTGTCTTGCAATGGTGCTATGTGCATCATTTGCGAAGTATAGGTCCGAGCAATCGTTTATTGATGGCGCTGAAAACGGTTTTGGCATAGACGGGATGTATGTCAACGATGGCGCGACCAGGACGTCTATGGCGATTCTTGCAGGCGAAGACATGGAATGGCAAATCTGTAATGACGATGGCTCTTGTCTGAGTGGTCGTTTGGCCGCAACGAGCGATCCGAATTCGTTCGATCTTCTCGACAATGATGGAGCGGATTGCGGTTCTGTTCACCTTTCATATGCATCGCGAGATGGGATGGACGGCATCCTCTACGTCTCCCACGAAACTGACGATTTCAAGATGCGCAGAACTAACCGAGCGCCGGCTTTTATCGAGGAGTGAGAGTTCCCGTCGGCCTGCCGATCAGGCCGCCGGGGTATCGAACCCCGCATTCATCCGTACACACACGGACGAATGCGGAAAGCAACCGTGGTATTCCTACAGGAATCGAATCCGTGAGGTCGTTGTCCTGGATACCTGGGATCCAGAGAGCGGTAGATACCTGTTCGACGGTCTGACCCAATCGACCTATCGAAACTCGATACATCGGATTGCACGACCCTGGAGGGTATGTTCAGGGGATGCTCAAGCGTCACGGAGCTTTTTGATCTCGACCGTCTTGACGCCTCGAACGTCGAGAACACGTCCTACATGTTCCTCAACTGCCTGACGCTCAAGGCCGTCAGCATCTTGGGATGGGAGGCGTCCGGAATCACAGACGTCGACCAGATGCTCAGTGGCTGCTCTACCTACATCCTCGCAACCGAGGAGCAGCGCGAGTTCCTGAACAAAATCACCGGCTCCACACAGCACGGAATTTGGACCCGCAACCTTTCTTAGCCCAGATCAAAATACCGGTTGTTTCCAGAAATCCTCCAGGCACCTTCTAGAGGATTTCTGGAAATGCAAATAGCTTTAGATTCCGAGCGTATCGACCGGAGCAACAACGATGCCTTCGCTAGTTACGTAAGCCGGCATACCAAACCCGATGACGATGAGTTTCGCCGCAGGCGGCCTCTCCCCGCGATCGACCAGCTTTCGCTCGAGTCGAAGCAGATTTTCCACTGCCTCTGGGACTTGGGGGCTCCCAAGCTTGACCTCAACAGCAACCCACGAGCCGTCACGACGATGGACAATCGCGTCGACCTCTAGGTCGTCAGCGTCGTGGTAGTGGGATACGGTCGCATCGCTGACCGCCGCGTAAACCTTGAGATCGTGCAGCACAAGGGATTCGAAGAGCAAGCCAAGGGTCTTCGGATCGGATGACAACGACTCCGGGTCCGCGCCGATGAGGGCGACGGCGAGCGATGGGTCCGCAAGGTGCCGCTTCGCGCCCTGCCGCAGCTTCACCGGCGACCTGAGAGCCGGATGCCACGCGGGGACATCGTCGACGATATTGATACGGCGCAGCGCGTCCATGTAACCGGTAATCGTATTCTTTGAGACGTCAACGCCCAAATCCCTTTCGATGGACTTCATCCCGGCAAGGGTCGATTCATTGCGCGCAAGCGAGGAGAGCAAGGCCCTTACCTTAACCGGGTCGCGTTTCACTCCATCCGCCCTCGAAACGTCAGACTCGCAAACACCGTCAATATAGGCGGCGGCTATCCGCATCGCGTCGGCAGTCGTCTTACCGACCGCTTGGGGCCAACCGCCGCGGCAGAGCAAATCCGCGATACCGGCGATACCGGCGATGGATCCGAGTGACGCCGCAACGGGATCGCCGGCGAGCAGCGCCCCAAGCGAGACCGCTCCCGACGAAATGCCGAGCTCGAAAAGCGTCATGGTATCCATCCGCAAACGGGCGATTCGACCCACACCGCTGTGCATCGGCTGGTTCTCGGCTCGCGGCGTCGCAGATCCGGTGAGAATGAACTGTCCGGGCTCCCCTCCCCTGGCATCGCATTCGAATCGCACGGCATCCCATAGCTTCGGTTCCTCCTGCCATTCGTCGACAAGCCTCGGGGTCGGTCCGACAATTGCCTGGGCCGGATCGAGACGAGCGAGCTGGAGGGCCGCAAAACCGCCAGATGGGTCGGAGAGAGATAACGATGACTCGGCAAATCTCTGGGCTGTCGTTGTCTTTCCACACCATTTCGGCCCCTGAATGAGCACGGCACCGAAAATGCCAAGGTCGCGCTCGACCAAGCAGTCGACGCACCGTCCTATATACCTATCCATCGCCTTTCCCTCCAATCATCCACTTGAAATTATACTGTCTATCTGCGTCGTTGGGACAAATAACGATGACTTATTGGGACGATTGACGGTAATTTATTGGGACGATTGACGATAGCTCGTTGGGACGATTTCCATTTTCTTAAGGCACTAATCAACGAGACCCACTGTGAACTATGAGACGGATAAATTTAGCTGACGCCTCTCATGAGTTCAGCAATGCTGATTTGAAATCCGTCGGCAATCTTCTTGAGATTTGAGAGGCTGACATTACGCCGATCTACTTCAATGCTCGCGTAGTAGGAACGATCCATTTCAATCAAATTGGCGAACTGCTCCTGACTGCACCCGAGTCCAGCGCGGAGCTCTTTGCATCTCATGCCGAATGATTTCTGAAGCGTCGTATCCATGACAAAAAGAGTCATGGATTGTTGTATAAAAGCCAACGGACTATATACAACAATCCCAGTTAAGGCGCATAATTATCTCTATTGGAAAGCGCTCTGATGCCCAGTCGGATAGGGCACGGAAAAGGAATGGAACAGCACAATGACCCAGGGAAAGCACTTCGCTGCCGGTGGCGATCACTTCGCCGCACTGCCAAGCAAAAAGATTCACACTCCGAAGGGGATCGCGCGTCTGACCGTCACCGCGGCGACCATGGCCGCCATGACCGGATCGAGCCTCATCTCACCGTTCGCGGCATTCGCCCAGACCGGTGACGGGACCACGCAGCACCCCGCCGTGATGTCGCCGATCGCCGCCCACGCCGGCGCGGCATCCGGTACCGGCGCGAAATCCGCCGCACAGACCATCGCGGATCTGCAGAAGGCGGTCGACGAGGCGAAGGCGAAGGAGGACGCCGCCAAGGCATCCTACGATGAGGCCGCCGGTCCCTACAACGAGGCGGCTTCCGCCCGCGACCAGGCCAAGGCATCCTACGATTCGGCAGTCAGCGCCGGCACGGCAGCCGACCGAGCGGCAATGGACGAGTACGCCCGTCAGGTCGCAGAGGGCAAGGACGCCGCCGATGCCGCCGGCAAGGACCTCGAGCAGGCGAAGGCGGGTCTCGCAGACGCCAAGGCAGATGCGTCCGAGAAGGACGAAGCGTACCAGTCCGCCATCAAGGCGGCCCAGGACGCTCAGGACGCCCTCGATAAGGCCAAGGCCGATGCCGTAGGCGCCACCCCGGAGGCTATCCGTGCCGCCGAGCAGGCCGTGCGCGACGCCACGGATGCCGTGAGCAGGGCACAGGCCGAACTCGACAACGCCAACGCGACGCTTGCCGATGCCCAGTCCAAGCTGGTTGCGGCCCAGTCTGCAAAGGATTCCGCCGATGCCGTCCTCGCCGCAGCCCAGCAGAACAAGGACGCGGCGGATGCGAAGGCCGCAGCCGCCAGCGCCGCCTACGAGAAGGCGAAAGCAGACCTCGCCGCAGCGGAGGCAGGCGCCAGCGGCCCGGAGTACGATGCGGCAAAACAGAAGGTCGCGGACGCGGAGACAGTCCTCGCTGCCGCACGAGTGGCACAGTCCCAGTGCGAGTCCGAGCTCGAGCAGGCGCAGTCCGCTGCAGCAACGGCGCAGACCGAGCTGAATGATGCCCAGGCGGCTCTCTCCGTAAAGCAGCAGGCCGCGGCCGATGCCAAATCCGGCGTGAACGCCGCCCAATCCGCCCTCGATGCCGCGAACGCCGGCCTCGATGCGGCCAAGCAGGCGAATGCCGACGCCGTCGCCAAGCTGGATGTCGCGAAGCAGGCTGTCAAGGACGCCGAGTCCGCCAAGGCAGCCGCCGACGTAGAGCTCGCGAACGCCAAGGCCGCAAAGGATACCGCAGACGCCGCCGTGACCGCCGCCCAGCAGAAGGTCGACGAGGCACAGGCGAAACTCGATTCCGCCGACGCGCAACTCAAGCAGGGAGCCATCGGCTTCTTCCGTGCCATGGGTGCCGATGACGCAGTCAACATCATCCTGAACGCCAAATATGCCGGAAAGACCGAAGTCGGCAACTCCAAGGACGCCACGTCTCTTGACAATATGCTCAATGCGATCAAGTGGATGAAGTCCGTCAACGACTACCGCAAGTCGGTCGGCCTGTCCGAGCTCCATGTCACCTACAAGCTCATCGCCGGTGCGATCGCAGATGCCAACTACAGCGACACCGTGCTCGATCATGCCCGTCAATATGATTTTGCCGAAAACCTGGCATGGAATTACGGAATCGATCCGAGTGGGCAGTGGATCGAGCAGGAGAAGGGCTTTTTCGACAAGGCAACGGAGGCCCTTTATGGAGTCACCGGTCTTGTCGGCAAGGATGCCTATGATTTCTATGCAAAGAACGGTGTCGCAATCAACCATTGGATTGCAGACAACTGCCACTGGGAGAACGGCAGTAGCGGCACCGTCGGCCATTACATGAACATCATCAATCCCGAACTCGCCGTTATGGGAATGGCAACCTGCACCAAGGGCACCATGTCCGGGCTTCAGACGCAGTGCTACACCGCAGAGATCTCCGGCTGGTCCGGCTCCGGTTGGAACATGAACCCCATCTCCGTCGACGAGTACGAGCAGAAGCTGACCTCCTATATCAACGGTCTCAAGAACGCCAAGAGCGCACTCGACGCAGCCAAGGCCGATCTCGCATCCAAGCAGCAGGCAGCCGCCGGCGCCGCCGCAACCGTCCAGCAGAAGCAGGACGCAGCGGATTCCGCACAGGCAGGTGTCGATGCCGCGAAGCAGGGCGTTGCCGATGCCCAGCGTGCCGTCGATGCCGCAAAGGCTGATGTCGCCGCCAAGCAGCAGGGCGTCACGGATGCCCAGACCGAGCTTGATGCGGCGAAATCGGACCTCGATGCCGCCAACGCGGCAGTCGATACGGCAAAGTCGACCGTCCAGCAGAAGCAGGTCGCCTTTGATGCCGCCAACGCAGCCGTAACGACCGTACAATCTAAGTTGGATGCCGCAAAGGCCGACACCTCTGCCAAGCAGCAGAGCGTTGCCGATGCGAACGCCGATCTCGCGAAGTTCTTCCAGGACGTCGCCGACGCCAAGAAGGCGCTCGATACCGCAAAGAGCGTCCATGACGCGGCGGCAGCCGGCCAGGTCGAGAAGGCGACCGTCCTCGCCGCCGCCGAGCAAAAGGCAGACGCCACCGCACGCGCCCTCGCGGATGCCCAGCGTGCCGTCGATGCCGCAAAGGCCGACACCGGCGTTGCCGCCGACAGGCTCACCGGCTCCCAGACCGATCTCGATGACGCACAGTCGAACCTCGACATCCTCACCGGCCTTGCCGCGAAGCTCGCAGAGGCACAGCAGCGCGAGCAGGATGCAGTAAAGGCCGTCAATGACACCAAGGCCGCCCTCGATGCCGCGAAGGCGGATGCCATCGCCGCCGAGTCCCTGGTCTCCGCCGCCGAGCAGGCGAAGGCGCAGGCAGACGCCAAGCTGTCGAAGCTGAACTCCATCGATACCGGCGCGGCGATCGCTTCCGGCCATGATGTGAACGCGGATGACGCCCTCAACGCGCTTTTCGCAGCAGCAGTCGAGGCACGTGCCAAGGTCGCGCCCGCCAAGGCCATCCTGGGCGAGAAGCAGGCCGCGGTGGACGAGCTCCAGCCCGGCTACGATGCGGCACTCGCCGCCTACGAGTCGGCGAAGTCCGACCGCATCGCAGCGGAGCAGAAGCTTTCCGATGAGATTGCACGACAGGAGGCAAAGGAGGCGGCAAAGCAGCAGGCGGCATACACCCCGAAGCACCTCGCCGGCACGGATACCGCCCAGCCCGGCAGCCTCGCCCAGACCGGCGACCGCGCGGGACTCATCGGCGAGACGTTCGTCATCGGCGGTACCGTCCTCGTGGCAGCCGGCGTCTTCCTCGATCAAAAGAAGCGCCGCGAGCAGATGTAAAAGCGAGCCGGGCGTTGGATATCGGCTGGTGCCCAACGCCCGGTTTCATGGGCAGGGAGATCGGTGTGAGAACAAAGGCTATTATCGTTGCGCTTCTGGTGTGCCTTTCGGCACCTCAACTTGGATGTGCCAGCGTTGCAAAGCAAGGAAGCGGCTCTACGGAAAGGGCCGCCACAGCGGTAAAGAATAAAGACAAAAAGAAGCCAAGCGAAGAAAAGGCGGCGCAAACCTCTGGAACCAAGACCGAGGAGAAGAAAGAATCCGACGGCAAGGACCAGAAGTCCGATGACTCCAAGAAGGAGGACAACAAGTCCTCCGACTCGTCGAAGTCGGATAGCAAGGGAGATTCCTCCCAGTCTAAGCAGAATTCCGGCAATTCGCAGGGTTCCGGCAGCACTAACTCTTCTTCCAACAGCGGTAGCCAGAAGAAGTGGGTTGCCGAGCAGGGCCACTGGGAGACCGACTACGGCCAGGTCTGGGTCCCGAACGTCGTGTACGTGCGTCATGAGCGCTACTGGGTTGTTACCCCCAACGGTAACGTCGGGCCGTTCGATTCAAAGTCTGCTGCAAATACCTGGGTTTATAACGACATGGTTAGTGGTGGCAAGGGTGGCTCCCTGCTCGATGACTCCTACACCACCAGCGAGGACCAGGGGCATTACGAGCAGCAGGCGACCGGCAGGCACTGGATCGTCGACGTGGCCGGTCATTGGGAGTAATGGGCATCGTTCCTCTTCTCTTCCATTCGGTAAATGTTTATTTATTTGTGGGCGGCCGGTTCGGCCGCCTTTTTAGACGCCCAGTCTGGGAGCAAGCGATAGGAAAGCAATCAAACGAGAGGCCGTTCCAAAAGAATCCGGCGGTGCAGGATGCTTCGGGCAAAACCGTTCGCAAATCGGTAAGGTCTTCCATCAACTTGCTCCAGCCCTCGCCCGGAGTCCGCTGCGCGGGACTCATCGGCGAGACGTTCGCCATCGGCGGTACCGTCCTTGTGGCGGCCGGCGTCTTCCTCGACCAGAAGAAGCGCCGCGGGCAGATGTAGGACAAATCGCATAACGACTCGGAAAGGGGAATCCCGCAAAAGGGATTCCCCTTTTGCGTTTCGCCCGACACGGGTCGTTGAGGCAGCTTCAGCTTACGGACTGCGGATTAAACCGATCTACAGCTGTGACTATATGTCTGTGAGCACATGTTAGCCTGGTCTTATGGTCACATATTTTTAAGAGCGCCTATGTTTTACCGACCGTTTGTCAGTGCTTATTGAACAACCAGTCGAACCCGGGCTTACCGAGAGTCTGGCGCATCTGGCCGGTCTGAAACTCGGTATGGGTCCCGTCGGGGCCAATGACCGTGTTCATACCACCGGCTCACGGAACGACCGTCTTGGTCTCACCGGTCGTGAGGTCGATTCTCATGTTGCCGACCTGGTTCTCGACGTGCATCTGTCCGTCGCTGCCAAGTACGTTCTGGAGCATGTCCGCCTCCTTGAAATCGTCTTCTTGCCGACAGTATGCCCGAAACGAAGAGGGACGCAGCATGAGTTGAATCTATAATTCTTCTATAAGGTTTCTAGGGATTTTCTAGAAGAATTATAGAAATAAATTGTTGGCTTCCGGGTGTTGAGGCGTCTGGATTTGGCTATCTTCCTGCGGTAATACCGGTTAATAGACGAATTTTCAGGGTCTTTAGGTTAATAGTCGCTAATAGTCAGGTGCATGGGCACTATTAGGAACTATTAGGCTGAAGGCGAGCGATACACTTTGGATGGCGGCGCGGTGGGCGCCTGGTCATTTCCTTCCACCTTAATCTGCTTGTCTGCCGCGCCGTCGCTTCTCAAATAGCTAGGCCAAATCGAAGAACGCGCGGGGCGCCGGTGATCAACCCGAGAATGCCGATGGCACGGATAAGGCGGGGATGACGGCCGAAGTCGTTCGGCCATACGGTAAGGACCGTTGCAAAACCGAGGTGGCCCAGAAGTGCAAACACTTGCCAAAAGCCAGCCACCACAACCCCCTCCCTCTCCCAACTGAGTCTTCATTTATCGTATCAAGGCGCAAACCAGAAAGGTACGCGTGATCGTGATTGTATCTAGAAATCTTCTAGTAAGTTTCTATAAAACTTCTAGAGTATTTCTAGATTTGCAGGGATTCATGGGTTATGGAGCATTGCGGTGCGGTAAAATGAATCTAGAAGGTTTCTAGAAATGTTCTAGAAGAATTATGGAAAGGACCGGTGCAAAAATGATCGTTTCGCTGATCAATCTGAAGGGCGGTGTGGGCAAGACGACGAGCTGCATCGCGCTCGCGACGGCCGCCGCTCGCGACGGCAAGGAAGTCGTCGTACTCGACGCTGACCCGCAAGGATCGGCCACCTTCTGGGCCGATAACGCCGAGGACAACGGCGAGGAACTTCCCTTCGCCGTCGACGCCGCGAACCCCGCAACCGTCAAACGGGCGGCGAAGAAGTTCAAAGGCGATCCGGGCCGCTGGGCCTTCATCGATTGCCCACCCAATGGGGCCATCTTGGACGCGGCGCAGGACGCGTCGGACTTCGTCATCGTGCCGACTGGCACCGGCAACGCAGACCTCGTGAAAACGGCCGAGACCGTGAAAACGATGGAAGCGAACGGGAGGCCGTACGCCGTGCTTCTTACCCGCGTGCTGACGAACACCAACGGTTTCAAGGCTGCGCAGGAAAACCTTGCCGCCGGCGGTATTTCCTACTTCGACACGGCGATCCGCCAGAAGGAGGACCTGAAGGGCTACTTCGGGCTGCCGTTCGGATCGGCACTCTACGGATACGATGACGTCTACAGCGAGCTCAGGGAGGCCCTGAATGGCCGTTAAAAATAACTTCAATGCATTTGCCAACAACAACACCAAGCCGGCCAAAAAGCGCCTCATGGACAACCAGGACACCGCACACAAGGGTGATGCCGGGACCGACGAGCGCAAGATGATTACGTTTTACGTGTCGGCAAAGAAGCACGCAGCCCTGAAGGCCTACTGCAAGCAGGAGGGCAGGACGATGACAGCTGTGATGCAGAACGCTGTCGATGAACTGCTTAAAGAGGCGGAAAACGAAGACCGATAGGTTAGTTTCGGAATCGATGAGAAAAGGAGCCGATATGACTCAAAGCGAGAAACGCAGGAAGCTCAGCGGCGACATCACCACGGAGCTCTGTGGGCTCAGCGGGCTTTCGCAGGTGATGAACACATCCGAAAACGAAGCCCTGTTCGCGCTGGCCGACCTTCTCGGCCCAGCCGTAAACCGATTGCTCGGCCTGCTCGAAGAGAGCGACAATATTGATTCGTTCACCATCCCAGAGGATGCCATCGAAGACTCGACGAAAACGGCCGAGGAGACGCGCGCCGAAATTTACGACAAGTTCGCCATCGAGCTTCATGGCCTAAAGGGCCTCGCAATGGCAATGGAGGAATCAGGGAGTGAAATCACGCTCGCTCTTTCAGACCTTCTAGGACCAGCCGTAAACCGATTGCTCAATCTGATTGAAGAATTGGAACAAGCATCCTGATATCGCATTTCGCGAACATATCTTAATCAAACGTCAGTCAAGAAGAGCACTGGAAGGTGCTTTTTCTTTCTTGTAGGCTCTCAGATCCGATTTAAGGCATCGAAATAATGCAGTCTGAGGAATACGGTCGAATTGGTTCCAAAGTGTCAGATATTCGATTCTGTGGCCGTTTCCGTGGTCTAGACGTGAGGTCGACTGAATGTCGGAATGGATAGCAGCTGAAAAAGATGCCCTATCTGTAGTCACCTCACGATTGCAAAAAGACGTTCGTCTTTCAGTGAGTTTCAAGCAAGGGTTCTAGGCCACTTGTGGCCCTCTCTCTTAATTCTCAATTCTCTTTTCTCTACATATATAGGGACATGTACTCATGCAACGTTAACCCCTATTTATCACGTACTGATGCAACATAAATGTGTACTCATGCAACGCTATGTGCGTACTCATGCAACGTTATGTACTGATGCAACGTTGCATCAGTACGCGTTAAGGGGTTATGACAACGCATTCAACCGTGAAGAAATAGATTTGAACATCGTGATATATACGGATATACTATTTGCAATGTAAATTCGGCCAGAAAGGTATTTGAGATGGAATCCAAGAAGGACGCAACTCCGTCCAAGAAGCGCGTGTTGCTCACCCTTCCCGTTGAGCTCGTGGATTATCTTACCGAGGTTACCGAGCAGACCGGAATGAACAAGTCCGGGTATATCGGCGTGCTTTTGCGCAACCAGATGCTTCATGAGCGCGAGGATCGGGCTGGCGATGAGGAAAAATAGGCAGAAAAAAAGACTCGCAGCCGCCAAGCAAATGAGTCTTTCTTTCCGACGTGATATCGATTTGTCAAGGACATCATACCATAGTACCTTCGGTTCTACCGCTGGTTTTTGTGGATGTACCTTGGCAGATGATGCTGTCGGCTAGAGGTCGTGATAATCATGACCAGCTTGGCCAACGCTCTGGCTGCCGCCGTCGGCAGTCAATCTGAAAAATCGAATGATGCCCCTGCGCCGTTCGTGTTCCAAACCGAGCTTTCGGTTGGTGGAGGCAATCTGGGTACTTCCGCTGCAGTGCCTGTGCTGCAGCGCCCCGTCGCAACCCGTGAGCTCAAGGACTATCCATGGCTTCTTGTGCGCCTCGGTCTCGTTTCGGTGGTTGGCAAGACGATGCCGAATGGGCGCAAATGCTCGATCGGAACCGTTATCCTGCTCTCGCATATCGGATCTGGTCTTTCCGAGCTTCGTGAGTCAACGGCCGTCGAACTTGATATCGATCGGTGCCGAGTGAGTACAACCATCAACGAGATGGTTGGTTGGGGATGGGTCGTGCGCTCGGAAAGCGGGGCTCTTTCGGTTGACTTTGATGAAATCGGTAACTTTGTCGGCATGTCCAAAAGCGAATTGATTAGCGGTCAGTTCCTTCACGTGCCGAGATTCATGCTTGCAAGTGATGCGTTCCACGATGCAGCCTGTGTCGTGTTCGGCGACCTCGTGTCCCAAAGTCTGCTGGACCACCCCCGCGGCGCGATGAAGAACCCGGAGCTGGCAGAGCTTCTGGGTATTTCCGTCTCCGCGCTCCAAAAGGCTAGGAAGCATCTTGCCGAGCAAGGTTTCATTGAGCTCAAGAAGCAGGGAAAGCAGGTCGTGCCGGAAATCGCGTCGGGGGCCGCTGTTGCTGCGGTCCGTCTCGAAGATGACCGCACACGAGCACTGGAAGCGATTCTCAAGAAGTCGAGAAAGAGAAACAAGTAAATGCGCACTGATGCCACGTTGGATCCGTGCGCCGTAAGGGATTAATCTAGATCTGTCTAATATTCAA
>JAUMNV010000073.1 GCA_031295725.1 Collinsella sp.
AACAAGGACCACGTCTCGGCGGCTCCGCTTATCGAAAAGTATTTTGGTTCCGAGCGCTTTGCGCTGGTGCAGGGCCGTGTCGATGCGTTTCCGCCCAAGCCCGAAGCACCCGTCACGCTGCATGTGATGGAAGAGCTAGGCGCCGACCCGGCGACCACGCTCTACGTAGGCGATTCCAATGTCGATATCCTGACCGGCCACAACGCCGGCCTTAAGAGTGCGGGCGTCAGCTGGGGTTTCCGCGGCCGCGCAGAGCTGGAAGCCGCCGGCGCCGACTACGTGGTGGACACCCAGGGCGAGCTCGCAGCGCTAATCCTGGGCGAGTAACGAGCGACACTGCTTAACGCAGCTGCGACAATTCTTCCGCGCAGAAAGCGCGTCCCGTTTTGGAGCTCCGGAATGGGATGCGCTTTCCGTTTGAGGCACATCAGGGAAACCGCATCCCGTTTCAGAGCAATATTCCGGGTCGCACTTTCCGCAACCCACCCCATCCGGAAAATGCGACCCACTATTCGGCCAAAAACCGGGTCGCGGTTTCCCAAGCACTCGATGCAACGCTAGCACAAGGAATGTCCCCAACTGCCGGCAGAAAAGGAACGTCCCCAAGTGCCGCCCCAATGACCACCATGGCAACGCCGCAGGTAGAGAACGGACAGCGAAAACGCCCCTAAGCGAGCAAGGTGACGTGAAATGAAAGGGCGCTGACCTTCTGGTCGCGCCCTTGAAATTGAACGTCAGATTGCCGCTTAGGGGTGTTTGCAGCGTCGAGCAGTTACGGCGTTTGGTAAAACGCCGTAACGAACTACCGCGCAACGAACTAGCTCAGCATTGCATCCATCATCTCGGAGTTGACGGAGTCGTCGGCAGACCACTCGCCGTCGTCGTTGCAGGTGTACTTGAAGATAACCGTGGTCTTCCTGGGCTCGGTGGCCTTGGTCACATCGACCATAGCCTGACCGGCCATCTTGTACAGCTCGTCATCGGAAGGAACCGTGTCAAGCGCGGCGACCTTCTCCTGATACTGGGTGGAGAAGTCCTCGACGATCTTGTTCATAGACTTGCAGGTGATAGAGACCTCGGCGGTCGCGACACCCTTGTCCTCGTCGACCGTCACGTCGCCGATCTTGTAGTCAAAGCCCTCGAGATAGGTCTTGGCATACTCCTTGGGATCGATACCCAGCTGCTCGAACTCGTCGCCCGAAGCCTCCTCCAGACCAGAAAGGAAGTCGTCGCCACCGTTCTTGACCTCGTCAAACTGCGTCGTAAGATCCTCGGTGATGAGCTCCTCAACCGAAGGACCTCCACAGCCGGAAAGCACGACCACACATGCAACCAAGACGGCCATGAGGGGCGCAAGCAGCAGCTTCTTTTTCATGTTGTTCCTCCCAATGAGCGGCACTGCGCTTCCCAGACGCGGCGCACGTTGTAATAAGTAAGCCCATACTATCCACTTATGAACACCCTCGGCAACGCGAAGGCGCGGTCGGTTCGTTTTAGCGTCCGAACGGTTTGCAAGCCCACCCAACGTGCAATAAAACGCTTTCCCGCGGTGCAATAAAAAAGGTGGCCGGAAAACCCGACCACCCTCGCACAGCCTTTGGATGCCGCAGTTTACTTGCGGACGACCTTGACGATGGCGTCACCGGCGGCGACGGCGGACTCTGCCTCAACGGTGAGCTCGACATCGGCAAACTCGGCGGTGTTGGACACGGCCACGACGACGCAGTCCTTGTAACCGGCAGCGGCGATCTTGGCGCGGTCGATCTTGAGTATGGGCTGGCCAGCCTTCACAACGTCGTCGGCCTTGACGAAGCCCTCGAAGCCATCGCCGTTCATGTTGACGGTATCGACGCCAACGTGCACCAGAACCTCGATGCCGCTATCGGACTGCAGGCCCACGGCGTGACCCATGGTGACGGTCACCTTACCGTCGCAGGGAGCGTAGACCAGATCGTCCTCGGGCCACACGGCACAGCCCTTGCCCAGAACCTCGCCACCAAAGACGGGATCGGGCACGTCGGCCATCTTGATGACCTTGCCCTTGACGGGCGAGCACAGCACGTCGGCGCCGGCAGAAGCAGAGATGGAGGCCGGAGCAGCGGCAGCCGCGGGCTCAGCCTTCTTCTTGAACATATCAAACAGACCCATACGTTTTCTCCTCTTGATTAAGCGCAACGTTGTGCGCATGCCTACGGTAATTATAGTGCCAAATGGTTCAAATGCTAAGGTGGGGACTCGAATCGCAAGCCCTTCCCGGTAGTGCTCGTGGGATGAGCATCTCCTTTGCATCGCGGTTCGATAAGCCGAGTATCGCCCACGCGCGGGACGGGCAGAAGCGGGCACGCCAAACCCGATACTTCTTTTCGCAGCGGCACCCCGCCGCCACCCCGCTCCTGGCACCTCCTGATACCTACCGAAACGTGCCAAAATAAACCCGTCCCTTTTTGGTAGGTTTGGCGAGTGTGGATTTTCGGACGCTTAACTAACGAGCGTGGATAATCTCCCACTTTGACTTTGAGGCCGTCACCGAGCCAAAAACGGGAGATTATCCACGTTCATTTTGGATGACCCCCCCTGTACCAAGCCGAGCTCCATGGTCAAGTAATAACGACTTCTCATCATTAGATTGTTTATATCAATTCTAATAACTATTTAATCATTAAACTCGTTATTAGAATTGATATGATTAGCCTAATAACGAGTTTCCGGCACTAAAGATATGGAGGGCGCGATGCAAATCGAGGAGAACGGCCAGGGAACGCTCCGCAATAATCTATCGGGGAAATTGGCTTACTATTCGTTTTTTCCAACGCCCTTGCAATCATTGAGGCAGCTAAACCTCACCGAGGAAACCTATCGCACGCTTTCCGCATGCTCACGAAAGCTTGGAGAGCTTGAAGGCATGCTCTACTTTGTTCCCAACGCCGACATGTATCTGACAATGTACGTGCGCAAAGAAGCACTCCTTTCTTCGCAAATTGAGGGAACCCAGTGCACGTTTGACGACCTACTTAGTCCATCACAAACACAACTCCATCATAAAGATGTCGCAGACGTCGTGAATTACGTCCGTGCTGTCGACCGCGGCGTAGAACTGCTCAAAAAGATGCCCTTGTGCACGAGACTTCTTAGGCAAGTTCATGCGGTCCTGCTGGACGGAGTGCGCGGAACGGAGAAGAATCCAGGCGAGCTGCGCTCCTCACAAAACTGGATTGGCCCCTCAGGCTGCACCATTGCAACCGCATCGTTTGTCCCTCCAAACATTGAAGATTTGAGTAACACGCTCCAGGACCTCGAACGCTTTATCAATGAGCCTCTAGTCGAAATGGATCCGATTGTGCGGGCGGCGCTCGTCCATTACCAATTTGAAACTGCCCATCCATTCCTAGACGGAAACGGTCGCCTGGGCAGGCTTCTCATTACACTTATGCTCATCAATGATGGCGTTCTTCATTCTTGCTTGTTCTATCCATCGTTCCAGTTCAAGAAAAACCGAAGCGAGTACTACCGGCAACTCACATCCGTAAGGGAGAGAGGCACTTACGAGGAATGGATAGAGTTTTTCTGCAACAGTCTTCTCGAGAGTGCGAAGGACTCGGTAGGGTCTTTAAAAAACCTTGTTGACCTCCATAACCGTTCCACAGCAACCATTACCGAAAATCTCGGAAGGACTGCTGCAAACGGGCAAAGGCTGTTGGGCATTCTTGAAGAGCACCCCATCGTCGACACCGCATTCATCGCTGCCCAACTCGATATCGGCAGGAGTACCGCGAGCTCGCTCGTCAAATCATTTGAAGAATTGGGTATCCTCCGTCCGCTCGACGAGTCAAGACAGAGATACCGGCAGTACGGGTATGAAGAGTATCTTTCGATTCTCAGGGAAGACGCCGAGCCGATTAGATAGGCATCGCAGCCCAGGCAAATTAAAGCGAGCGTGGATAATCTCCCACTTTGAGCCCGCACACAGGCCAAAAACGGGAGATTATCCACGCTCATTCCTGAGTAGTCATTTATGAACGTCCCCAATGACTACTCCGGCAACGCCGATGTTTCGGCAACGACAGCAAGCGAGCCGCATTCGGAGCAAGACGACGCCGCAGGTAGAGAACGGACAGCGAGCGGGTCGCATTTGAGACAAGGTGACGTGAAACGAAAGGGCGCTGACCTTCTGGTCGCGCCCTTGAAGTTGAACGTCAGATTGTCCAAATGCGGCCCGCGCAGCGTCGAGCAGTTACGGCGTTTGGTAAAACGCCGTAACTAACGTGCTCCGTACTGCTCGTAGTAGGCGTCGATGGCAGCCTTGAGTTCGTCATCAATGACGACCTTGCCGTCGATCTCGTGGTTGTAGAGGGTCTCGACGACCTCGGCCATGGAGACGATGCTCGCGACGGGGAAACCGTACTTGGCCTCGATCTCCTTCTGCGCGGTGGTCACGCCACCCTTGCCGACCTCCATGCGGTTGAGGGACACGATGAGGCCCTTGATCTCGACATCGGCAGCAGCCTTGACCTTAGGATAGGTCTCGTCGATGGACTTACCGCTGGTGGTGACGTCCTCGACCATGACCACGCGGTCGCCGTCCTGGGGCTCGTAGCCCAGCAGGTTGCCCTTGTCGGCACCGTGGTCCTTGGCCTCCTTGCGGTCGCAGCAGTACTTGACCTCCTTGCCGTACAGCTCGTGGTAGGCAATTGCGGTCACGACGGCCAGCGGAATACCCTTGTAGGCCGGTCCAAACAGCACATCAAAGTCGTCGCCAAAGTTATCGTGGATGGCCTGGGCGTAATACTCGCCCAGCTTCTTGAGCTGATAGCCCGTCACGTAAGCGCCGGCGTTCATAAAGAACGGGGACTGACGGCCGCTCTTGAGCGTAAAGCTGCCGAACTTAAGGACGTCGGACTCGACCATAAACTTGATGAACTCTTGCTTGTAAGCCTCCATGCGGGCTCCTCTCGTAATCGCGTACGTGCCTTCCAGTTTAGCGCAGGCGAAGCGTAGATGCGGGCGCGCTTTGGGGCCACGGCATTCTGTAAAGGCTTTGTCAGGGGGAATGGTTTTCCGAACAATGGGGTTGACATGCCAAACCCCCTCATCAAGAATACGGGCGGATTAAAAAGGGGTACGAGATACCCAAAGCGCGCTGCGCTCAGCCTTTAGGAGGTGTGCCATGGAAGGCAGTCCTAGTCGAAAAACCTGCATGTCGCCCTCGGCACGCCGCGAGGACTCCGCACACGCATAAACGCCACCGGCAGATCGCCAAAACCACCGCAAAGGCGCGCTGCACCCTTTGTGGGCTCAAGAGCTTGACGTGAGCGACATCTAGGTTTTTGAAGCAAATACGACACGTACGCTAACTCCCCTTAACAAGGAGGACCCTATGCTGATGCTCAAAACCGTCACGGTACTCGAAGCCATCTCCAAACGCCGCCGCACGGCGCGCCCTGCCGCTCATACCGGCCTGTCCAAGAACACCATATTCGCCGCCACCCATAGTGCCGAGGACGCCCTCGTACTGCTTGACGCCACGACAAACGGCCTCACCGTCGAGCAGGCAACTGAGCGCCTGAACGCCGTCGGCCCCAACACCATCGAGGCAACGACCAAAACGCTCGCCCGCCGCATCGCCGACGCGCTCATCGATCCCTTCGCCGGCATCCTCGCCGCGCTCGCACTGGTCTCGCTCTACATCGACGTGCTCGCCGTGCCCGAGCCGCAGCGCGACCCCTCCACGGCCATCGTCATCGGCATCATGCTGCTGGTATCGGGCGGCATGAAGTTTATCCAGGAAGCCCGCAGCGGCAATGCGGCCGAGGCCCTCAAGGACCTGGTCTCCAACACTTGCACCGCCCTGCGCGACGGCGAGCGCATCGAGATCCCCTTCGACGAGCTCGTCCCCGGCGATGTAATCCGTCTCTCTGCCGGCGATATGGTGCCGGCAGATGCCCGCATCATCACCGCGCGCGACTTGTTTGTGATCGAGTCCGCACTCACCGGCGAGAGCGAGGCCGTCGAGAAGACCACCGCCGTCACCGTCGTCGAGGGCGCCGACGGCTCCGCACTGCCACTCTCTGCCTGCAAGAACATCGTCTTTACCGGCACCTCCGTGCAAAACGGCGCCGCCATGGCGCTTGTCGTTGCCACCGGCTCGGACACCTACCTGGGCGGCATCGCCAAGATGCTCAACGGGCGCGGCGAAAAGAGCGCGTTTGACCGCGGCGTCTCGAGCGTCTCCATGTTGCTCGTACGCCTCATGCTCGTTATGGCGCCGGTCGTCTTTGCCATCAACGCCGCCACCAAGGGCAACGTCATCGACGCGCTGCTGTTCGCCACGAGCGTGGCCGTGGGCATCACGCCGCAAATGCTTCCCGTCATCGTGACCACGAGCCTATCGCAGGGCGCCAAGGACCTCGCCCGTCGCCAGGTTATCGTCAAGGAGCTGCCGGCGATTCAAAACCTCGGCGCGATGGACGTCCTGTGCTGCGACAAGACCGGCACCCTCACCGAAGACCGCATCGTGCTCGAGCGCTACCTCAACACCGATGGCAACGAGGACGCGCGCGTGCTGCGCTATGCGTTTTTGAACAGCTTCTTCCAGACCGGCCTCAAAAATCTTATCGACCTGGCCGTAATCGACCGTGCCGATGTGACGCCCTCGACCGTCGCACCCGATTCCATGCTGAGCCAGAGCCTGCGCGACCGCTACACCAAGGTCGACGAGGTTCCCTTCGATTTCTCGCGCCGTCGCCTGAGCGTAGTTGTCGCCGACGCCCAAGGCAAAACCCAGATGGTTACCAAGGGCGCTGCCGAGGAAATGCTCGAGATCTGCTCCTTTGTCGAGATCGATGGCATCGCTCAGCCGCTCACCGACGAGAAGCTCGCCCAGATTCGCAAGCAGATCGCCGGACTTAACGCCGAGGGCCTACGCGTAATTGCCGTGGCGCAGAAGACCAATCCGCGCCGCGTGGGCGAGTTTGGCATCGCCGACGAGTGCGACATGGTGCTGATGGGCTTTTTGGCCTTCCTCGATCCGCCCAAAGCAAGTGCCGCGGGCGCCGTCGCCACCCTCGAGGCCAAGGGCGTGGCGGTCAAGGTCCTAACCGGCGACAACGACCGCGTCGCCGCCACCGTCTGCGAGCAGATTGGCATCGATGCGAGCAACGTCTTGCTCGGCTCCGAGATCGATGCGCTCGATGACGCCGAACTTGCCAAGCGCGCCGAGAAAACCCACCTCTTCGCCAAGCTCTCGCCGCTGCAGAAGGCGCGCCTGGTACGTGTCATGCGCGAGATGCTCGGCCACACCGTGGGCTTTATGGGCGACGGCATCAACGACGCCGCCGCCATGCGTGCGAGCGATTGCGGCATCTCGGTCGATTCGGCCGTCGATATTGCCAAGGAATCCGCCGATATCATCTTGCTTCAGAAGGACCTGGGCGTGCTCGAGCGCGGCATCATCGAAGGCCGTCGCACTTACGGCAACCTGCTCAAGTACCTCAAGACCACGGTGAGCTCCAACTTTGGCAATGTGCTGTCCGTGACCGTCGCGAGCCTGTTCTTGCCGTTTTTGCCCATGAGCGCCCTGCAGCTGGTACTGCTGTCGCTGGTCTACGAGATCGTGTGCATCGCACTGCCGTGGGACACCGTCGATGACGCCTGGACTGCCCGTCCGCGTGCCTGGGACGCCGCGTCCATCAAGGGCTTTATGCTCGAGCTGGGCCCCGTGAGCTCGCTGTTTGACATCGTGACCTTCGCCGCGCTCTTCTTTGTCGTGTGCCCCACCGTCGTGGACGCAAGCTGGTCCGAGCTTGCCGCCGCGGGCGACGTCGCGGGTATGGCGACCTTTGCTGCGCTCTTCCAGAGCGGCTGGTTTGTCGAGTCCATGTGGTCGCAGACACTCGTGGTCCACATGTTGCGCTCCCCGCATCTGCCGAGCCCGCGCGACCACGCCGCGCCCGCATTGTGCGTTCTTACCGTGCTGGGCCTGGCGCTCGTCACCTGGCTGCCGGCAAGCCCCATCGCCGATGTGCTCGGCCTCATGCCGCTGCCCACGAGCTTTTTTGGGCTGCTCATTGGCATCGTTACCGCCTATATCGCGCTCACCCAGCTGGCAAAGTGCCGCTACATTGCCCGCCACGGCGAGCTGCTGTAGCAAGTAGACGGAAAACACCCTGCCAGCTGCCGTTGCCACTACCACAGCTGCCAACGCCGCTGCCGCTGCCTCTGCCGCCGCCGCAGTCTATCCCCCCAGCAGTTGCGGTGAAATAGTTCCTGTTTAAAGCCCCGTGACTTTAATTTAGGGACTATTCCACCGCAACTTATTGGGAGATTAGCTAGTCCTTGGGCGTCCAGGACCAGAAGAAGTTGATGAGGGCCACGCGCGAGGCGGTACCGGCCTTTTTGTTGATCGAGGAAATGTGGCGATAGAGCGTGGAGCGCGAAATAAAGAGCGTTGTGGCGATGTCCTGAACGCTCTGGTCCGAAACGACCAAGGCCTCAAGAATATCGCGCTCGCGCTCTGTAAGCTCAAAGGTGGCAACGAAGGCATCAAGACGTTCATCGGACGTGAGCTCCGCTGCCTCCACGGGCTCGGGGTCGGAGCATGTGGGCGCAAGATCCCCACCAAGATCGTCGGTGGCAAGCGGCAGTCCGTCCCGCATCGCGGCATCATCGGCCCGTTGCCCCAACTGCCCCAGCAGCGTAATCGCAATGCCCACAAACATCACGAGCGCCGCACCGACCGCAGCCAGCACATTTTGACTCGAGATAATCGCCACTGCCGGCGCCGTCACGAACATCGAGCACACGTTGTTGACGACGCGACCCATGCACGGCCAAAAATATGACCAGCGCGCATAGAGCGAGACGGCGGCATATTTTGTGGTAAAGAACACCACGAAAAAGCCCAAGCCCAGATAAAAGATGATCGTGGCAGCAAGCTCGTTGCCGCCATTGCCATCGACGATGAGCACAAAGAACGAAAGCGTGGACAGTATGGCGGCACATGTCATGCCGATATTCATATACGAGCGGCCGTGCAGGTCAAATAGTGCGCCAGCGACCAACGAGCTCACGACAAGCAGCAGGCGCGGCCAATCGCCCAAATCGACGGCTCCGACAGCATGCAGGGTCGTGAAGCCCGCGTTGAGAGCGGCGAATACGCTGGAAAGATACGCCGTCGCCACGGTCAGGCGAACTACGGCGCGACGGAATGCCGCCTTTGCCTCGGGATCGTCATGCCACTTGGCGCCATATTCCAGAGCATCTACCGAAAGCCCGGCAGCACTGGGTTCAAAGTTGGGATCGGACTCGTCGCGCAGCTTGGCGCGTCGGGCACCGTGGAGCAACGCCACCTGCGCGATCGCACAGACGACCAGAACAGCCTGCTGAGGAATGCCGACAGGCACCACCATGTGGTTGAGAACCTGCACCAGAACGCCCATGGCGTAAGAAAGTGCGGCGGCGCGCGCCAAGCAGGGCGTCTGCGCAAAACGCCGCGCAAGATTGGCATGGGCGGTCGATCCGCAATAGCCCAGGGCGCAGCACGCCACCAGGCCGCCGGCAATTACTACCTCAAACCGCACTGCCGTAATCATCAGCAGCAACGCCGATACCAACAGCACGCCTGTAATATCGCTCGTCGCATCGATCGTCTGGGGAAGGCGATAGTACAGAAATGGGCGCACGAAAAAGCCAATCACGTTCGCGCCGACAACGATGCTCTCGTAGATGACAACCTCACTCGATGGCACGAACTCGGCTATGCGCACATCAAAGAGATACTCGCACGCCAAAAACGTGAAGAAGAACAGCGCCAGGCATATAATCTCCCGAATGCCCCGACGCAGATATGCGGTTGTGTCTCCTATGCCCCTCATAGTTAACCCCCGGCCGCTCAATTGTCTGGAAATCTATTTTAATAAAGAACCAGTCTCAATATCGAAGCCAGGCTCGAAATGTTGCCAATTCGACCCCAGCCGTCCACATCACGCCGCGATTTTGAGCCGCATGGACCGGAAGGGACGCGCGCGATCTCTAGCTCGGCCAGGAGTGTCTCCAACTACCACTCATTTAAGTACGTCCCCAATGAGTGGCCCCAAAATCCGCAGACGGCAAGGCGCCCGGCGAGCATGAGCTGTTCGCCGGGCGCCTTGGTCAGGAGGCTATGAGGATGAGCACGCGAAATCCACAGCGGTCAGGCCCGCCCCCTAAGGGCCTGAGGTGCTCAAGATTGGGAGCGACAAGCCCGACGAAGCGTACTTAGGTACGCGAGGAGGGTTGGAGCCCCAAGGTTGAGCGCCTCAGTGCCCTTAGGACAGGTCCTCACCATTAGAAGCAATAACCTTCTTGTACCAGTCGAAGCTCTTCTTTTTGGAACGCTTGAGGGTACCGTTGCCGGCGTCGTCGCGATCGACGTAGATAAAGCCGTAGCGCTTAGACATCTCGCCCGTGCCGGCAGACACCAGGTCGATCGGGCCCCAGGTGGTGTAGCCCAGTAGGTCAACGCCGTCCTCGGTCACCGCATCGCGCATCGCGGCGATATGCTGGCGCAGATAGTCGATACGGTAGTCGTCGTTGATGGAGCCATCCTCCTCGACAACATCCTTGGCGCCCAGGCCGTTCTCGACCACAAACAGCGGCTTCTGATAACGGTCGTACAGGTCGTTGAGCGTAATACGGAAGCCCAGCGGATCGATGGCCCAGCCCCACTGGCTCTCCTGCAGGTAGGGGTTCTTGGCGCCGGCGAAGGCGTTACCCTGGGTGCGCTCGACATCGGGGTTATCGGCACCGGCGGAGCAACGGGTGCTGTAATAGCTA
>JAUMNV010000074.1 GCA_031295725.1 Collinsella sp.
CCGTCTGAACTAGCATCCGAAAACGGAGATTCAAATACCCATGATTGCAAAGACCATTCGCACCTGTTTTCCGATCGCTGCGGCTGCCGTTTCCGACAAGGCCGAGGAGATCAACAAGCTCAACGTCTTCCCCGTACCCGATGGCGATACCGGCACCAACATGTCGCTCACGCTCGCCTCGGTGACCAAGGAGCTTTCTGCTCTTCCTGCCGACGCCGACATGGAAGCCATCGCCGGCGCCATCACCCACGGCTCCCTGATGGGTGCCCGCGGCAACTCCGGCGTCATCACCTCGCAGATTCTGCGCGGTGTGGCCGAGGGCCTCGTCTCTGCCGATGAGCCTATTACGGCTGCCAACATCGCCTTCGCCTTCCGTCGCGCCGTCAAGGTTGCCTTCCAGGCTGTCCGCAAGCCCATCGAGGGCACGATCCTCACGGTCCTGCGCGATGTCTCGACCAAGGCAGACGAGTGCGAGAAGAAGAAGTTCTCGGCCGAGGATGCGCTCGACGCCATCGTCGTCGAGGCATATCAGTCCGTCGCTCGCACGCCTGACCTGCTGCCCGTTCTGAAGGAGAACGGCGTGGTTGACTCCGGCGCCTTCGGCTTTGCTATTTTCCTTGAGAATTTTGTTGCCGCCGCGCTTGGCCGCAGCACCGTTGTCGAGGATTTCTCCGCCACGTTTGATTCCGCTGGCTCTGCCCGCGACGCGGCCCTTGGTCGCGTTGAGATCGAGGCCAACGACGATTGGGAGGGCTCGGAGTTCCGCTACTGCAACGAGTTCCTCTTTAAGGCTGACGCCCCGTTTGACGAGGACGAGTGCCTTAAGTTCCTGGGTTCCATGGGCGACTGTGAGCTACTCGTGGGCGCCTATCCCGACTACAAGATCCATGTGCACTCCAACACCCCCAACCTGGTGCTCGAGCACATGCTGCAGCTTGGTCAGATCTACGAGGTCTTTATCCACAACATGGAGATGGAGGCTCACGACCGTACCGCTAAGATTCACGAGGACCAGGAAAAGGCCGCCGAGCCCGCCAAGGCGCTGGGCTTTGTCGCCGTTGCCGCCGGTTCTGGCGAGGCCGACATTCTCAAGTCCCTTGGTGTTGACGTGATCGTCTCGGGTGGCCAGACCATGAACCCCTCGACCGCCGACCTGCTGGGCGCCGTCGACCAGGTCAACGCGACCTCGGTCATCATCCTGCCCAACAACGGTAACATCCGCATGGCTGCCGAGGCCGCTGCCTCTGCCTGCGCCGATAAGAAGGTCGCCGTCGTTCCTACCAAGACCGTTCCCCAGGCGTTCTCCGCGCTGTTCGCCGTCCTGCCTGATTCTGAGCTCGAGGACGCCGTTGCCGCTATGGTCGACGCCATCAGCGAGGTCCGCGATGGCGAGGTCACCCGCGCCGTGCGCGACTCCAGCGCCTCCGACGGCTCGCCGATTCACTCCGGTGATGTCATGGGCATCATTGCCGGCTCCATCGATGTGGTTGGCTCCGACGTGAAGCAGGTCACGCTCGATTGCATCAACCGCATGCAGGAGGAAGAGGAGGGTGACGCGCTGACGATTCTGGCCGGCGAGGAACTGTCCGATGAGGCCTTCCAGGAGATCGTCGACGCTATCGAGGAGGCTCAGCCCGATCTGGAGATCGACGCCCATCGTGGCGAGCAGCCGCTCTATCCCGTAATCTTCTCAATCGAGTAGGCATCTGCCCATGTCCGAGCTCTGCTCCGTGCCGCGCGTCTCGGAGCGCTTTGCCCAGAGCAATGCGCTCGACGAGGATATCGCGCGACTCAAATTTGTTTCGGGTAAACGTGAGGAGGCCCTTCGCCGTCTGGGAATTCGGACGGTGGGGGACCTCCTTCTCCATATCCCTCATCGATACCTCGACTTTACCCGTTCGCGGTCCATCGAGATGGCACCCATCGGTACCGTGTGCACCATCATCGCCACGGTCGACCGTATCGTCCAAAAGCAGCCTCGTCCGCGCATGCAGGTGACCGAGGTCTCACTCGTTGACGAGACGGGCGTGCTGCAGGTCGCCTTTTTCCGTCAGCCCTGGATTGCCCAGCAGCTTAAGCAGGGCGACCGCCTGGCCGTGATGGGCAAGGTCGAGTTTGCCTACGGCTTTAAGCAGATGGCCTCGCCGCACTTTGAAAAGCTCGAGGAAGGGCGTGCCGCGGGCACTATCCTGCCGGTCCATTACGTGAGTGATGGCGTGAGCCAGGCGTGGATGCGCCGCATCGTAAGCGGCGCGCTCGAGGTCGTCGGCAATCCCTTTGATCCCATTCCCGCGCCGCTGCGCGCAAAGCGGAAGCTCATGAGCAATGCCCGCGCGTTGCGTTCGATCCACTTTCCCTCGAGCATGGCTGAGCGCGACATCGCGCGCGCACGGCTTGCCTACGAGGAGTGCCTCTACCTGCAGCTGGCGCTGCGCCTGCGCAACGACGGCGGCCTGGTCGATGTGGTGCCCTATGCCCACACCGCGGGCGAGCACCTGGCCGCGCTCAAGCAAGCCCTGCCGTTTTCGCTGAGCGACGAGCAGGACGCCGCGTTCCAAGACATCCTGCATGATATGTGCGATGGCGGGCGCGTGATGAACCGGCTGCTGCTGGGCGATGTCGGTACCGGCAAGACCGCCGTTGCTGCCTGCGCGCTGGCTGTGGCTGCCGATAGCGGCACGCAGGCCTGCGTTATGGCGCCCACGGGCGTGCTGGCGCGCCAATATGCCGATAAGACCGGCCCCTTGCTCTCTCAGGCCGGTATAACGTGGGCGCTGCTGACGGGTGCCACTCCGGCGGCCGAGCGCGAGCGTATCCATGAGCGGCTGCAGTCCGGCGAGCTCGATGTCCTCTTTGGCACCCACGCGGTGCTTTCGGACAATGTCACGTTCAAGCATCTGTCGCTCGTGGTCATCGATGAACAGCACCGGTTTGGCGTCGGCCAACGCAACGCCCTGCGCGCGAAGGGCCCCGGTGCCGATCTGCTCGTTATGACGGCAACGCCCATCCCACGTACGCTGGCGCTTTCGGTCTACGGCGACCTGGACACGAGCATTATTCGCCATCGACCTGTTCCGGGAGCGGGCGTTACGACACGCGTGCTTACCGAGTCGAGCCGCGACCTGGCCTACGGCGCTATTCGCGAGGCGCACGAAAAGGGCCAGCAGGCCTATGTGATCTGCCCCCTCGTGGAGCCGAGTGACTCGGCCGATGAGCTGGAAGACGTGCCTGGTATCGCCCGCGACGACGAGGGCCGCGTGACCGTGCCCGTGCCGCTCCACGATACGGCAACCGAGCTCGATCGCCTGCGCCTGGCGTTGCCGGGACTTACCATCGAACGCCTTCACGGCCGCATGCCGGCGGGGGAGAAGGACCGCGTGATCGATGCCTTCAAGCGCGGAGAGATCGACGTGCTCGTCTCGACCACGGTGGTCGAGGTGGGCGTCGACGTGCCCAACGCCACCGTCATGGTCATCGAGAACGGTGAGCGCTTTGGCTTGGCGGCCCTGCACCAGCTGCGCGGTCGCGTGGGCCGCGGCAGCGTGTCGGGCACCTGCCTGGTCATGACGCACTCCAAGGGCAACGGCGGCGCGTCGGCGGCACAAGACCGTCTCCAGTCGCTCGAAAAGACCTCGGACGGCTTTACGCTCGCCCAGATGGACCTGCGCCTGCGCCACGAGGGCGAGATCCTGGGGTATCGCCAGCACGGCGGCGTGACCCTGCGCTTTGTGGACCTGGATGCCGACGAGGATCTTATCGAATGGGCCCATTTGGACGCGGTCGAGCTCTTGCGGTATGCTTGCAACCTTGACTCTGTGGCGACGCGCCCCCTGCGCGATGCGGTCGCCATGCGATATCGACACATTTTTAAGGAGGTCAGCGGAGGATGAGAATCATCGGCGGCGAATGGCGCGGTCGTAAGATCGAGGAGCCCCGTGGTCGCGATGTCACCCGCCCCACGAC
>JAUMNV010000159.1 GCA_031295725.1 Collinsella sp.
GCGTGGATCAGGTAGACCTCGAGGTCGCGGTCGCCGAACTTGTTCATGAGGTACTCGAGCTGCATGAGCTCGTCCCAGGTGCCGCCGACGCCCATCAGGAACACGGCGTCGTAGCCCTCGTCGGCGACCTTGTCGGCGAGCGCGGTCATCTTCTTGCCGGTCTCGTAGAGCGCCTTGCCGTCCTCGAGATAGCCCTCCTGGTCGAAATGCATGATCTCGATCTTCTCGGTTTCCTTCATTTGTCTCTCCTTTCTGGGGTTGTTTCCACATCCCCCATGCCAACGGGCATCAAAACCCGCTTACATTCCGTAACACTCGGCCGCTTTGGCCTTAAGCGCATTGACTGACTCTTCGTAGCCCTCTGCCTTGACCTCCATTTGCTTGGAGACGGCATCAAGATACGGGTGCACGTCCCATGACTTCAGACGCTCGGCTATCATGGCCGCAATCGTCTGGAAGAACACAAGATTGGGAATTGCGCTGAGCAGCGGAGCCACCTGAGGCACCGCAACCTCGTGAGCCCTACCCTTGGGATGGGCCGTGAGCAGCACCGTTTTTGTCGTAACGTTCGATAGCGCATCAGCGATATTCGCAAGACGCTCCGACCCCTGCGGATCGTCGACGATAAACACCAGATAGCCCGGAACGATCTGCATCTCGGGACCGTGGACGAACTCCTCGCCTTCGTGATGCATGGCAGGAATCTTGATGGTCTCGCTCAGCTTGAGGGCCGCCTCTTCGGCAACGCCATAGTTGGGGCCGTTGCCGACGACCATGGCGGGCGTGTGCTCAGAAAGCTCGAGCATGCGGTCTTGGACATATGCCTCGGCGGTCTTGCACATCACGGCATTGGCCTGGATAGCCTCACGCAGGTCGTCAAGACGCTGGGCAACGCCCTTGGCGTCAATCGTTCCGCGCGCCTGACCGCCGTAAATACCAAAGAGCACCAGGTACTCAACGAGCACCTCGACGCCCAGAGTCACAAAGTCCACCGACTCGACGCCCACACCGTAGTCAAGAACGATGTCAGCGTGTTCCTTGATGGGTGCCTCGACGTTTGCCGTGAGCGCAACTGCAGCCATATCGTGTGCGCGCATGTAATCGAGCGCCGCAATCGTATTGGTCGAATAGCCACTCTGCGAAACGGCAATGTTGAGCACATGCTGCGGATAGGTGTGTTCAAAATCGACGAAGGCCTCGGGCGTCACAACGGACACCTGCATTTGCAGGGCATCTTGCAGGTAATCGCGGGCGCAATCGGCGGCATGGCGCGACGAACCCGAAGCAACGATGCGCAGCGCGTCAAAAGAACCGGACTGGAAAATATCAACGAGCTGCGCTACCAGCTCAGACGAACGCTCGAGGTTCTCCCCCATACGCACATGGGCAAGCTGAACGTAATCGAGCATCTTCATCGTCTCACCTCGTAACAAATCATTAGTATTTGATACCAATCACAGTTACAGGTTACGGCTTTTTGATACCTCTTTGTCGATTAATTTATCCCCATCGGCGAACGGTCGATTTTGAGCCCTGTAAGGTTGTATATACAGCTGACCCAACGATCAAAACTGGTTAGTTTCCCAGCCGTTATTCACAAAATACCAGCTAGTACGTATAGGTGTAGCCGCCCGTATCGCCACGATTGAAGGACTTTACATACTCGATAGCCTGACCGCTCGCGTCATAGCTCACGCATTCCAAAAGCAAAACAAGATCGCCCTGTTCCAGTCCAAGGAGGCCGGCATCTCGTGCGCCCAGCGCTTCGATATCGAGCTTTTCCTGTGCCATGACTGGCTTTCGGCCCAGCATCTCATAGGTCTCGTACAAACTGAAGACCGACACGTCAATATCTTCGATGGTTGGGAACAGCAGGCAGGGAATCAGCGCCGTCTCAATCGATACGGGGCTACCGTTTATGCAGTTCAGGCGTCGAACGGAATAGAGCAGGTCGTCCTCGGCGATGCCAAACAGGTCGGCGTAATATGGCCCCGCATAACGCTTGGAACGCGCGAGAATACGGACGGACGGCTCGCCGCCCGAAGCACGGACCGATTCACGGAAACCGACCGTGCGTTCAAAAAAAGCAGGTACTTTCTGCGCCACAAAGGCACCTTTTCCCCGAACACGGCGAATCTGCCCGCGCCGAACCAGCTCATCGACAGCGCTTCGGATGGTCAAGCGTGTCGTACCAAATTCCTCGGCAAGGTCTTTTTCGGACGGAATCATGGAACCCGTGGGATATATACCGCGCTCGATACGTTCCTCGATGCGGCGTCGAATGCGCATATAAACCGGGGTGGCATCTACTGTTTCAGCCATTGTTCACCTGCCACGCTCCTCATGCCGTTCTCTTCGCCGTTATCGGCAAAGCGGAACTTTGTGGGCAAAATCACCGATTTGCAATGCTCCACAAAACGCATGTCCTTATCAAATTCGATCGAGCTCTCATAGAACACCGGCGTTCCCTCTTCTTGCTGGAGCAGCTCGGCCTCTTCGGCGTTCAAACGCGAGATGGAGATATGCTCACGTCCATGCTCAACACGCACGCCACCTTCTTTGAGCAAGACATCGTAAAGGCTCTCACACTCAAAATCGTGCTCGGGAAGCGCGGGGCACAGGGACAGGTTAACGTGAGCGGTCTCGATTGACGCCGGCTCGCCCTCTATAAGTCGAATGCGCTGCATGCAGAGTAAAGGAGCGCCCACAGCCACCCCAAGCTTGTCGGCAAGCGCCTCATCCGCCTCGATGGTCCCGGTGGAAACCAGACGAGAAGAGGGGTGCAGGCCGGCAGTCCGCACAGCATCGGAAAAGTTATACGTTTCCTGGAAGATATTCAGCGGCTTGGGAGGACACACATACGTACCCGATCCGCGACGGCTCTCGAGCGTTCCACACGAGATGAGCCGCGTGATACCGGCGCGCAACGCCGTACGCGAAACGCCAATCTCTTCGCACAGCACGCGCTCAGCCGGCAGGCGATCGCCGCCGGCAAGCTGGTGGTGCTGGATATACCAAAGAATTCCCTCAACAGCACGATCTTTGGGGGGAATTGCATAAGATTCGCCTGCCATTGCACAGACTCCTCATTCAGAAACGTATGCCGCCAAAATTAGGCCAGCCCTCCCATGGCATCAAATTCGGCCTTGATCTTCTCGGCGACATTCCGATACGACTTATATAGACTTGAATCGCGTTTGACTTCGTCGGTCATAACGGGAATCTCTAATTTGGAAACCTCGTCTTTTCCCGTCTGAACCGCCACAACAACGCCCATACCAAGACACATATTACGCTTGGCAGCGTTTATTTTCGCCGCCTTGGCAGGATTTGCCAGGATACGCTGGGCAAATTCCTGTTTTGAGGCCACTTCCTCGGCCTCCGGATCGCCCGCCTCGGCCACTTCGCACTGCAGCACATCCGCGTAGTCAAAAATCTTCGGCTCGCCGCCGCGCTGATGCACGGCCCACTTGCGGCGCGTGGCATCCTGGTAGATAGCCGGCAAAAACGTAAACCGCGGTGGGTCCAAAATCGTATCCGTGATGGTAAACACATCGGGATCAAAGGCATCCTGCGGGTTTTTCTTCTTGAACAGCCCCATATCAGCCTCCCGTACTAGCATTAAACAACTCAAGCCGAATATAGCACCAATTTCAAGCCACCGCTTTACCGCATCGGTGCGCGGCGTCTATAGCTCGCCCAGCGGAAGAGTTCACGGACGAGGGCCGGGGTGCCTGCCTTGTTTTGAGAAGTGGGCTCCGCGAACTTCTCAAAACAAGGCAGGCACCCCGGCCCCGCCGGTAAATAGCGGACACTCCGCATACAATCTATGCAAACAAACAAGTACGCTTAGCTACATTCGGTAAGATCGAGCACGCTGCCCTTCACGATAAGCGCCGGCTCCAGAACGACTTCTTCGGCACGTCTACCGCCCCTACCGGCAAGACGTTTGGACATGCAGGCAAAAGCATGCTCCGCAAGGACACCGGGATCCTGCTCAATCGCAGTCAGCGCCGGCTCAAAGAGAACGTCGGCCGCCGAGTTGTCATAGCTTACGACCGAGATATCGCCTGGGATGCTCTTCCCCATCTCGTGCAAGCGCTTGAGCAGACCGAGGGCAATGTTATCCGAGCTTGCAAACACGGCGGTGGCATCGGTTGCAAGCACGGCCTCCGAGGCCTCGTAGGCGCTCGGGATGTAATATTCGCTCTCAAACTCCAGGCGCGCGTCGATGGGCAGTCCCACCTCGCGCAGCGCGCGCTCGTAACCGGCGAGTCGCTTGCGGCCCGTATTGGAGCGACGCGCGTTAACCAGACAGGCGATGCGGCGATGACCCTGCTCAATCAGATACCGCGTAGCCATGTAGCCGCCCATCTCGTGGTCGAACATCACCTTGTCGCACTCGAGTCCCTCAATGGCACGGTCGACCATCACGGCAGGGATAGGCAGATGGCTCACTTCCTCGCGCAGGGTGCGATCGTCGGAGAACTCGTCGCCCACCACCAGAAAGACGCCGTCGACGCCGCGCGTCACCAGCTGGCGTAGCAGTTCCAGATCGTCATCGGCGCTTCCACCCGAGCTGGTAATAAAGAGTGCATAGCCGTCTTCACGGCAGCGCTTTTCCAAGCTGCCGGCGAGCGAGGCAAAAAAGCGACTCTCGATATTGGGAACGATCAGGCCTAAGGTGCGCGACTCGCGCATAACCAGGCTACGCGCGATCTGGTTAGGAACATAGTGGTTGCGCGCCGCAACCTCCTTGATGAGCCTGCGGTTTTCTTCCGAGATGCGACAGGGCCGATTATTGAGAACAAGCGAGACCGACGAAGGGGAAAGCCCCACCTCCTGGGCGATCTGCTTGAGGGTGACTTTGTTGGCCATCTCGCTCCTTCCGGGTTTACGCGCAATCTCTTGAAAGTATAGCGACTGCCCATCTACCTCGGTGATAAACACTTTACCAATCCGGTGGACGGCTGTTTTATCGCCGCCAGCGCACCAAATCCGTCCAGGTGGGGTATATTGCAATCGATCGATGACAACAACCACCAAAAGGCGGATATTCGTATGCACGAGAACGACTTTTTTAACGAGGACCTGCTTTGCGCGCTCGCCGGCGTTGCCGGCGAGGACAACGTACTCATGAGCGAGCCCATGCGCGAGCACACCACGTTTAAGATCGGCGGCCCGGCCGATGTCTTCGTCACGCCCGACACCGAGCAGGGCCTCGTCGCCACGCTCGATACCTGTTATCGCTGCGATCTGCCACTCACCATCGTGGGCAACGGCTCCGACTTGCTCGTCGGTGACAAAGGCATCCGCGGCGTCGTCGTAGCGCTGGGCGAGGGCCTCTCCGACATCACCGTCGACGGCACGCACGTCACGGCGGCAGCCGGCGCCTTACTTTCCGATGTCGCCGCAGCTGCCGCCGAAGCCTGCCTTACCGGCATGGAGCCCCTCTCGGGCATCCCCGGCTCGGTCGGCGGCGCCTGCTATATGAACGCCGGTGCCTACGGCGCCTGCATGGCCGATGTTTTGGAGTCCGTGCGCGTCTATAAGCCCGCCCGCGCGCTCGATGACGGCACCCGCGGCAGCGGCAATATCATTGAGTTCGATGTCGACGAGCTTAACCTGGGCTATCGCAAGAGCCGCATCGCCGACGACGGCTTTATCGTGCTCTCTGCCACCTTTAACCTCGCCCCGGGCAACGCCGCGATGATCAAGGCCGACATGGACGACTACCGCCAACGCCGCGAGGACAAGCAGCCGCTCGACATGCCGAGCGCCGGCTCCACTTTCAAGCGCCCCGAGGGCCACTTTGCCGGCAAGCTCATCATGGACGCCGGCCTGCGCGGCCACGCTGTCGGCGGCGCCCAAGTGAGCGAGAAGCACTGCGGCTTCATCGTCAACGCCAACCACGCCACCGCCGCCGACGTCGACGAACTCATCCGCCACATCCAAGCAACCGTCAAAGACCAATTCGGAGTAGACCTACAACCCGAAGTCCACCGAGTCGGAGAATTCCTCTAAAAAGAAGGCCCCGAAAGGGGCCTTCACTTTCTTTAATTCAGACAACCAGTCCGGTGAGCCGCGCTCAGAACCCGAGAGGGCCGCGTGCCCGCCCGCAATATATTTGATTGATCGCGAGTTCCGCACGCAAAGAAGGCCACTTAATGTGGCCTTCGTCTTGCGCAGGACTGCCCGAGCAGGCAATCAAATATATTGCGGGCGGGCACGCGGCCCAGTCGGCTTTACGACAGCGCAATACCGCCAAGCCAGCCCCAGCGCACGCCAGAGCCAGTGCCGTAGAACCCAATGAACGAGTCAAGCGACTTAGACGTGATGGCGCCCTCGTTGCTCATAACGATGCCGCCGCCAACATAGATGCCCACGTGTCCGTACAGCAGACCCGGCGTACCGGTGCCACTGTGCGACGAGTCGGCCACGATCATGCCCACCTGCAGCGCCGAACGATCGGAGCTGTAGCACCAGGCGTTAAACATGTCGCACGCGTTGCCGCCAAAGTAGCCCACGCCGGCGTTGCGGAACACGTTGGTAACCCAGGCGGCGCACCAGTTCAGGCCAGGCGAAGGCGTGGAGTAGCATGCATTGACGACGGCCTGCTGCTTGCCCGAGCCGGCATTCTGCTGCGGGGTGCCGCCGGCATACGAGCCGCCACCCGAGCTTGAACCACCCGAATAGGAATTGTTCTTGTTTGCGGCAGCCGCGGCAGCGGCAGCCTTCTTGGCAGCTTCCTCGGCCTGAGCGGCAGCGAGAATCTCGGAATCGCGCTGGGCCATGAGCTCCTTAACATCATCGGAAAGGCCGTTCAGAACCGTCTGGACCTCCTGCTGCTTGGCCTGCATGTCCTGCATCTGAGCAGTCTGCTGGTCCTTGAGCTTCTCCAGGTCGGCCTTCTGCGACTCGAGCTCGGACTTCTGCGTATCGAGCTCTTTCTGGATGGTCTGGATGTCCTCGATGGCGTCACGGTCGCTCTTGTTGATCTTCTCGACGTAATGCGCGTTGGCGACGAGCTCCTCAAACGAACCAGAAGCGAGCAGCAACGACAAGATGTTGGTGCCGCCCGACTTATAGCTGGCGGCAACGCGATCGGAAAGATCGCTGCGCTTCTCTTTGAGCTCGGCCTTCTTGGTGTCGATCTGAGCCTGCGTCTCGTCAATCTGGCCCTGTACGCCCTCGATATCGCTGAGGGTCTGGGCATTCTTGTTGGCGAGCGTCGCGTACTCATTAGCGATGCTGTCGAGCTGGGCCTGGACCTCGTCGAGCTGGGCCTGGGCGGCATTCAGTTTGTCGGTGGTTTCTTGGCTGGCCTCAGCCGCATGGGCGCGGGCGGGCAGGCCAAAAAGAACAGCCGCGGAAGCAGCACCGAAAAGAGCCTTAAGGGCAGTGCGGCGCGAAAGCTCCTGCGTAAAGATGGAATCGTTGTTTGGTGACATATGTACTCCGTTACATGCTTATTTATATGTCGCTCAACTTAAACATATTAACGCACATCGCGCTTGTCCCAACTATTTCCACGAACGGCTGGAAAAGCATGGTCAGCGGCTCGCAAATACGTCCCACACCAAAGGTAAGGATTATGCAAATAACACCCTATGAGTACGTTAACATCAATCCTCTGGTTTTCCTGCCCCGCGTGTTTTGGGCGCCCCCCAGCTGCGCTATACTCCCCTCAAGAAGCGTTCCTGATTCGATAGGAGACTACATGTCCAAAGCACTCGACCCCAAAGACACCTGCGTCCTCGTTACCGGCGGCGCCGGCTTTATCGGCTCGCACACCGTCGTTCAGCTGCTCGAGGGTGGCTACCAGGTTGTCGTCGTCGATGACCTCTCCAACTCCAGCGCCGTTGCCATCGACCGCGTCAAGACCATCGTGGGCGACGAGGCCGCCAAGAACCTCACCTTCTACGAGGCCAACGTGCTCGACCGCGATGCGATGAACAAGATCTTCGATACCCACCAGATCGACCGCGTCATCCACTTCGCCGGCTTTAAGGCCGTTGGCGAGTCGGTGAGCAAGCCCGTCGAGTACTACCACAACAACATCGAGAACACCCTGGTGCTCATCGACGTCATGCGCAACCATGGCTGCAAGTCCATCATCTTCTCGAGCTCCTCGACCGTCTACGGCGACCCGGACAACCCGCCCGTCACCGAGGAGGATCCTAAGAAGCCCGCGACCAACCCCTATGGTTGGACCAAGTGGATGATCGAGCAGATCCTTATGGACGTCCACACCGCCGACCCCGAGTGGGACGTCGTGCTACTCCGTTATTTCAATCCCATCGGCGCCCATCCGTCGGGCCTGATCGGCGAGGATCCCAAGGGCATCCCCAACAACCTGGTGCCCTATGTCGCCCAGGTCGCCGTGGGCAAGCTCGAGGCCGTTCAGGTCTTTGGCAACGACTACCCCACCCCCGACGGCACCGGCGTGCGCGATTACATCCACGTGTGCGATCTGGCATCTGGTCACGTGGCCGCCCTCAACTGGATGAACGGTAAGACCGGCGTCGAGATCTTTAACTTGGGCACCGGCACCGGCACCTCGGTACTCGAGGTCGTCGCCGCCTTCTCCAAGGCTTGTGGCAAGGAGCTGCCCTACGTGATCCGCGAGCGCCGCGCCGGCGACATCGCTGCCAACTGGTGCGATGCCTCCAAGGCCGAGCGCATGATGGGCTGGAAGGCCCAGTACGACATCGCGGACATGTGCCGCGATAGCTGGAACTGGCAGAGCCACAACCCCAACGGCTTCGCCGACGCCGAGTAGCAAAACCTACATACCGCTCTTGCCCCGATCTCACGTTGTGAGGTCGGGGCTTTTTCATGGCATGTAACCATTCGCCGAAAATCGACCAACTTTTTTATCTTGCCTGTACATGTTTAAACAACATGTTTTACAATAGGCGTATCGAATCAGAACATCGGAGGCGGACTGCACACCCATCGGCAGGCCGACCCCACAACAAGAAGGTTGGTGAGCGCATTCATGGAGCGTGCAAGCGGCGTCCTCATGCCCGTCTCATCTCTGCCCGGACCATACGGAATCGGCGGCTTTGGCTGGAATGCCTACGACTTCGTCGATTTTCTCGCCTCGTGCAAACAACATTACTGGCAGATTCTGCCCCTTACGACGACCAGCTATGGCGATTCGCCCTATCAGTCGTTCTCGGCCCGCGCAGGCAACCCCAACTTTATCGACTTTGCCGAGCTTATCGAGGCAGGGTATCTGGAACAGCGCGATATCGATGGCGTGTATCTGGGATCCGACCCCAGCAATGTCGACTACGGTGCTATCTTTGGCGGCCGCCGTCAGATTCTCGACCGCGCCGCTGAGCGCTTTGCTGCCGACAAGCCGGCCGATTTCGATGACTTTATCCAGGCCAACGAGGACTGGCTCATCCCCTACTGTGAGTTCATGACCGTCAAAGAGGAGTGCGGTCTCAAGGCGTTTTGGGAGTGGCCCGCGGAGCTCCGCACCCGCGGCGAGGCTTCCGCCAAGGTCTGCGCCGACCATCCGGCGCGTATGCTCTACCACCAGATGACGCAGTACTTCTTCGATCGCCAGTGGAGCCGCCTCAAGGCCTATGCCAACGAGCGCGACATTCTCATCATCGGCGACCTGCCCATCTATGTCTCGCGTGACTCCGTCGAGATGTGGGCGACGCCTGAGCTCTTTAAGATCGACGCCGCCGGCAATCCCGTGAGCGTCGCCGGCACGCCGCCCGACCAGTTCTCGGCCACCGGCCAGTACTGGGGCAACCCCATCTACGACTGGGACGCCATGGAGTCCGACGGCTTCTCCTGGTGGGAGGGCCGCATTCGCGCCGCCCTCGACATGTACGACGTCATCCGCCTGGATCACTTCCGCGGCTTCGAGGCCTATTGGGAGGTGCCGTTCTCCTCGCCCGATTCATCCTACGGTTCGTGGACGCAGGGTCCCGGCCTCAAGTTCTTCAAGACGCTCGAGAAAAAGCTCGGCACGCTGCCCATCATCGCCGAGGACCTGGGCTTCCTCACCCCCGGCGTCATCGACATGCGCGACAACTCGGGCTTCCCCGGCATGAAGATCCTGCAGTTTGCCTTTGAGGGCACCAACTCGTACTACCTGCCGCATAACTACATCGCCAACACCGTCGCCTATGTGGGCACCCACGACAACGAGACGGCGCGCGGTTGGTTTGAGGGAACGGCCACCCCGCGTCAGCGCGAGCAGGCAGCCCTGTACACCCATCAGCAAGCCGGCGAACCCATGGCAGATGCACTCAATCGCACCATCGCCGCCAGCGTAAGCGACACGTGCATCTACACCATGCAGGACCTGCTCAACTTGGGCAACGAGGCGCGCATCAACACCCCTGCCACGCTGGGCGGCAACTGGACCTGGCGCATGCTCGACGGCGCCATCACCCGCGAGCTCGAGCACAAACTCACCGACTGGACCGAGACCTACTTCCGCATCCCGTCGGAAGCCGAAATCGAGCTTCCTCAATAGGAGCCACCGCGCCCGACCCCTCCCCACCGTGCGGACGCGCTTGCTTTTCCCGCGCGAGGCCACCCCAATCCCCTCGCGCGGGCTTCTTATGAATTGCAGACATGAAACAACCCATCACAGGAGAAAACATGCCCCGAATTAACCTCATAGAACTCGCCGAGCAGTCTTTTGGCACCTCGCTCGAGCAGCTCGACGACCGTCGCATTTACAAGCTGCTGGTCAAACTCGTGCAGGAGCGCTCCGCCGCCCGCCCGCTCAACAACGGCAAGAAAAAGCTCTATTACATTTCCGCCGAATTTTTGATCGGCAAGCTGCTCATCAACAATATGATCGACCTCGGCATCTACGACGAGGTTAAGGACCAGCTCACCGCCGCAGGCCACGATCTCAACAAGATCGAGGAGTTCGAGGTCGAGCCGTCACTCGGCAACGGCGGCCTGGGCCGCCTGGCCGCGTGCTTCTTGGATTCCATCGCCACGCTGGGCTTGACCGGCGATGGCGTGGGCCTCAACTATCACTACGGTCTGTTCCGTCAGCGCTTTGTCGACAACCAGCAGAAGGCCGTCCCCGACGAGTGGCTCGGTGAGCAGGACATCCTAGTCGACGATGACCGCTCCTACACCGTCGAGTTCGGCGATTTTGCCGTTACTTCCAAGCTCGTCAACATCGATGTGCCCGGTTACGGCCAGCCCACCAAGAACCGCCTGCGCCTGTTCGACCTGGCGAGCGTCGACGACGGCCTGGTCCCCGGCAGCTCCATCGACTTCGACAAGACCGAGATCGCCAAGAACCTCACCTTGTTCCTCTACCCCGACGATTCCGACGAGCAGGGCCGCCTACTTCGCATCTATCAGGAGTACTTCATGGTGAGCAACGCCGCCCAGCTCCTGATCGACGAGGCCGTCGAGCGCGGCAGCAACCTGCACGATCTGGCCGACTACGCCGTGGTCCAAATTAACGACACGCACCCCACCATGGTCATCCCCGAGCTCATTCGCTTGCTCACCACCGAGCATGGCATCGAGTTTGACGAGGCCGTGACCATCGTACTATCCATGGTCGCCTACACTAACCACACGATTCTTGCCGAGGCGCTCGAGAAGTGGCCGCTCGCCAGCCTGCAGAAGGTCTCCCCTGCCATCGCCGACATTATCGTCAAGCTCGATGAGATCGCGAAAGCCGAGCACGATGACCCGCGCGTCGCCATCATCGACGAGCACGACACCGTCCACATGGCCCACATGGACATCCACTTTGGCTTCTCCATCAACGGCGTAGCCGCCCTCCACACCAAGATCCTGGAGGACACCGAGCTTCATCCGTTCTACGAGATCTATCCCAAGAAGTTCTCCAACAAGACCAACGGCATCACCTTCCGCCGCTGGATCCATGGGGCCAACCCCGCGCTCGCCAGCCTGCTCGACGATGTGATCGGCACCGACTGGCGCAGCACCGGCGATCTGAGCAAACTCGCCAAGTTCGCCGACGACAAGGACGTTCTTGAGCGCCTGGCCGCCACCAAGGTCGAGGCCAAGGCCATCATGCGCCAGTTCATGGCGCTCGAGCAGGGCGTGACCATTCCCTCCAACGCCATCATCGACGTCCAGGTCAAGCGCATCCACGAGTACAAGCGTCAGCAGATGCTCGCGCTCTACATCATCTGGAAGTACCTCGATATCAAGAACGGCAACAGACCTAAGCACCCCGTCACCATCATCTTTGGCGGCAAGGCGGCGCCTGCCTACACTATCGCGCAGGACATCATCCATCTGATCTTGACGCTGTCGCAGTGGATTGCAAACGACCCCGACGTGGCTCCCTACCTGCAGGTTGTCATGATCGAGAACTACAACGTCACCGCCGCCGAGCGCGTGATCCCCGCCGCTGACATCTCCGAGCAGATCAGCCTGGCCTCCAAGGAGGCGAGCGGCACCTCCAACATGAAGTTCATGCTCAACGGCGCCCTAACCCTGTGCACGCTCGACGGTGCCAACGTAGAGATTGCCGAGCTCGTGGGCGACGAGAACATCTATACCTTTGGTGCCTCTTCCAAACAGGTCGAGCAGCTCTACGCCGACGGCACCTACAACGCCGGTGCGCTCTACCGCAAGCCCGGCATTAAACTGCTGGTGGACTTCATCACCAACCCGGCCTTTATGGCGACCGGCAATGCCGAGCGCCTGCAGCGCCTGCACGATGACATTAAGGGCAAGGACTGGTTTATGGCCCTGCTCGACATTGAGGAGTACATCCAGACCAAGGAGCGCGTGTTGGCCGACTACGAGGACCACGACGCCTGGATGCGCAAGACGCTCATCAATATCGCCAACGCCGGCACCTTCTCGTCCGACCGCACCATCTCCCAGTACAACGACGAGATCTGGCACCTGAACTAATTTCGCTTCCCTTACCCATCCTCTTGAGAAACGGAGTCGTGGCAACACGGCTCCGTTTTTTGTGCCCGCACGTTACCCTGTGACCCGACTCGGCCAAACAATCTCGATCTGTAACAACTACTCGGTAAAAACGGTCCCAGCTGTTACAGATTGAGACATACTGGCCCCTTCCCTTGGGTTTATCTCAATCTGTAACATCTAGCAGCTGAAATTCACCTTTGGTGTTACAGATTTAGATGAAATGGTTAGCTCAGCGGAACCGTCTCGATCTGTAACATCTAACGTCCGAAATCGACCCTACCCGTTACAGATCGAGACAAACGACCGGCCAGACAACCCCAACACAAAGAAAGGCTCCCCTCTCGCCCAGTGGACGGGAGGGGAGTCTTATATGTGACCGCGGCAAAAGGATGGCAATACCGCAGTCGCCCAAAGGGAGGGCCTGGATGCACCGGGCCTAGATAAGGTTCTTGCCAGACACCTTATCGAAGAGATGGGTCGCGTTCTTCTCGAACTTGAACCAGATGGAGTCGCCCGCCTTGAGCGCACCCTTGGCCTCAAGGTCGACAACGGGAATGATCAGGACGAACTGGCCATCGGGAGCGGTCACGTGGACATGCTCGGTCGAACCCATGAGCTCGGTCACCTCGACGGTACCCTGGAGCGCACCCTCCTCGCCCTTGTCGGCAAGCAGAATCTGCTCGGGGCGCACGCCGGCCGTAATCTCCTTCACGTCGCCGCCGTCCCAGTTGAGAGCAAGCTGAGAGCAGGTCTCGGGGGCGAGCGCCACGTTCATATCCTCGGTCTTGACGGTGAAGCCGTTGCCCGAGCGCACCAGCTGGGCATCGAAGAAGTTCATCTGCGGCACGCCGATAAAACCGGCGACGAAGATGTTCGCGGGATGGTTGAAGACCTCCTGCGGGGTGGCGATCTGCTGGACGACGCCGTCCTTCATGACCACAATGCGATCGCCGAGGGTCATGGCCTCGGTCTGGTCGTGGGTGACGTAGATGAACGTGCCCTTGATCTCATGGCGCAGCTTGATGAGCTCGGCACGCATCTGGTTACGCAGCTTGGCGTCCAGGTTGGACAGCGGCTCGTCCATCAGGAAGACCTTAGGATCACGCACGATGGCGCGGCCGATAGCGACACGCTGACGCTGGCCGCCCGAAAGCGCCTTGGGCTTACGGTCGAGGTACTCGGTGATACCCAAGATCTCGGCAGCGGAGCGAACCTTGCGGTCGATCTCGTCCTTGGGGACCTTCTTGAGCTCAAGCGTAAACGCCATGTTCTCGTACACCGTCATGTTGGGGTACAGAGCGTAGCTCTGGAACACCATGGCGATGTCGCGGTCCTTGGGAGCGACGTCGTTGACGCGCTTGCCGTCGATGAACACGTCACCCGAGGTGATGTCCTCCAGGCCAGCAACCATGCGCATCGTCGTGGACTTACCGCAGCCAGACGGGCCAACGAGGACGACGAACTCCTGGTCGTGAACGGTGAGGTTAAAGTCCTCAACAGCGAGCACGCCATCCTCGGTAACCTTGAGGTTGTGCTTCTTCTCCTCGGTCTTCTTCTTTTTGCCAAAGAAGCCCTTCTTTTTGGACTCGGTGTTGGGATACACCTTCTGAACATGTTTGAGAACGATCTCGGCCATGTCTTTACCTTTCGATATGCGGCACCATGTTGAGGGCGCCGCAGAAACTTGCAAAACAGTTACGGCATCAGCCCTTGACGGCACCTGCCACCACGCCGTCGATGATGTACTTCTGGCAAAGGATATACATGACGACGATGGGGACAACGACCATCATGATGCAAGCCATCATGGGGCCGAGCTCGACGTGGCCGTAGCCGCCGCGGAAGTACTGGATCAAGATAGGAATGGTCTTGTACTTGGTGGAGTCGAGCGTAAGGTAGGGCAGCAGGTAGTCGTTCCAGACCCACATGGTCTCGAGAATGCCGACCGAAAGATAGGTGGGCTTCATGATGGGGAGGACGATCTTAAAGAACACCTGGACCGGGTTGCAGCCATCAATCATGGCCGCCTCTTCGATCTCGAGCGGGATGTTCTTTACAAAGCCGGCGAACATAAAGACCGCCAGGCCCGCGCCAAAGCCGAGGTAGATAAAGCAGATGTTGAACGGCGTGTTGAAGCCGATGCGGTCCGCCAAATTGGACAGCGTGAACATGAGCATCTGGAAGGGCACGACCATCGAGAAGACGAACAGGTAATAGAAGAAGTTCGAGATCTTGCTGTTGACGCGCACTACGTACCAAGCACACATGGAGCAGCACACCAGAATCAGCACGACCGACGTGACCGTGATGATGAGCGAGTACATAAATGCCGAGGCAAAGCCCTGCTCGTTAAGGGCATGCATGTAGTTTGCGAGGCCGTTGAACGTCTCGGGCGTGAGCAGATCGAATGCCGTGGTGGTGCTGATTGCAGTTGCCTTTTTAAAGGAATTGAGCGCGATCATGAACACGGGGTAGATCCACGCGAGCGACAGGATCGTAAAGAAAATCGAGAGCGCGCGGTTGATAACCTTATCGCGTTTCATTACTGCTGCACCTCCTTGGACCTCGTGGCCTTAAGTTGGATCATGGAGATTGCTACGACCAGGATGCAGAAGATAACCGCCTTGGCCTGACCGATGCCCTGCCATGCGATACCGGCACGCGAATAGAACGTGTTGTAGATGTTCAGGGCGAGCATCTCGGTGGAGTGCGCAGGGGCGCCGCCGGTAAGGGCGAGGTTCTGGTCGAACAGCTTAAAGCCGTTGGTGATGGACAGGAACAGGCAGATGGTGATCGTCGGCATCAGATTGGGGATCTTAACCTTCCAAAACGTCTGCCATGCCGTGGCGCCGTCGACCTTGGCGGCCTCGATGTAGTCGGACGGAATGGACTGCAGACCAGCGATGTAGATGATCATCATGTAGCCGACCTGCTGCCACAGGGTCAGGATGATAAGGCCCCAGAAGCCAGCAGCAGAGTTAAGCGCGATGAGCTGGGCGCCCACGTTGGAGAGCAGGCAGTTGATCAGAATCTGCCAAATGTAACCCAGCACAATGCCGCCGATCAGGTTAGGCATAAAGAAGATCGTACGGAAGATATTGGTGCCCTTGAGCGCCTTGCGGGTGAGCGCCTGCGCGATGGCAAGGGCGATCACGTTGATGAGCACCGTCGACAGGAAGGCAAACGCCACCGTAAAGAAGAACGACGTGGCAAACTGCGGATCGGACAGCGCGCGTACGTAGTTCTCGATACCGACAAAGTGCGCGTTACTAATGATAATAAACTGGCAGAACGAGAGATAGAAGCCCTGGATAAAGGGGATCACGAACCCGATCATAAACGCCAGGCACGTGGGCAGCATAAAGAGCGGCCACCAGCGCTTGAGTGCTTTGCCCATAAAAGGGTCCTTTCAATATGCAGGGGGCGGGCAAACCAACGTCTGCCCGCCCCCTGTCGCTAATCAGATAGCTTGGGCAGCAACTACTTACTCGGAAGCAGCCTTCTCGGTCTTCCAGCCATCGACGAAGGCGTTCTTGACGCCATCCCACTTGCTGTTGTCGGCAGCATAGGCGATCAGAGCCTGCTTGAGGTTCTTCTTCCACTCCTCGGAGGGAATGTAGACGAAGTCCCAAGCGACGGTCTTCTTGCCGTCCTTGGCCATGGCAACGGCCTGCTGCGAGAAGACGTTGGTGGTCTCCTTGGCGCTCTTGAACGGAGCGGTCAGACCCATCTTGTCGGCGATGATGCTGGTCGGGGTGTCAGCGGTGACGCACCAATACATGAAGTCCTCGGTGGCCTTCTGGGCATCCTCGGAAGCCTGGGAACTGACGCACCAGTAGTTCTCGCCGCCGGAGCACAGGCCCTGGTTCTCCTCGCCGTCAACACCGATGTAGATGGGCATCATGCCAATCTGATCGTCGGTCATGCCGGCCTTGACGAGGTCAGAGTAGGCCCAAGAGCCGTTCTGGTAGAAGACGGCCTTGCCGGTTGCGAACTCGTTGGTGGCGTCGTCGCCGGTCTTGGAAGCAAGCTGCGAAGGATCGCAGGTGGAGTCGGTGATGTACAGGTCGAAGATCTGCTTGTAGTTGTCGAGGAACTCACCCTTGATCTCGTCGTCCTCCTGGTTGTGCTCCTTCTCAAACTCGTAGTAGAGCGGCATGTTGGCAAGGTGGGTGGTGTAGCGCCAGCTGGAGGAGTCGTCCATGCCGGCGGAAGTGAAGGCACCCTCGACACCAAGCTCGTCCTTGCGGGCCTGGATGTCGTCGGCACAAGCCTTCAGCTTGTCGAAGGAGTTGATGTCCTCGGCCTTGTAGCCAGCCTTCTCGAGCAGCTGCTTGTTGTAAATAATGCCGAAGCTCTCCTGAACCCAGTCGATGCACACATCCTTGCCGTCGGACTGCAGAGCCAGGGAGTCGTCAATGAGCTCACCGCGGAGCTTGGTATCGGACAGGTCGGCGCAGTAATCCTTCCAGTTCTTAAGACCGGTGGGGCCGTTGACCTGGAACAGGGTCGGAGCGGAGCTCTTGGACATCTCGGACTTGAGCTTCTCCTCGTAGGTGTTGGAGGCGGCGGTCACGATCTTGACCTCGACGCCCTTCTCCTTCTTGTACGCCTTGGCGATCTCCTTCCACTCCTTGTCGACCTCGGGCTTGAATTGGAGGAAGTAGACCTCGGCAGCGTCACCAGAAGCAGAGGAGCCGGAGCCGGCGGAGCCACCGCAGCCCACGAGACCCAGACCAAGAACCGCAGCCGCGGAACCAGCAAAGCCCAGGAACTGCCTTCTGCTCATTTCGTTCTTCATTACAATCCACCCTTTCACACCGTGGCGGCACCCTTTGCCGCCGCCTTCGGAGATTGGCTCGGGGACTTTGCCCCTTTTGCTGATTTGTACAATACGCTATTTGGCTAGTTGTTTGAACAAGTATTACTAGAGCGGTAGAAAAACTTCGGTGAACGGTAATTTCAACTTGATACTTGACAAGTTTTGTATAAACAATTATTTGTTATCTAATGCAGAGAAAACGCCCGGTCAAGCCGATGTATCGTCGGTTTGACCGGGCGTTTTCGCTTTGATGGCATGAGTCTCGTCAGGCTGCGAGCTAGCCGGCTATCGCTTGGAGTTGACGCGGTAGTGGAAGATCTCGGGATGCGTGCGGGCATGCGTGACCTCGAACAAGATGCCGTCCGAGGTGTACGACTGGCTCTCCATGACGGCAACGCAGTTGTATTTGCCGAGGTCAAGATAACTGCAGTCCTCATCGTTGGCAAGCTCGACGCTCACCGTACGGCGACTCGCCATCACCTTGACGCCGCGTTTGTGCTCCAGATAGTCGTAAATTGACTTTGCGGCGATCTCGGGCGTCAGACCCTTGGCGATCGACTCCAAAAAGTAGCCGTGGTCCACCTGGCGAGCATTGCCGTTGAGGCTTCGGACACGCACTACACGAATCAGCTCCTCGCCCACCTTAAAGCCCAGGCGACGAGAAAGTTGCTCAGTGCAAATCAAATGTTCAAAAGACTTAACGTCCGTCGATGCAACGGCATTGTTGCGCTTTGCAAATTCGCCAAACGACTCGACTTCCTCGAGTGCGCCCAACATGTCGGTTTCGCCCTTGAGCCAAATAACGCGCACGCCCTTGCCGTGTATAGGCTGCACAAACATCTGATCGGCCAGCATGCTCAAGGCGCGTCGAACGGTATTGCGCGTGCAGCCAAACTCCGCGGTCAGCTCGGCTTCGGTTGGCAGCATCTCCTGAAACGCATAGGTCCCGTTAATGATGCGCGAACGGATCTCGCGGTAGATTCCTTCGTAAATCGCTTTTGGCATGACTTCACCTCTAATGAATATGTATGGCTAGGCACGATAGCATTTCTTTGGGTTGTTTAAACCGTCTATCGGCAAAGCACCGATTATTTACCGTCGACGGTTCCCCCGACACCCAGATCGGATCGAATCAAAACCGTCAATGCGGCAAGCAGTCAGTCCTCTACAATGAGTTCATTGTTTAAACGTTCTTGCTCGCACAGCATGTTGCATCCGGAAGGCATATTATGCTGCAGAAAATCCAACGCTTTGGCGGGGCAATGTTCGCGCCCGCCATGTTGTTTTCCATATCGGGTCTTATGGTCGGCGTCTCCGCCCTCGCAACGTCTGCGGATATCGTCGGCGACCTCGCCGTATACGGAACCCCTTGGTACGTTTTTTGGACTATCATCCAGCGCGGCTCGTGGACGGTCTTTAAACGACTTCCGCTCCTTTTTGCCGTAGCGCTGCCCATCGGCCTTGCCCAAAAGCAACCAGCTCGTTGTTGCCTCGAGGCGCTCGTGGCCTATTTTGCCTACTGCTTCTTTTTGAGCGAGATCATCAAGCTGAGCGGAGACAACCTTGGACTTAAGTACCCGTCGTCTTTGACCTCCGCTAGCGGCATCACCATCATCGACGGCATCAAGACGCTCGACACCGGCATTATCGGCCCGCTGGCGGTGTCGGCAACCGTCGTCGCCATCCATGACCGCTTCTACGATGCCAAGGTTCCCGATTGGCTCGGTACCTTCTCGGGTTCCTCGCTGGTCTACCTCATCAGCTTTTTTGCCGTGTTCGCCCTTGCCGCTATCTCGGCCGCCATCGTGCCCTCCGTATACGCAATGACCGAAACGCTGCGCCATGCACTTACGAGCGTCGGCCCCTTTGGCGTGGGCATCTTTGTGTTTTTGGAGCGAGCGCTCGAGCCCATGGGGCTGCACCACCTGCTCTACATGCCGATCTACTACGACAACCTGGTCATTAACGACGGCATCTACGCCACGTGGAGCAGCTTGCTCCCCATCCTCTCCCATAGCACGCGCCCCCTTAATGAACTTGCGCCGTGGGCCGGTTTTACCGCCACCGGCTGGGTCAAGCTCTTTGGCCTTCCCGCCATCGCAGCCGCGTTCTACTCCACCGCAAAACCAGAACGCCGCGCCGGCCTCAGGGTCATCCTTGTTCCCGCCATCATCGCCTCGGTGGTTTGCGGCGTTACCGAGCCACTCGAGTTTCTCTTTATGTTCACCCACCCCGGGCTCTTTTTGCTCTACGCCGTCTTATCGTCTTGCCTT
>JAUMNV010000182.1 GCA_031295725.1 Collinsella sp.
CGCGCGTTTGATTGCCGTGTCCAAGACCGTCGGTGTCAATGAGACCATCGCGGCTATCCAGGTGGGATACCGCCATTTTGCCGAGAACCGCCCGCAAGAGCTCGTCCGCAAGCTCACGGGTCTGGCGGAGCATCCGGAGCTACCCGAGGTGCGCTTCGATATGATCGGCAACCTGCAGACCAACAAGATCAATGCGGTTCTGGGCTCGGCCGAGCTGATTCATTCGGTAAGCTCGCTGCATTTGGCTCAGGCTATCTCGAGCCGTGCGGTCCGCAAGATTGAGGCGGGCGAGCTCTCCGGCCCCCAGCGCGTGCTGCTCGAGGTCAATGTGAGCGGCGAGGAGTCCAAGGGCGGCTTTTCGCCCGACGAGGTTCGAGACGCCGCGGGTGAGCTTGCGGAGCTTGAGGGAATTTGTGTGCAGGGCCTTATGACTATGGCGCCACGGGGGAATAAGGATGTGGCGCGCCGCACTTTTGCCGGACTTCGCGAGCTAAGGGATGAGCTTGAGGCGACGCACTCCGATCTGAGCCTGCCCGAACTTTCCTGCGGCATGAGCGAGGACTTTGAGCCTGCCCTTGAGGAAGGCTCTACGCTCGTTCGCCTGGGCAGGGTAGTATTTAGCCCGGAGTTTGCAGTAAAATAAGGCTCTGAAGTGCGCACTGATTATCAGAGCGCCTGCACTAAACCGCGAGAGGACACAACCATGGGCTTCCTTGACGAGATTAAAAATAAGATGCACCTGGGCGGCCAGCAGGGTTACGACCAGGGTTATGGTCAGGACGACGACTACGGCTACGATGATGGCTATGACGACGGCTACCAGAACAACGGTTACAGCGGTGCCTCGGGCGAGGGCTTCTACACCCAGGATGAGCCGAGCAACGGCCTGTTGGGTCAGACGCGCCGCGGCGAGGCCGAGTCGGTGGCCGTGTACACGCGCTCCGGTCAGCTGGTCGGCGACGATTCTCGCCACGCTACGACCTACAACCCGCCGTCGCGCTCGCAGGAGACGGTTGCGGGCGGTTATCGTCCCGGTGCCTACGACACGCCGTCGAGCTACGCCGAGAGCACGCGTGCCCGCGCTGCTGCCCCCGCATCTGCTCCCTCACCGAGCGATGCCTCGGCGTATGCGAGCAACATCATCAACGCTACGCCGCAGCTGCCGGCCTATGTCCTGCGCCCCGAGAGCTATGACGACGTGGAGACCGTCGTGCGCCGCGTGCGTACCAAGCAGCCTGTCGCGCTGATTTTTGTGGGCGTTCGTACCGAGGTCGCCAAGCGCGTCCTGGACTTCTCTTACGGCTTTGCCTGCGGCCTGGGTGCCACCGTCAAAGAGGTGGGCGATCGCGTGTTTATGGTGCTGCCCGCCGGTTGCGAGGTCAAGGATTCGGACCTCAAAAAGCTCCGTGCCGACGGCTACCTTAAGTAAAGACAAGACGAGGAGATTCTCATCAACATCTACACCATTGTCCAGCTGGTCAATACGCTGTTCAACTTTTACTCCACGCTCATTGTGGTCTACTGCCTTATGACGTGGATCCCTATGAAACAGGGTGGATTGCTACAGGATATCGCCGCCGTCCTCGATAGCGTGTGCGGCCCGTGGCTCAATTTGTTCCGCCGGTTTATCCCGCCCATGGCCGGCGTCGATTTTTCACCGGTCGTTGCGATTATTGCGTTGCAGTTGGTGCAGAAGCTGGTTCTGCAACTTCTTATAGGTATACTCATATAAAACTGGCTTAGTAACTCACGTCGGGCGCACGGCGCCAAGGCGAAGATAAAGGAGAACTTGTTATGGCTATTACCCCTGCTGACATTCAGGCTCAGACCTTCTCTGAGGCCAAGCGCGGCTACGATCCCGCCGAGGTCGACGTCTTCCTGGAGACCCTGTCCTCTGAGGTCGACGCCATGCTCGCCAAGATCGTCGATCTTAAGGGTCGTCTGACTGCCACCGAGCAGCAGCTCGCCGATACGCAGGCCCAGCTTGCTCAGGCTCAGGATGCTGCCGCGCAGGCCGTTCCCGCCGCCCCTGTGGCCGCTCCTGCGCCCGACTTCTCCGCTCAGGAGCGTCAGATTTCCGCTGCCCTGATTGCTGCCCAGCAGACCGCCGAGGGCATTGTCAACGACGCCAACGAGAACGCTGATCGCATCCGCAACGAGGCCGACGCCAAGGCCCGCGAGGTCATCCGCCAGGCCCTGACCGAGAAGCAGGCTGAGCTTGAGGAGATCGACCGTCTTAAGGCTTCTCGTGAGGAGTTCAAGGCCGAGTACCTCAAGCTCATCCAGCACTTCATGGACGATGCTCAGAACTCCTTCCCGTCCGATCTCATGGCTTCCACGCCGGTCGGTTCCGCCGCTTCTCCGGCTGTGACCGTTCCTGCTGCCGAGCCGCTGCCCGTCGCCGAGCCGGTTATCCCCGTTGCCGATCCCTTCGCACCGATCGACAACTTCGCCGCCGACGACCTGGACTAATATCCAGCTATCATGTAGCGCCTAGAAAGGGCCCGCAGCTTGCGGGTCCTTTTTTGTGGCTGTGTGCAGTCTGCAAAATAAAACGCCGAGTCCTGCGTTCGAGGGCACAGGACTCGGCGAAGGGCGCGTGGTCAAAGGTGGATTTTAAGGCATGTCCCAAAAATCTACTTGAGGAGGAAGTCGGGGAGGGGAATGGTGCGGGCCTCGCGATGCTCAGGATCGGCGATGTGGTCGGCAGGATAGCCGCAGACGAGCATGTGATAGGGATAGATGCCCTCGGGCAGGCTGAACTGCTCACAGGCCACCTCGGGCTTAAAATGGCACACCCAGCACGTACCCAGGCCCTGCTCCTCGGCCTCCATCATCATCTGATCGCAGACGATCGAGGTGTCGATGGCACTGGAGTTCATCTGGTCATAAGGGCGCACCCAGGCGTCATCGGTAACGCTGCAGATAAGGAAGATAAGCGGAGCCCCAAAGATAGACCCGTCACGAGCAAACCGAGGCTGACAAGCAGTGGCCTTTTCCAACAGCTCCGGAGTATCAAGCACCATCACACGGGTTGGATGATTATTACAAGCAGAAGGAGCAATGCGCCCCGCCTCAACAATGGCATCCACCACCGACCGCCCAACAGAACGGTCCTCAAACTCGCGACAAGAATACCGAGACCGAGCCAAATCCAAATAACTCACAACCAAGCCCTCCAACAATTAAAAATCAAACAAACCCAAAGTAACCCAAAGAGTACCCAAAGCAGCAATCAGCCAAACGCTCATCAAGGGCCAAAGTGTCCGAACGGGTACCAAAGGTCCCTTCAGCCAAACCCCCGTTGCGCTAAAACTATCAGCCAAAGTTCCCAATGGTGGTACATAAGGGAGCGGGCCCGACCACTAATAACCTTTTGAACGACTCTGCTTGCAGCCGGAGTGAAAAAGGTTATTAGTGATCGGGCCCGCGACCGGTGGGACACGTACCCCCAATTAACTGTTCTTCATGACAATCGAATCCACGACATCGGCCACATTCTCACAGCAGTCAGCGCAGTACTCCAGGAAGGCGTAAACGTCACGCCAGGCGATGACCTCGAGCGGGTCCTTGCCGTTGACGTGCAGGTTGCGCATAGCGTTGATGTAGAGCTCGTCGGCCTCGGACTCGATCGTGTTGATCTGGATGACGAGTTCGCGCAGGGTCTTGGACTTGCGGTAGTTGGGCAGCTCGACCATCAGGTCCTTCATGGCGCGGCAGGCGTCGGTCACCTTGTGGGCGATCACGATGGCATCGGGATGGATGCTCTGGATGTTGGTGAAGTAGACGCGCTGCACGACGCCCTCGATACGGTCGAGCACCGTGTCGAGCGAGCAGCTCATCAGGTCCAGGTCCTCGCGCTCAAGCGGGGTGATAAAGGCCGTGAGCAGAGCGTCCTCAAGCTCATGGTGCTTCTTATCGGCCGCATGCTCGATCGCGTGCATCTTGTCGAGCATATCGTGAATCTTCGCGGGATCGAAGTTCTCGAAAATCTTGGTGAGCAACTCTGCGGCCTGGACGGCTAGGTCGGCGCAAGCAACGTAGTTGTCGAAGTAGAACGAATCGGGTTTCTTTGCCATGAGTGGGTCCTTTCGAGGCGAAGTCGGGTGGGCGAGGTATTACGGTCCGGATGGACGCTCGGTTTGACTAGATGAACATCATGAACAGCTTGGCCATGACAAAGCTGATGAGTCCGCAGGCGGGGAAGGTGAAGAACCAGGTGAACATCATGTCCTTGACCACGCCGAAGTTGATGGCCGAAAGGCGCTTGACGGCACCGACGCCCATGATGGCGCAGGTCTTGATGTGGGTGGAGGACACGGGGATACCGGTAAGGGTGGCAAGCAGCAGATTCGCGGCGCCCGCGAGGTCGGCGGAGAATCCCTGATACTTCTCGAGCTTGACCATGCTCTGGCCGACGGACTTGATGATGCGCTCGCCGCCCACGCTGGTGCCGATGCCCATGGTGGCCGAGCACAGCAGCATAATCCAGATGGGGATGCCGGCATCGCCGACGCTCGTCTGGCCGCTGGCGAAGGCCACGCCTAAAAAGAGCACGCCGATGAACTTCTGTCCATCCTGCGCGCCATGCATAAAGCTCATGGCCGCGGCACTCGCGATCTGAGCGTATTTAAAGAAGACATTGGCACGTCGCCTATTGGCGGCGGCAAACAGAATCGAGACGAGTTTGCACAGGATCCAGCCCATGACAAAGCCCAGGCCGATGGAGAGCGCCAGGCCGTAGATGACCTTCATCCACTCGTGGACGTTGACGCTGTTCGCGCCGCCGAGGGCGATAGCGGCACCGGTCAGGCCGGCGATAAGGCTGTGGCTTTGCGAGGTGGGGATACCAAAACGCGATGCCGTGGCACCGTAGACGACGATGGAGAACAGAGCGGCGCAGAGGCACGCAAGCGCCATGGTGCTGTTTCCGCCAAAGTCGACGATATGTGAGATGGTGTTGGCGACGCTCGCGTTAAAGTGCGTCATGATGAGCACGCCCAAGAAGTTGAATGCGGCGCTCATGAGAATGGCGGCGCGGGCGGGCATGCAACGCGTGGTGACGCAGGTCGCGATGGCGTTGGGCGCGTCGGTCCATCCGTTGACGAAGATGGCGCCGAGCGCGAGAATCACGGTGACGGCAAGGACTGGGTTCGACACAATTTGGGCGAGGAAGGTTGAGAACGTTACGTCCATATATGGGCTTTCTCGAAGTTTGCAGACACGTTACAAAAACATGATAAATCGTATCACCTCCTGTGGGTTTCTTTACCGAGTTCTGATGGGAGAAGTGAATTTTTTGGCACTAAAATTGAATATTAGCCCTGTTGACCGCGGGTATTCTTTTTGCTAACACGCCATGAGGACACGCGTGCGCGCCCCAACACCCCAAAACCACAGTCTGTTCGCTTTACAACATACAAACATGCGTTCGATAATAGAGGGCATGGAATATCGACAGACAGACGGCAAAACTCGGCGCGTGCACAAGCAGTATGTGGACGTCGTGGCTCGCATCCTCGCGGGCGGACAGGTCGTGCCGGTCACCGTCTGCTGGGTCGACGGCCGTTGTTTTACGATCGACGAAATTATCTCGACCATTGGGTTTGGCCTGATGGTCCACGGCATCCGTACGGCAACATATAAGGTGCGTTTTGGCAGGCACGCGACCGAGTTGTATCTGGAGGACCAGACGCGCGAGCGGGCGGACGGCTCGCAGGCGCACGTGATGCGTTGGTGGGTCTGGGCCTTTGATCGTACGCTTGAGGGCGAGCGCCGCAGGTAAGGACGTACAGCATTCGGGTACAATGGCAGAAATCTTGTCACCTACGGCGCTGTTGTGCGCTTTTGAAAGGACGAAGTATGAACGATATCCAGGGCTATCAGAACGGCCCCATCGAGACCGGCGCAAGTCGCGCCAAGGAGATGTCGCCGCGCGCGTACAATCTCGCCATGTCTGCCCTCATCTTCTTGGGCTTTTGCGCCATGGGCGCCGGTGCTTACTTTACGAGCACCATGGCGTTTACCCGCATGATGATGAGCGGCGCCGCCCTGCCACTGGTCTTTGGCTCGTTTATCCTGACTATTGTCGGTATCGTCATGATGTCGGCTGCTGCGAGCAAGCAGTCCGTGGGCCTGTCGCTCGTGGGTTACGTGATCTTTGCGAGCACCTTTGGCCTGACCGCGTCGTTTGGCCTTGCCAACTATGACCTGCCCACTATCAACACCGCCTTTATCGCCACGGCCGCCATCACCTTTGTCTTTGGTGCGCTGGGCGTGACTTTCCCCAAGTTTTTCCAGCGCGTATATGGCATCGGTTTTGGCATTCTGCTCGCCACGATTCTGGTTGAGATCGTGCTGATGTTCATGGGTGTCTCGCAGACCATCACCGACCTGATCGTGATCGTGGTGTTCGCCGGCTTTATTGGCTACGACACCTATGTTGCCACGACGGTGCCGCCCACGCTGCCCAATGCGGTGCTCATGGCGTCTAACCTGTTCGTGGACATTATCAACGTGTTCCTGCGCATTCTGAACATCCTCGGCCGTCGCGATTAAAGCGCGGCATTGCGACGCTTCCTGCCGGACACGGTAAAACGATACGAAAGGCGGTCCTTCGGGGCCGTCTTTTTTGTGCGCGGCGGGGTATGATGGATGGGAAAAAGCCGATAGCGGCAGCGACAGGAAAGGTGGCCACGTATGGCAGATGTCGACAACAGGAACCGTAACCGCAGGTCTAACCGGGCGGGTCAGCCCAATCCCAAGCGCGAGGCGCGTGCCAAGGCCGCCGAGCGCCATGTGGCGGCTGTGTCCGAGGCCTGCGCCAAGGACATCGAGCATTCGCTTGCCGGCGTGTGCGAGTTCGATGGTATGCCTGCCGGTTTTGTCGCGGCGATGAAGGCCAAGGCCCAAGCGGCTGCGGCTGCTGAGGAGCAGGCTGCCGAGGACGTCGAGGCTGCTGAGGCTGTCGAGGTTGAGGCCGCTGAGGTGGAGACTGCGGTCGAGCCTGAGGTGGCGCTCGGTTCCACCGAGTCGGCCGACGAGGCTGAGTCCGCGCCCGCGGAGGAGGCTGCTCCGGTCCTGCCCGAGGTCACCGTGCTTGATGCCTCCGCCACGCAGGCAATCCTCGATAACGGCCGCGGCTATGCGCAGTTCTGCGATATGGCCGTGCTTGCCTTTGCCTCGTTTACCAATCCGGGCGGCGGCTATATCCAGGGCTACCTGGGCCAGGAGGCGACGCTCTGCGCCGATTCGTACCTGTACAACGTGCTCGACAAGCAGCGCAAGTGGTACGGCGAGAACCGTCGCCGCAACATCAACTGCGAGCTGTACCGCAATCGTGCGCTGGTGGTGCCCGCCGTGCGCTTCGACCGCAACCACGTGCACGCCTATGCCGACGTAATCGTCGCCGCTGCACCCAACGCCAAGCGCGCCCGCCAGGAGTACCGCGTGAGCGACGACGCCCTGTTGGATGCCCTGCGCGACCGTATCCGCTTTGTGCTTGCCATCTGCGACGAGCTGGGTCGCGAGAAGCTCGTACTGGGCGCTTGGGGCTGCGACAACAACGGCTTTGACGCCGAGGCCGTGGCCGAGCTCTTCCGCAAGGAGCTCGCATCGGGCGACTTCAAGGTCAAGCAGGTCTTCTTTGCCGTGCCCTCTACGCGCTGGGACGAGGACTTTGCCAAGTTCAAGCACGTGCTGGCAAACTTCCCCGAACGCAACGAGGAGTCCTATGCCCAGGCTGCCGCCCGTGCTGCAGCCGCTAGTGCCGTCGAGCAGGCCCAGGCTGCTGCCGAGGATGATGAGGACGAGGACGATTGGCGCAAATACTTGTAAACGGCGCGCGTGATGCGACATGCCGAGCCGACGGGGGCTGCTCCCGTCGGCTTTTTACTAAAGGAAGGGCTTACGATGAAAAACGTTCTGTGCTTTGGTGATAGCAATACCTATGGCTATGATCCGGCTGGTATGCGCGATGGCACCGCGGTGCGCTATGCGCAGGATGTGCGCTGGTGCGGCGTGGCGCAGCGTGACCTAGGCGATGGCTGGCATGTGATTGAGGAGGGGCTCAACGGCCGCACGACGGTGCGCGATGATATGTGCTATCTGGACACTAACCTCAACGGCATTCGCGCGCTTCCGATGCTGCTCGAGGCCCATAAGCCGCTGGAAGCCATTGTGATCATGCTGGGCACTAACGACTGTAAGACGGTCTTCAACGTGACAGCTTCCGATATCGCCCGTGGCGCCATGGCGCTGATTCGCGCCGTCCGCGCGTTTCCGTGGACCGACGCTGCGCCTTGTCCGCGCATTCTGCTGATGGCTCCTATCAAGATCAAGCCGCAGATCGCCGATGTGTATATGACCGACTTTGACGAGCATTCCGTTGAGGCATCTGAGCATTTTGGCGAGTACTATGCGCACGTGGCAGAGCAGTTTGGCTGCGACTTTTTGAATGCCGCCGATTTCGCCGAGCCGGGTGATATCGACTACCTGCATATGATGCCCGAAAGCCACGAGAGCCTGGGCCACGCCGTGGCAACCAAGCTCCAGGACATGCTCGGTGAGTAGCGCGAGCCCAAGCCACCACAAAAGTTCCCTTTGCGGTGGCTTGTTTCGTTTGTCTTGATCTGTAACAGTTGTAAGGCCGAAAACGGGCTAGATGTTACAGATTGAGATTATCTTCTCAGCGGAATTTGAAAGTCTCGATCTGTAACAGGTGGGCCGAAAAATGGGCTCTAACTGTTACAGATCGAGATGTTTGTGGAAATCGCCGTAAAGGTGCCTGTCCCCTTTGCGGTGGTTTTGGGCTGCGAATCTTAATACTGCCACATATGGTTGACGGGGCCGGAGCCTTTACCCATGTCAAAGCCGGCGGCGAGAGCGCCGGTTAGGTAGGCCTTGCCGGCGTTGACGGCGTCGGCAAGTTCCATGCCCTGGGCCAGCGCGCAGGCGATGGCGGACGAAAGCGTGCAGCCAGTGCCATGCGTGTTGCCGGTCTCGATGCGCTTGTGGCGGAACCACGTGGTGAGTGGATCGCCCAGGTGGTTACCCTCGTCATCGAGCGGCGCGGGCTCTGCTAGCACATCGTTGGCCTCGTTGACAAAATGCCCGCCCTTAACGAGGGACGCGCATCCAAAGCGACGGGTGAGGAGCATGGCAGCATTTTGCTGTGTGCGCTCGGAATCGACCTCGTAGTCGAGCAGCGCCATGGCCTCGGGTATGTTGGGCGTGATGACGGTCGCCAGCGGGAACAGGCGACGCGTGAGCGCCTCGGCGGCATCCTCGGCAATGAGGCGAGCGCCCGAGGTGGCGACCATGACGGGGTCGACGACCACGTTCGTTGCGTTCCAGGCGCTCAAGCGGTCGGCGATGACTTCGATAATCACGACAGAAGAAACCATGCCGATCTTGACGGCGCTCGGGCGGATATCGTCAAAGACAGCGTCGATTTGCGCGGCTACGATATCTGGCGAGATATTCTGCACGGCGGTGACGCCGAGCGTGTTTTGTGCGGTGATGGCGGTGATGGCCGTCTCGGCATACAGACGGTGCGCCGTGATGGTCTTAATGTCTGCCTGAATGCCGGCACCACCGCTGGAATCGGATCCCGCGATGGATAGAACGGCGGGTACCTTACTGCGATCCATGTTCGCTCCCTTATCCGGACGGATTCAAATGGGTCTTTTATCCCGCATTATAAAGATGCCCGGGCCGGCTGTATGCCGAACCCGGGCGGGCGATGCAATCTTTACGCAAATGTAAGCAAATGTTCACAAGTCAACAATTGACGGGCGTTGCAGAAGGCTTGCTGGCGATTGCCCTGTAAAGGCTAATCCTCCATGCCCAGGTCGATCGTGGTGCCCTCGAAGATCTTGTTGACGGTACGGACGGCACACATCTTACCGCACATGGTACAAGTACCCTCAGTGGCGGCAGGGGATTCCTCGTAGCGCTTCTTGCCGGTGACCGGGTCGAGAGCACACTTCCACATGGCATCCCAGTCGAGTTTGCGGCGTGCCTGGCCCATCTTGTCGTCCATGTCGCGGGCGTGCGGCACCTTCTTGGCGATATCGGCGGCATGTGCGGCGATCTTAGTGGCCATGAGGCCGTCGAGCACATCCTGGGCGTTAGGCAGGCATAGGTGCTCTGCCGGCGTCACGTAGCACAGGAAGTCGGCGCCGGAGCTTGCGGAGATGGCGCCGCCGATGGCTGCGGTGATGTGGTCGTAACCCACGCCGATATCGGTCACCAGCGGCCCCAGCACATAGAACGGGGCGTTGTGGCACAGGCGCTTCTGCAGCTTCATGTTGGCGGCGATCTCGTCGAGCGCCATGTGGCCCGGTCCCTCGACCATGACCTGGACGCCGGCGGCCCATGCGCGCTTGCACAGCTTGCCCAGCTCGATCATCTCGGCGGTCTCGGTGGCGTCGTTGGAATCGTAGAGGCAGCCCGGGCGGCAGGAATCGCCGAGCGAAATCGTCACGTCGTACTCGTGGCAAATCTCGAGCAACTCATCGTAGAACTCATAGAACGGGTTCTCGTTGCCGGTGACCTCCATCCAGCCAAACAGCAGCGAGCCGCCGCGGCTTACGATGTTCATAAGGCGGCCGGTCTCCTTAAAGGTCTTGGTGACCGACTTGTTGATGCCGCAGTGGATAGTCATAAAGTCCACGCCGTCCTCGGCGTGCGCGCGCACGACCTCGAACAGGTCATCCTTGGTAAGCTTGACAAGCGGCTTTTCCATGTAGCCGATGGCGTCGTACATGGGGACGGTGCCCACCATGAGCGGCGTCTCGTCGATGAGCTGCTGGCGGAACTGGCGCGTCTTGCCCGAGTTGGAGAGGTCCATGATGGCGTCGGCGCCAAAGTCCTCAGCGATCTTGACCTTCTTCCATTCCTCGGCGGCATCGGCCTTGTCG
>JAUMNV010000020.1 GCA_031295725.1 Collinsella sp.
ACCGGTCAGCGGCCAGAGCATGGGGGGCACGCCCGGTCCCGTTCCGAACCCGGAAGCTAAGCCCCATCGCGCCGAGAGTACTGCGGGGTCAGCCCGTGGGAGGCCAGGGCGCCGCTGACCGGTGGACGGCACCGAGCCGTCATCCGAGATGGAGAAGGGGGAGGCCTCGCGGCCTCCCCCTTTTTGCGTTATATACACGTTGTACTTTGGGATTTAGCTCCCCCGTATTCGCTCTTACTGTTTGGCTGTATTTTGAGTCCTTCTAGTGTATTTGAGCGATAATTACTCGCATTGGCGTTAGGGAGGGCTTGATGTTTACCGTATTTGTCTTGGGCAATATTGCTTCGGGTAAGTCGACTGCCTGCCGCTATCTCGAATCTCATGGCGCCATGCTTATCGATCTGGATGAGCTTGCCAAATCGCTGTATGTGCCAGGCTCCGATATCGTCAATGCCCTCGCGGAAGAATTCGGTTGGGACATTCTGGACGGGGAGGGCGGCATTCGCCGCAATGTCCTCGCTGCTCGAGCTTTCGCCTCTCCTGATACAGTCGCGCGGCTCAATGGCATCGTTCATCCGGTTCTCATCGAACAGCTGTCACTGAGGATTCTTGATCCGGTTTGCTGCACGGTTTCGTCCCCCCGTTATCCCTTTGCGGTTGTCGAGGTTTCTGCCCCGACTGGTTTTGAGGATGCTTTTGGCCTGGCTGATGAAATTCTGGTTATCAGCGCTCCTTTAGCAGTTCGTCGTGAGCGTGCTATTCATCGTGGTATGGAGTCCCTTGATTTTGATGCTCGCTCTGCATGCCAACCTGATGAGGCTTCGCTTTGCAATCTCGCTACGACGGTAATCGATAATACGGCAGGCGACAATTCACTCTTTGAACAACTGGACGCATGGCTTGCGCGCCATGGCTTCGGGGATGTAGTGGATAGGGAGGAGACCGATGCCTAAGACACGTTTCTTTACGTGGTATCGCGTGGCGCCACTTGTCGTTATGCTCGTCTTCGGCCTTATTTCGCTCGTCTACTCGTATGCCCCTGCCGCCTTCTTTAAGCCTTTGTATCCGATTGACTACGAGGCGTACGTAAAGCAATCGAGCATTTCGCACAATCTTGATCCGTATCTGGTGTGTGCTGTCATAAAGTCGGAATCGAATTGGGATCCCAAGGCTGAGTCGAATCAAGGCGCTCAGGGATTGATGCAGCTGATGCCCGAGACTGCCCAGGATATGATTGCCAAGGGTCTTGTCGATGGTAGCGAGTATTCAGCCGACAACCTTAACGATCCCGCTACGAACATCGAGTTTGGCTGTGCGTACCTTTCGTATCTTCTAACGTATTTTAACGGGTCGACTGACAGCGCCATTGCCGCCTATAACGCCGGCATGGGCAATGTCGACGGATGGGCGCAGCAGAGCACGTCGCTTCATAATGCGATCACTTTTCCCGAGACGCAGGCGTATCTGATTCGTGTCAATAATGCCTGGGTCCGCTACAAGACCCTCTATCCCGATCGGTTCGTATAGGACTATGCCAGCCGCCTGCGTATACTGCAGATATATGAGTTAGGAGTATCCATGGCGGAATTTGAAGTTGAGCGTGTTGGAGGAGAGCTCAAACGTTTTGGCGTTGAGGGCTCTGAGGTGCCGTTTAAGGTCGTGTCTCCATACGAGCCCGCCGGTTCCCAGCCTAAGGCCATTGAGTCGCTTGTGCAGGGTGTGAGGGACGGAGATCGCTATCAGGTTTTGCTGGGCGTGACTGGTTCGGGCAAGACCTTCACGATGGCTAAGACTATTGAGGCCCTGGGGAAGCCGACGCTGGTCATGGCTCCCAATAAAACGCTTGCCGCTCAGCTCGCGAGCGAGCTCAAGGAATTCTTCCCTAACAACGCCGTGGTCTATTTTGTGTCGTACTACGATTACTATCAGCCCGAGGCATATGTACCGCAGAGTGATACGTATATCGAGAAAGACTCCTCGATTAACGAAGAGGTCGAGATGCTGCGCCATCAGGCGACGGCATCGCTGCTATCTCGACGCGATGTGATCGTCGTCGCATCGGTCTCGTGTATCTATGGCATTGGCTCCCCCGAGGACTATGCGGGCCTAGCTCCGAACGTCGACAAGAAGGTGCCGCTCGAGCGTGATGACTTTATCCATGCGCTTATCGATATCCAGTACGATCGCAATGACTATGATTTGGCACGTGGCACCTTCCGCGTGCGCGGCGATGTCGTCGACGTGTATCCGCCCTATGCCGAGCATCCGTTGCGGTTTGAGTTCTTTGGCGACGAGGTCGAGCTGATTGCCGAGATCGACGAGGTCACCGGCGAGATGCTGCGTGAGTACGAGGCCATTCCCGTGTGGCCGGCCTCGCACTACGTGACTGAGAAGCCTAAGGTCAAAGCGGCTCTGAAATCAATCAGCGAAGAGTGCGAGAAGCGTGTGGCCGAGCTCAAGGCGACTGATAAGCTGCTCGAGGCGCAGCGTCTGCAGCAGCGCACCGACTATGATCTCGAGATGCTCGAGACCATGGGTTTCTGTAACGGTATCGAGAACTACTCGCGTCATCTGGACGGCCGAAAACCGGGCGAGCCGCCGTTTACCCTGATCGATTACTTTCCTAAGGATATGCTCTGCATCATCGACGAGAGCCATGTAACGGTGCCGCAGATCCGCGGCATGCACGAAGGCGACCGCTCGCGTAAGGTGACGCTGGTTGAGCATGGTTTTCGTCTGCCTTCGGCACTCGATAACCGCCCGCTTCGTTTCGATGAGTTTGAGGCGAGGATTCCCCAGTTCATCTACGTTTCGGCCACGCCGGGCGACTATGAGCTGCGGGTTAGCCAGAACGACGTTGAGCAGATTATTCGTCCGACCGGTCTGCTCGACCCCAAGATCGATGTGCGTCCGGTTCGTGGGCAGATTGACGATCTTGAGGACGAGATTCGCGAGCGCGTTGCCCGCAAGGAGCGCGTGCTGGTGACCACGCTCACCAAGCGCATGGCCGAGGACCTGACCGACCATCTGCTTGATGCCGGCATTAAGGTCAACTACATGCATTCCGATACGGCGACGATGGACCGTGTCGAGATCTTGCGAACGCTGCGCGAGGGAAAGATCGATGTTCTCGTTGGCATTAACCTGCTTCGCGAGGGTCTTGACCTTCCCGAGGTCTCGCTGGTGGCAATTCTCGACGCTGACAAGGAAGGTTTCTTGCGCAACCGCCGTTCGTTGATTCAGACGATTGGCCGTGCGGCCCGTAACGCCGATGGCGAAGTCATCATGTATGCGGACGTTGTGACCGATTCGATGAAAGAGGCCATCGAGGAGACGCGGCGCCGCCGCGAGATTCAGATGGCATATAACGAAGAGCATGGCATTGTGCCCAAGACGGTGCGCAAGGCCATCAACGACATCTCAAGTTTTATTGCCGAAGCCGAAAAAACCGTGGGTTCCAAGGGGCGCTCGAAGGGCGACTCCCTTGGCCATGGCGCATTCTATACGTCCGACGAGTCGGGCGAGGGCGGCGTGCCGGAAACGGTGGCACCCGAGCAGACACTTGCGGAGCAGTTGGAAGAACTGCCGCATGACGAGCTTGTGCGGATCGTCGAAACCATGGAAGAGGATATGCGCAACGCTTCTGCCGCCATGGACTTTGAGGAGGCGGCGCGCCTGCGCGATGCCGTCGTTCAGATTCGGGCGATGCTCGAGGGTGCGTCTGAGGACGAGACGATCGAGCGCTTACGTTCGCAGGCCCGCAAGGGTTCCACGTTCGCATCGGGCAGAAAA
>JAUMNV010000050.1 GCA_031295725.1 Collinsella sp.
GCGCTGCAGCTGTTCCACCCCGAGTACGACGTGCCCGGCGTCGGCCGCATGGTCATGGGTTCCATGGCCGCCGCCAAGGCCGCGCAGGAGGCCAAAGCCGCCGGCGACGAGGAGACCTTCGCCGCCAAGATGGCCGAGTCCAACGAGATCCGCAAGCAGGCCTACGCCAAGCTGCATCACGACATGCAGCACTTTGTGAACGAGGCGAGCGTAGAGCAGCTCACCCAGATCAAGGAGGCCATCGCTGCCTCGGCCGCCCGCGCGCAGCAGGCCGGCATCGACGCCATCGAGGTCCACGGCGACCGCCTGGTGGGTTCGCTGTGCTCGGCCATCCTCAACAAGCGCACCGACGAGTACGGCGGCTCGTTCGAGAACCGCGTTCGCTATGCGCTGGAGGTCGTCGCTGCCATTAAGGAGGCCGCGCCGGGGCTGATGGTGGAGTACAAGCTCCCCGTGATCATGGAGAACCCCGACGGCACGCCGCGCGGCAAGGGCGGCCTGCTGCCCGACGAGGCCTGCGAGTTCGCCAAGCTGCTCGAGGGCGCGGGCATCGACATGATCCAGGTCGCGCAGGCCAACCATACCGGCAACATGGGCGACACCATTCCGCCCATGGGCGCCATGCCCTACAACTGGACGCTGCCCGTGGCCGAGCGCGTCAAGGCCCTGGTCTCCGTGCCGGTGGCAACCGTCGGCCGCGTGGTTTCGGTCGAGGCCGGCGAGAAGATTCTGGAAGACGGCGCGGCCGATATCATCGCGTACGGCCGCTCGCTCATGTGCGACCCCGACATTGCGCTGAAGGCCGCCACGGGTGAGCCCATTCGCGAGTGCCTCAACTGCAACAAGGGCTGCGTCGATGCGATTCAAAACCGCAAGTACATCTCGTGCGTGCTCAATGCCGAGAACGGCGACGAGGCGACCATCGCCATCAAGCCGGGCGAGGGCGACAAGAAGATCGCCGTGGTGGGCGGCGGTATTGCCGGCCTGGAGGCCGCGCGCGTGGCAGCCAAGCGCGGCTACGACGTGACCGTCTACGAGGCGAGCGACCATCTGGGCGGCCAGATTGTGCTGGCGGCCGCGCCCCCGCGCAAGGACGAGATCATGCGCTCGGTCGAGTACTACGAGAAGATTCTGCCTGGCCTGGGCGTGAAGGTTGAGCTCAACCACGTCGCTAGCCCCGCGGACCTCAACGCCGCCGACGCCGCGATTGTGGCCGTGGGCGCGCACGACGTGGTTATCCCCGTTCCGGGTGCCGACTCGGAGAAGGTCGTCTCGAGCTGGGACGTGCTGGCCGGCAAGGCGGAGCTTACGGGCCGCGTCGCTGTCATTGGCGGCGGCCTGGTGGGCACCGAGACTGCCGAGTACCTGCTGCAGCACGGCTGCGAGGTGGCGATCGTGGAGATGCTCGACAAGATTGCCGCGGGCGAGTCCGAGACCATTCTGCCGCTGATTATGAGCGACTTTGCAGAGCACAACGTGGAGCAGCACGTGAAGACCCGCCTGACCGCCATTACCGACGAGGGCGTGGAGGCCATTCGCACCACCGAGGACGGCGCCGAGGAGCCGGTGAAGATCGCCTGCGATTACGTGGTGATGGCCGTGGGCTCCAAGGCCAACGCGTTTGACCTGGACGGCGTGACGGTGCCCGTGACCTGCGTGGGCGACTGCTCGGGCGAGCGCACTGCCGACATTGCGAGCGCCATTCGCACGGCGTATCACGCGGCCAACGAGCTGTAGCCGAGAAAGCCATCGCGTATTGAGTGGACGGGGAGTGCCGTATCGGTGCTCCCCGTCTTTTTGCCAATAAGAGATGCCCCTGACCAGCGGGTTCAGAAAATCCGAATCTCATGCACCAGAAAATCCGAATTATATGAACACGAAAATCCGAATCTCAACCACCCGAAAATCCGAATTTGCTACAGTGGAATAGAAGAATCAGAAATCAGGAACTGGAAATCTGCGGGGGTGGCTCATGGCAGGCGAGAGGCTACATCGGGACGGATACATCCCACGTATCGTGGATGCGCAAATCGAGCGCTACCTTCGTGTCTTTGGCGCGGTCGAGATTGCGGGCACCAAGTGGTGTGGCAAGACGTGGGCCGCGCTCGAGCACGGGGCGTCCGCCTCGTATGTCGACGAGAATCTCGACCTCGCGCGTGCCGACCCGGCGATGATGTTGCTGGGAGACCGTCCGCATATTATCGATGAGTGGCAGCGCGTTCCCCAGATTTGGGACTACGTTAGACACGAGGTTGACCGCACCCGGGGTACGCGCGGCGCCTATATCCTCACGGGTTCCGCCACGCCTGCGTTTGGCTCAAAGGCGGAGGCGCCCGCGCATAGTGGAGCCGGCCGCATCGGCCGCGTCCGCATGCACCCCATGACGCTTGCCGAGACAGGTGAGTCCAACGGCAAGGTGAGCCTGGCGGGCTTGTTTGAGCATCGTTTTGAGCCCTGCCGGTGCAATGGCGATACGCCGGGGCTTGTCGAAGCCGCTTGCCGCGGCGGCTGGCCCGAGGCGATCGATATGGTTTCGGCTGACGCCCAGCTCATCGCCCGCGAATATCTCAACACCACGTTTTCGAGCAGCTTCCCGGCGGTCGGTCTCGACCCCGATATTGCTCGTCGAGTCTCCGCATCGATCGCGCGCAATCTGGGACAGGCAACCACGTATAAAACGATTCTTATGGATATGTTCGGTGCCGAGGAGGAACCCGCAGCGTTTGCCGATGAGACCAAGGTGCGCAGGTACCTGGATGCCCTCAAAGGCATGTTCATTCTCGAGGAGGTCCCCGGTTGGGTTCCCGCCGCGCGCGACAAACGGCGCTTTACCGTCAAGCCCAAGCGCTATCTGGCAGATCCGAGCCTTGCTTGCGCCTTGCTAGGTATGTCCTCGCAGGCGCTGCTTGCCGACTGGCAGACATTTGGTCTGGTGTTTGAGAATTTGGTCATACGCGACCTTTCGGTCTACGCACGTTCGCTCGACCTGCTGGATAGCACGCCCGTGCGCTATTATCGCGACGATTCGGGTCTTGAGTGCGATGCTATCGTGCAGCTAGCCGACGGACGGTGGGCCGCCTTTGAGATTAAGGTGAGTGAAGATAAAGCGAACGCCGGCGTCGAGAGCCTCAAGCGCGTTCGCAAGAAGGTCTGTGGAAATCCTCGTTCACGCACACGCGAACCGGAGTTTATGGCCGTGATTGTGGGGGTGGGTGAGTACGCCCGCGAGGTCGAGGACGGTATCTACGTGATACCCGTTCGCGCGTTGGGGTGTTAAGGGGCGGCACGCCGTGTGTCCGCTGCCCGGCGCTACGGATTGGTGCAAGGGGGTCAGGTTTGTTTGCACCATGTTGGCGCGAAGTAACCTGACCACTTGCACCAAGGGTTTGACTTTTAAGACATCATTAAGGCTTGCGTTGTGGAGCGAACCGCAGGTCAATACTATTCTTTTACCTTATCGTACGGTGTTGTATTCTGCCTGAATTCTCTACCTGCGAACAACGGATAAACGCGACCGAGCGGAAAGGATGGCACGCCCGCAAGCAGGGCAAATGTAAGCGATGAGTGGCATGGACCGACATAGCGAGCTCCAGCAGCACAAGACGGCGGCCGAGTACCGCCAAGCTGCCGACGAGCACGTGCGGACCCTCAAGGATTTCTGGAAGGATTTCCTGGTGAGCGGTCTGTTTGTGTTGGCCGCCATCGTTGCCATCTTTGCATGCTTGGCCTGGTTTGCCGCGAATAATCGAGTGAGCGCCACGGGGAGTACGATCGGGGCGAAGGCGGATCGGTATACGCTGACCGCCGAGGGCGAGGGCGAGTCCGGCGCACACGTGGGCTATTACGAGCGCTCCGAGCGCACGCCCGAGGAAAAGGATGCCATCGATCGCCTGGATACGACCGACGCCATGACGGTAACACTCGGCTCCAACCTGAACAACGAGACCGCAGGCTCTCTGTACCCGGGTGCTCGCGGCAAGATTACATTTACGGTGAAGCCGCTGGTGAGTGACCTGGACGGGGTCACGATCAATCTGTCGCGCTTGCTTAAGGTCACGAACATTGTTGGCGTTGTTGGGGACGGAGGAACGCTGGCGCCCGAGGCGGAGGCGCTCCTTGGCTTGATCAAAGGCCATGTACTGTTCTTTACGAGCTGCGACCAGAACGGGTATTACTCGGGCCGCGTGATTGATAGCAAGATCGGGATTCACAAGAGGGCATTTTGCGAAAACGGCGATGTGACCAGGCCAACGAACAAACCCGTCACCATCAATCTGTACTGGGTATGGCCGGAGTACTTTCAGAACTTCGTCCTTACCGGCAACACGAATTACTACAAGAATCTGTTTGCGGCGGCGGGCGACGCCAAGTCTGACTACGGCGCTCTGCAGGCGGACATGAACGCGCATAAAGCGAACTACTTCTATGGCGCGGCAAACGGCACAAGTGCTGCCAACGCTCCTGCGGTTTCGTCTAGCATGTCCTTCAACGACACCGCCATCTGCTCGGCGCTGTACAACAATGCCGACGAGCAGATCGGCAATAAGGTCAAATACATCCAACTTAGAATTAGCGCTCAGGAGGGCGTGAGCTCATGAGCACCATGCAAACGCGCCTCGGCGATGCCCGCAATTGGATAGAAAACCACCGCGCACAGGCCCTTGCGGTCCTGATATTGCTGGCGGCAATCGCTCTTATCATCGGCTTGTCGCTCTCGTGGTTTGTGGGCAGCAAAAGTCTGTCTACGGTGGGCAAGATCCAAACGCCCGCGCAGCTTAAGATCATGGGTCCCAACCAGACAAGCATTGAGCCCGTCGAGATTTCGTATGACGAGTCGCGCGGCGATGTTAAAAACATAGACGGCACCGTGACCATTCGTCGCGCGTTTTGTGTGCAGAGCGATAATGGCGATCCCGCTGCCGGCGGTCAAGCGTTTGAGCTGCAGGTTGCCAACACAACGAATATCACGGGGCTGACGATCAACGTATATCACGTGACGGTCAATAATCCGAACGATAAAAACGGCACCGTGGTCGGCCTCGACGGGCTCAACAATCCGTATTCGTGGAGTAAGGGCAAACTAATTTCGTTCGACTTTATCAATAGGGATGAGACAAACGGCCTGGCTAAAGAGCTCGCCAGCAATGATCCAACGTACGGTACTTATAAGGACGTCCAGAAAAACGCCCGTCCGCTGTATCGGTACCACGTGTTCCAAAAAGACGATCTAGACGGTTGGAATGGCACGAAAGCCAACGATGCCACCAACTTTATTGTTGAGTGCACGTGGAACGCGGATGGCGTAACCGTGGGTGGTGCCAAGGTCTCAAACGTCAAAGAGACCGACATGGTCTACCTAATCGCTCGCGGCACGAGCGGCAACTAATAGCAGGAAGGGAGGGGCGCCAGATGAGGAAAGACAAGAACGCACAAAATGAAATCGCAAGGCCTGCCGGAAAGCACTTTGCACAGGTTGATGATCATGCGGCGAAGTCTGCCTTGGCGGAGCCTGCTGCCCCTAATTCCAAAGTGCGCAAGCGCCTATGGGCGGTTGCGGTGCTGCTATGCGCCGTCGCGATTGTGGCGGGTACCTACCTTACTTACACGGCCTTTTTGGCGGGTGACTTTCTTAAGTCGGTCGCCGTCTCGGGCACGTCGCAGGCGCTGTTTGCCTCGGACATGCTCACGGGTTACACGAATGAGACGCTGAATGACGAGGGTATTGCCGTCCGAAGCGTCATCGCCGACACGAGTGGGGAAAACTGCTCCTTTACCTTTCGCATTTACAACCATCTGCTGGGCGACAAGAACAAGGTCAACGACAAGGACGTTAACGCGACGCTGAGCGTGGAGGCGACGGGAACGACGAAAGCTTGGAGGATAAGCGGTTCGCCCACGCTGACGGCGGGCGGCACGGTCGACCTTTCCTTCCCTGCCAACAAGGCAACCATGTATACCTATAAGGTTACGTTTTCCAAGGCAGACCTCAACAAAGCATCCTTTACCGTTAAGGCCCGGGTCGGCTCCAATAGCCCTGGCACCAACCTAAAATGGCTCGCCGCCAAGATTGCGCCTTCCGAGCGTGCAGAGGTGACGGCTTCGGGCGTTTCGGGCGAGTGGGTCGACAAGAACTCGGATACCGATAAGAACTTGGGCATCAACGCTTTTGATGCCTACAACTATCGCGTGACGGTTACGGGCGTTACGACTAAGGTAAAGCTCACGTGGGGGGACGGGGTCGAGCTCGATCCGTTCTTTGAGGCGAATCACAAGAACGGTAATGGGCAAGCAGCCGTCAGCGGCAACTCGATCACATACGATGCATCTCCTGGCTCGGAAATCATCACCTTTTACCGGAAGGGCGATTCGAAGCCGACCAGCTGGGAAGCCATTGGCGTTACGTGTTCGGCCGCGTAGGGCTAACCGAAACGAGCCACAAGCATAGATTTTGAGACCCCGCACGGGGCATGAGATAGAACGAGGTAGGACCAGATGAGAACGGCAAAGCGCATAACAACCGCATGCCTGACTGCGATCATGATTTTCCAGGCGCTCGCGCCCTCCACGGAGGTGTTCGCGCAAGAGCTCGACGCCGTTATGGAGGCATCCGTCTCCGCCGCGCGCGCCGCGGGCAACACGGCGCGCTCCGTACAGGATGCTGTGGCCACCGCGCTGCAAGATGCTGACCAGGCTACATCTGATGATGTCGCAACGACTCCGGGCGCCGACGCTGGCGCTACCGAGGGCGGCGACGGTTCTACCAACGCTGGCGAATCGCAGGACTCCACGACCGATGGAACCACCAACGGCGATACCCCAACGGAGGGCGACGCGTCCCAAGACGATGCGGCTGCCGATGAGGGTGCTGCTGACGGAGAACAAGCGGATGACGCGGACGCGGATGCTGCTGATCAGGCAAACACCGCCCCCACCATCGCTACTGTCGAGGATCTCAGGCACGCGTTGGGTGACGGCAATGTCATCACTGACGACTTGGGCGCCGTCACGGCCATTACCTTTGAGTCCAACGCCGACCTTATCGCCATCTCCAACACCGATCCCGCCATCTACCAGAACGCGAACATCTCCAAAGGTGGCTCGACCGGCATCGACTTCGACGTGTGCGGCGCGGAGATCGTGGACGGCCTGGGTAGCCTCACGTTCCAGGGCTTCGGCAGCGATGCCTACCCTTTCAAAGGCGCGCTCAACCTCGGCGACAGGACCCTGACCGTCAACAAGACGCTCTTCAACAACATCGAGCTCAGCGACGCCAACAGCACCGTAAAGCTCACCTGGAAGGGTACCGATGCCCAGCCCATCGTGGCCGCAAAGGTCACGGGCGCGGACAAGACGCTTGCTGCCACCGTAACCGTGGGCACGCCCAAGAGCGATACCGAAAAGGACATCTGCAAGCTCGCCTCGCCACTTGTGGGCGAGGTCACGGGCGCGCTCACGCTTAACGCAACCTACGTGACAAGCGCGAACAGCCCCCTGGCGATCGATATGCAATCGAGCACAGGCAACATGGGCTTGCTTGTGAACACCCTTGCCGAAGGAGCATCGCTTACGCTTGCGGGCCTCGCCCTGCCGGACAAACTCGACGGTACCCCCACTATCAACGCGACAGCCGCTGATGCCAACGCGGGGGGTCTTATCGGCGAGGCGCGGGAGGGTGCCACCGTCGCCCTACCAACTGGCATCGATGTCTCGGCGTTGAGCGTCGCAGGTAAAAACGCGGCGGGCGGTCTTATCGGTAAGGCCACCAACCTCACGCTCAACATCGCTGATGGCGTAACGGTTAAGCCGGCGTGCAACGTCGGCGATAAAGACAGCGCTTGCTCCGGTGGCGTCATCGGCGACGTGAGCTTTGCGCAAGGATTTATCGTTAAGCCCAATATGTTCGACCTGGGCAAGCTTGTGACGCTTGGTGCATCGCAACGCGCCGGCGCCCTTTTTGGTGTGGCCGATATTTCTAATGGCGACATCGTGGTGCAAGGCGGAACGTATAAGAGCAAGTTCACCTTACCGGAAGAAGTTAGCTTCAACGGCAGCTACGGCGGCCTTGTCGGCAAGGTGTTTGCGACGGCAAAAGGCGTCGATGAGTCGCTGCGCGCCTTTGTGGTCCAAAAGGATGCGGATAAGAAAACGTGCTCAATTGAGTTTGAACTTGCGGGCAAGCTGTCCGATACGGGCGGTGTTGTTGGCTATGTTGGCGATAGCGCGGACTCCAATTCGCAGCCTGTCGCCGTTGTGCTCGACGGCGTGACGGTTGCGTGCAAGGGAGATGCTTCGGCGCGAACGGACGCCGGAAAGTTCGGTGGTGCCGTGGGCGTTGTCGACGCGCGCAATGTCCTTGACGTGCGAGATTTCAAACTTACAAGCGACAATCCTATCGGTAAGGCGCAAAGCAACCGTGCCGCGGGAATTGCAGGCTCCGCGTGGAATGCTGTAATCAAATTCAGCGGCATCACGGATCTGTCGGGCGCAAGTTTTGCCGAAAACAGCACGACGGGCCAGCTCGTATACGAGAACCACAACGCGCTGATTTTTGCTGTCGGCGATGGCTCTGACGCTGACAAGGGTGCAGCGGGCTGGACCTTCAAACGTAGCAATACTGCCTCGAAGACGGACGACATCGCGACCTACGGCGAAGTTATTCGTCTGGGCGGCGACTTCATTAAGCTTGATGTGGACACTCATAAGTTGACCTTGCCGGATTCGCTGACGGCAGCTAACGGTGCCTACACCCTAACCTCTGTTGAGGATTTCGCCAAACTTGCAATCACCTGGCAAACCAACGGCTACTACTCCATGGTCGAGGGCGTTTCCGAAAACAACCCGAACATCTTGCAGTCCTCGACCATTACGGTGAACGGCACTATTGATCTCAAGGGCACGGGCCTGACGGGTTTCACGCAGGATTGTGCAGACGGCTCGCAAGTTTTCTCGGGAACGTTGAACGGCGGCGGCACAAATGGCAACGGCACAATCAACCTTGCCGTCGGCGAGCCGTACGGCAAGCGTGGTGAAGCTGTGCTCGACGGCAATGACACGAGCAACGGCAACGGCAAAATCTACCGCCACGGCCGCTTGGGCTTGTTCGCGGCCGTCAACGGCGCAACCATCTCCAACGTCACAATCGCTGGTTCCATGAAGTTCGATAACGGTTCGGCTATCGATGCCGGGTCGCTTGCAGGTACCATCGTCGGCAACCTGCCATTGTCTGGCGTAACGTGCAAAACGAATATCGCGTGTGATGATACGTTCGGCAACGAAGTGAACATTGGTGGTATTGCGGGCAGCGTGTCGGCGGCTTCTACGGTTGCGTTTAAGGATAACAGCAGGGCTCAAGCGACCATCGCTGCAACTAAAACGCTTAACGGCAATAGTCGCATTGGCGGCGCCATTGGTTATGTGGGCGATTATGGCTCGTCATTCAATGTTGCGGGCCTCGAAGTCGGCGGCGAAATCAAAACCGGCGATTGCGCCGGCGGCAAGATTGCACAGGTCGGCGGCCTTATTGGCCGCATTGTGCAGGGATCGAACGAGAAGTACGTTACCATTACCGGTCTTAGCTTTAGTGAATTCGCTGTGACCGTGGGCAAGAACGGCGACAAGCTCAACGGCGCCGGTGGTCTTCTGGGCTACAGCTGGGGCAACGCCATCGTCACCATTGGCGATGCTGCTGCGAAGACCAGCGGCAGCACCTACGCCCTAAAAACTTCCAATAACACGACCGTGACTGCAGAAAACTCTACCGAGGTCGGCGGCCTCGTATACGCCGCCAGTGGCCACTGGATCATCAATAATTATGCTATCAATTTGGCCAACGCTTCCTTTACCGCTAATAGCGCAACCACGCTTGGCGTTCTTATTGCTCGCGGCAGTACATCCGATTCAAATAGCTTTGGTGCCGAGACCAACTATAACGGTCTATATCTGGAGGACAGGGCTTGGTGGGGTACCGCTTATGCTGTGAATGGCGTGTCTATAACCGCCCCAAAGGTAAAGACATACGACGAATGGCTTGCAAATGGCGTGAAGCCCGAAAGTAATCTGATTGATAACGGCTGCAATGCGGTTGTCTCGCTTCATACCGAGGACCAAAAGCTGGACATGAGCGGAGATCCTGCTAGAGATAATAGTTATCGAAATCGCATCGCCCCCGCTAATCCTTCTGATAGCTTTCCGCAAACAAATGGTTCTGTTCGCTACTACTACAATCTTGACAAAGCATATGCGGAGGTAGGCAACAAACCGGAAAACGCTAGCAAAGACAATTGGATGAACTCCGCAGAGTACTTATTACTTTGGTGTGCGTACCTGTATGCTCCTAGCGCGATTCAGGGCTATATCATTCCGGGAAATCAGGCTATTTTCCAAGGAAACAATATTGGCACGAGCGACAGCGCGGGCGTGGAAATCAATTTAGATGGATACAGTTTCTATCCTACTGACCCCGCGAAGGGCTCAACGGTTACTGTGAATAATGCAACGATTACGTTCCATTATTCCGACATTAAAGCTGAGCAAGAAGGTAACAAAAAGAATAGCGAAGCCACGCAGCACGAAAATATGCACTGCGCTCTCATCGGAACCCATACGGGCAGCCTCAAGGTTAAAAATGTCACGCTTGCAGGCACCGTGGGCTCCGTTGTGAACGATGCGGGAAGTTCGTCCGGTGCACTTGTGTGCTGCTGTATCTATGGGCCCATCAATGAGACTAATGTGGCACAGCTCGAGATAGATGGTCTGACACTTGACGGCTTGAAGGTCGACGGTGTGAACGGCTATACCAGTTACGCCCCTCTGCTTATCAACGAGATGCAGACATGCGTGAACCTGAGCGCTAAGAATATTTCAACCCTTAGTTACGCGAAAGGGGCCACGGCGGCAACCTCGCTCTTCGGCAGGCTCGGCGTGGGAAAAAATTCCGATCAGGTGACGGCGAAGTTTGAGCAAATCAGCTTGCCCAGCCAAAAGAACGATACGATTTTCACCCATGCGAGCCTGCTGGAGAGCTTTGGCTACAAAAGTACGGGCACGGGCTCTGCAGACTACACCTTTACTAGGGCCGATGCCGAGGCTGGTAAGGTGACATACGGAAGCGAAATCGATGCCAAGGACAAGGAATACTCTGGCAAGCAGCTTTGGTATTACGACAAAGAAACCTATGCCACCCCTAATGGCTTGGTGACGGTTGATAAAAAGCCGGCAGATGCCAAGAATCCTCGGTTTGGTGACTATCTTCCTTATGTTTACAAGGGAAAAGCCACCGAGGATGGCGTCCAGTATCACGAAATCAAGGTTAACCAGCGCATCCCTAACCTGATGACGGGATGCGGTACGTATGGCGATCCGTACGCCGTTACGGACGCGACGGAAATGAACGCCATCGCTAACTACATCAACAACAGCGTGGCGTTGGATGGCTGGGAAGTCACTATTGCCGCCGATCAGTCCAGACTGTGCGAGCGGCGTAACAAAACGAAGGTCGACAGCGCGAGGACCGACAACGAGGTCGTGTACGTCTATAAGCAGGCGAACGGTGCTGATAACAAATGGGAGAAGAAGAACGGCGATGCAACGACCGATCCCTCGCAGACGTTGAGCGACGAAACCATGCACCGCTATGTGCAGAGTGCGTATTACAGCATTGAGCCTCCTGAGGGCAATAAGATTACCGTCGATGCGGCCTCGTTTGGCGGATTTGGCAACAAGGCCAATCCGTTCCGTGGCGTAATTGTTGGCGACCTAGGCAAGTCAACTGCAGCAATTGAGATTGAAAATAACAATGGCGAGCTTCGCGGTCTCATTCCCTATAGCTATGGCAGCGTAGTGCGCAACCTCAACATCAACTATGTGAACGCATCGGCGACGATTACTTATTCTGCCAAGGATACCGACGGTGTCCCAACGTCGTTCTTTGGTGGCGTTATCGGCTGCATCCTTGGCGGCGATAACATTATTGATGGTGTGGTCGTAAACAATCCAAATAACGGTTCGACAGCGTACGACTTTACCGTTGTCAGCAGATCGCATCTTGTTCCCATTGGCGGCTACGTCGGTGCCATTGCGGGCGGCGGCGTGATTTTCCGCCATACGGGCGATTCATGGCGTGGCGGCACAAAGGAAAAGTTCCTGCCCGCTGCGAAAGGCGGTGCCAATTCCCAGCTGTACGACAACCCCTACGTTGGTCGTGTGATTGATGGCTATGCCTTTAGCGAGGGCTGTAAGGTTGAAAACGGTGACGCTAACTACAAGATTAACGAGCTTAAAGACAAGGGAACTCCCTGTGTCACCACCACGGGCACCGACAACAAGTACATCGGCACCAACGCAGAGGCGCCCGTGACTACGGTGGAAAACGCCCAGGGCCTTTTGGTGCTCTCGGCCATCATTAGTTCGGGCGCGGGCGCTGGCGCGGCACATACCAACTACGCCGATTACGGTGTGTTCCGTGGCTCCAAGGCGTACTGGGGCAGCGATACGCAAGATCCGGCGATAGAAGGCTACCTGTTTGGCAACAAGGAATATGGCAAGGTGCGAAATGCCAGCTACGACTGCGTGGGCAAGCCTATGAGCGCTGCCGGCGATTTCGTGACTGCCAAAAACGACGACCAGAAAGCTCCCGGCAAGCAGGGGTGGCACGGCCCGCTTGACCCTGATGACGATGTGAACTCGCCCTACCTGGTGGCGTCCTATGCTGCCGGCTACCAAACGGGCTATGTGTGCGCGTCGAAATCGATCGGCATGAGCTTGGAGTTCAAGCAGGGCACCACCTACGATATGACCGGCTACGGCACAGGATATGTGGGCCTCAACGGCCGCTACTATTCCAATGCCTGCAACTCGAACGAGACGACCACCGATCGCGACCGCATCACGCCGCACGTGGCCACGATCGACGGCAACGGAGCCACCATCACGGTGGGCACCAAAGACGCTGCCTACGGCGCCGTCGAATACGCCGATGACGACTATAAGGTCTCGGGCGTGGGCGGACTATTCAACACCGTGATGTTTACCTCCACCAATGTGGGGCAGAGCGTTACCGCGAACGGTGGAGCGCAGGTCAAAGACCTTACCTTTAGCAGCTGCAATGTAGCGCTCACCTATATCGCCGCCAACGGCGGCGCCACAACGGGAGAGGCATCGAACGACCTTATCGGCACCGGTCTTTTGGCGGGCGCAACGGCTAACTACGATGGCAACACGTGCGGCGTCTACCGCAACGTGCAGATGAATAACTGCACCGTGTCGGGCGCAAAGAGCGCGGGAGGGCTTCTTGGCAGCTCGGGCCGCGCCAGCCGAAGTTTAAGCAAGGACAGAACCTATATGGTTGCGTTCAACGACGCACGGGCGACCGCGTATCTCTATGACTGCTCATATACCGACCTTAACGTCACGGGCGAGAAGTACGTCGGCGGCTACGTGGGTACGGTCGCCTCGGCTTGCGGCGTGTGGACAAGCACGGCCAAAGGGGTGAGTGAAAAGGCTGTTGGCAAAAGCTCGACCATAACCGCCACGGGGGCAACGCCCTACGTGGGCGGTGTGCTCGGCTTTGCTAAATCAAGCAACCTCTCGGTCAATACCAACATCGGCACCACCACAGCGGTCCGGTCGAGCACGGCAGTCATCTCTGGGGTAAATGTGCTTGCCACTGGGTCGAATACCGATAAGTATATGGGCGCTGGCGGCGTGGTCGGACGCGCCGATGGCGGCGTTATTTCTATGAGCAACGTGCGCATTGATGCTGGAGGTGACACCAAGAACGCCATCATCGGCGATGACACCGGAACGAACAACAGCATCCGCAACGCGGGCGGCCTGATTGGCGAGGTTACAAGCAGCGGCAGACCCAACACGTACTGGTTTGAGGGTTGCGGCGTCAAGAACATCGACGTCGCCGGCACCAACCAATGCTCAGGCGGCCTTATCGGCTACTACTTCAGTAACGTGGGCATAGCCTGCAACAATATCGCGATTGAGGGCGCTACGATTAAGGGTAGCTGGAGCGGCGGTCTACTTGGCGCGATTAACAGCGGGTCCGATGTCATCAACGTCACCAACACAAAGGTTTCCAACACCACGTTTGGCGGAACATCCAACGGTGGCATCGCGGGCGACGGCCGCGGCCAGTTTCATCTGGTAAACGTGCTCATGGACAGCAATATCTATAAATCTGACGCTAAGCAGGGTGTGCTCTTGGGCGAGGTCGACACAGGCGGCTATAGCCTTTCCGCAGCGGGCGTGGACGTAAAACCCGGCAAGGGCAAGACCACGCGTGACCTGCCGTCGATGGTTTACACGGTCAATACAGCCGCCGTTAACAAGAAAACCTACATAGCGTTCGGAGACTACAACGACACGCTCGCCGTGCCCGGCAGGGACACCACGCTCTACGGTGCGGACGATACCGCTACCATGGCGGCAAGCCCGTACGTGACTACGAGCCCGGTGAGCAAGCTGGCGGTGCGTGCCTCCGACAACGACACCACCGATCGCTACCTGTTTGGCGACGGTGCCGCCATCGTCACCGCGGCGACTATCCAGAGCGAGGCAGGCACCAGTGTTGCCGGCCGCTACACCTATACCAATATCTGCGGCATCAATGATGCCGGCGCGTACCAAAACAAGAAAACCTATAGCGCGGACAGCGCAAAGAGCACTTTCAACACCAACAACGTTACTTCGGGCAAGAAGGCTGCAACCGACTTCCCTGTACTCATGATTCCCGGCAACGACACGACGACGGTCGAGAAGTATCTGAACATCGTGACTAACGGCGGCTTTTCCGATGCCCGCCGCCTCAACGGCAGCGCCAAGCACGTGACCGCCACCGCTGAGGTCTTCAAGCTTGCCGATAACGGCGCCTTCGTCAAGGACGCAACCGCCTCGCAAACGCCCACGCTCAAGGTGCTCAACAACGGCACGAGCTCCATGGTATTCCGCGCGAGTACCGACTGGGACAACGAGCGGGGCCGCTTCACGCTGCTCACGGTCACTTTTAGCGAGGCCGGCCAGAGGTACCGCGTGCAGGTGCCCATTATCGTTAAGCGCATGCTCGAGATCGACTTCACCGCCACCTACTCCGAGGGCGCGAACTTCAAGGCTGCCGATGCGACTCAATACGACAATCACGTGCTTGTGAGCAGCGGCGATACCATGACCGGTTACCTTACCTGGACCTATGGCAGCGCCCGGGGTGAGGCAGTCGATTACGGCTGGAACACGCTGCTCGAAGCCGGCGGCTCCATGGGCCCGCTCAACAAGAGCATCACCTTCGGCGCCACGCTGCCCGAGGGCACGCAGCTCACGCTTGTGGACACTGCTCATAACAACCGTGAATATCACTGCACGGTGGGCGCGGGCGGAGCAGCGTCGGTCAAGCTCACCGACTTTGTGGATGCCGGCAACAATGCCTACGTCGAGCCGTGGCTGAGTGAGATCGTGGGCGTGGCGGCCAAGGAGGACAAGGACGGTGCCTGGGTCAAGCTCACCGATGCCGAGGTCAAAGGCAAGAGCCAGGTCGAGCTCGAGAAGACGGCCGGTGCCAAGGTCGGCGGTGCGTACTACCGCGCGCGTACATCTTCCGACACGATGGGCACGTTCTACACCCTCTCCGTTGCCAAGGAAGAGCCCAAGAGCGAGAACTTCTACTTGGTGGTGCGCACGCCGGCGGGCTCTGCGGGCGTCAACGGCTACACCGCAACTACGGTCGACACGAGCCTCAACGAGCACATCAACTACCTGCTGCGCGGCAAGAAAGCAGCCGACGGCAAGGCTGCCGAGGATGGGCACCAGAATACGGCCTCGACCTACAGCGTGACATCCAACTACACGCACGACCTCATCGATAACAACGAGGGCGGCATCAAACAGATGGTGCTTCACGATGTCACCTATCCGCTTACCATGAAGGTAAGCGACACCGTGAAGTTCGACTCGAACCAGCAATACACGAGCTCCGACGCGCTGTACTACCAGCTGGATTCTTCGCTCGTGAACTACGGGAAGAACGGCAGTGCTGCGGGCGCGCATGGCTACCCGACCGGAACCCAGGGCACGTATTCGTTCTATGTGAAGGTGGGGAATGACTACTACACGTGGGCTGGTTCTAAGTGGACTAATGCCGGCACGACGGAAACGCCGGCGATTGCTGCCAAAGACTGGTCTGCAACGGGCGGCGACATGTCGCTTGTACTTGCCGATACCAGTGGCAAGGCCATCAACCTTTCTGGCATTCGTGAGATTGCCAAGAGCCATGACAACAAGTTCACCATTACCATGAAGGCGAATCTCGCCATGACGGAGCCTGCGTGCCAGGCTGGTATTATCGCTTCGCAGAATGGCGGCACAGATAAGTACACAAAGCCCAACTACCGTGCGTACCTCTCTACGAATGATGAAACGCTCAGCACCAGTAGCAACTCGGCATACATCGACGGCAGAGCTGGATACTACCGCATGGACGTGGGCTCCTCGACTATTGCGCTCGAGGCTTCAAAGAAGTCGCAGCTGGGCATCAACATCGATGACCTCAAGTCCGCCGACGGCGAGATCGCTCTGGTGGGAACGTATGATTTGTCCAAGCTCGCGGGTGCCGAGGCCATGATTTCCAATGCCAGCACGGTGACGTACACGCTGAGCTTGCAGAAGCGCCGCCAAGATGATGGTCGTTATGATGCGGTCGACAACATCTCAAGCTACATTACGGTGCTCGGTAGCGACAAGTTGGCTAACGGCTCTTTGAGCGCCGATGGCAAGAATTACGTATTTACTGATAGCAAGGGGGCTGGCGGCGCGTTCGCCACGCGCGACGGCAACAGCCTTGCCTTTAAGCATGCTTTCCGCGTTAAGGTGAACACGGATGTTGAGGGCAAGGACCAAACTTATGCCAACTACCGCTTGGTGCTTACGGCCCATATGTTCGGTGGCGGTGTCAACGACACGCCGGTTAACGTCAGCAACCTCGCCGGCTATGCGAACTCTGACTACGTGACGTACACGCTGGCGCGCATCAACACCAAGGGCATTCCCCACGAGATCGAGACCAACTAATTCCGTGAAAGGGGCGGCAATCACCCGGTTGCCGCCCCTTTTTCTTGTTCGCCTGGCCTGCTGCTGCCCCAGCTACTCACCAGCTTTCCAACTTTCCACGTAACTTACCACCCAAGGTGGAAAGCTGGAAAGTTAAGTGGAAAGCTGGTAAGTTAGATGGAAAGTTGGAAAGTTGGGAGGTTTGGGATGAATGAGGAGTGGTTGGCGCGGGTTATCCATCATCTGCGGGCAATAGGAAACGACACCCAGCAGTACGAAGTAAAAGAAGCCAAGGGCGCGCTTCCCAAAAGCATCGTCGAGACGCTTTCGGCTTTTTCTAACGCGCAGGGCGGCTTTGTAATCCTCGGCATTTCAGAAAAGAACGGGTTTGTGCCCGTCGAGGGTTTTGATGCTCGCAAGATGCAAGACGCTCTCTCTTCTGCATGCGAAAGGCTGACGCCCGTTGTGAGGCCGGATATCCAAGTGATTCCCTTTGAGGAAAAACTGGTGCTTTGCGCGCGCATCAATGAGATGCATCCACGCGATAAGCCCTGCTACATCACGGCGCGCGGCATGTACGATTCGTCCTTTATCCGTACGGGCGACGGCGACCGGCGCATGACTCCCTACGAAATCGATCGCTTTATGGAGGAGCATGTTCAGCCTACATACGACGACGAGCCGGTCGAAGATGCCACGCTCGATGACCTTGACGCCGATCTTTTGCAAGGGTTTATAAAACGCCAGCGCGAGCTGCACCCTAGGCTTTTGGGCACCAGAAGCGATGACGAGATTCTCCTTGACCTGCATGTGACCAAAAGGGTGGACGACGCAATCGTGCCGACGCTTGCCGCAATTGTCGCGATGGGACGGTTTCCGCAAAAGTTCTTCCCACGTCTCAATGTGACCTTTACGGCGTACCCCGGGACTACAAAAACGCAGCGAGTAAGCGATAACAAGCGTTTTGTGGATTCTCAGACCATTTTGGGTCCAATCCCTTTCATGATTGAGGACGTGCTTGCCGCCGTTGCGAGAAACACCCGAAACGCCGCGGTTATCGAGGGCGCGTTCCGGAAAGATGTGCCCGATTATCCGCCCGTGGCGCTGCGCGAGGCGGTGGCGAACGCGCTCATGCACCGCGACTACTCTTCCGCCGCGCGTGGCTCACAAGTGCAGGTCAACCTGTATATCGACCGCGTCGAGATTCTCAATCCCGGCGGGCTGTACGGCGATGTAACGATCGATTCGCTGGGAGTTTCTGGGGTTTCGTCATCCAGAAACCAGTTCCTTTCAAATATCCTCGAGACCACGCCGTACCCAGGCGGTGGCTACGTGGTCGAAAATCGCGGCACTGGTTATCAGGAGATAGGTGAGCAGCTCGAGCGGGCAAACATGTTGCCGCCCGAACCAAAGAACTCGACGGTTTCTTTTTCGCTGACGTTCGATAAGCGAAAGATTATGCGGGCGGAACAGGTGACGTCTGTGGGGCATGTGGACGAGGCAATCTTGGATTACCTGGCAACACATTCTTCGGCTTCGGCCAAGGAGCTCACCGACGCTTCGGGTTTGAGCAGGAGCGCCGTTTCCAACCACATAAAAGGCTTGATTGGTGCGGGCAAGATTGAGGCGATGGAGCCTCCGCGCAGCCCGCGACAGCGGTATCGACTCGCGAAGTAGGGCTGTCCGTCGCCCATGCTTCGGTCTCCCAACTTCTTTCCAGCTTTCCACTTAACTTACCACTTAAGGTGGAAAGCTGGAAAGTTAGGTGGAAAGCTGACATGTTAGGTGCGGGTTGACGAGGGGTTAATACTTGCACAAACCATACCAGCCAAACAAAAAGATACCAATCTGGTTGGTAAAACACCGTCAATGAGCCGCGAGCCAACTAGCTGCGTAAATAAAACCTAAAGAACTGTTGCAAATGAATGGCAAATACCCAGATGCCGCCGTTGCGTTTTTCAATTAACTGCTACGCGCAAACAGCAAAATGCTACTATCTAACAAGCACGTAAGAAAGCAGATTAACGGTTAAGGCTAAGAAGTGGCAGGCATGTCAGAAGCAACAAGGACTCGCGCGCATGCGCCCGAGGTTAGGCAGCGCGCCGTCGAGATCCTCCAAGAGGGGGTCGGTCACCGCGCCCTCGCCGCAAAGATTGGCATTCCCCAGGCCACGGCTCGTCAGTGGGCCCGCGCATATGCCGTGGGCGGTGCCGACGCCGTGCTCAATGCGGGCGCTCGTCATCATACCTATTCGTACGATGTAAAGCTCGCCGTGGTTAAGGACCGTCTGGAAAACGGCTTGACGGTTCGCGAGGCCATGATCAAGTACAAGATTCCCAGCGAGTCTTCAGTCAAGGCTTGGTGCCGCCAGTATCGCGAGAGCGGTGAATCCGCGCTGGTCGATAAGCCGCGCGGTCGCAAGCCGCGCGCTAAAAAGGCGGAATAGCGAACGGGATGGTGCGCCCACAGGGGCGCATTTTTCTTGCCGCCCCTCTGCTCCAATGCGGACAGACTCCTTACCCCGTACGTCTAAAACTCCCCAGTTGACCGAAAATCCGCCGCCGCTACTCCTCAATTGAGCTATAACGTTAAACAATTGCAGCGTTTTTGCATGGGGGAGTGATGGTATGACGCTACTGTATTTCCTTACCCTGTTTCCGCTGGTACCGGCGCTGGGCATGCTGCTCGCGCGCGGTGACCGCGCCCGCGATGCGGTGGGGCTCATAGGTTCCGGCGTTATTATGGCGGTGACAGCTGTGGTCGCCGTCATGTTTTTTGGCGCGGGCCCGCAGAGCTTTGAGGTTGCCTCCGGCACCTCGCATGTGCTCTCGATCATCAGCTCCGCCATCGATGTCATCCTGTGCGCCGTCATCCTGTACAACGCGTATAAATATAGGAACGCGCTCACCACGGTGCTCGGCGTGGTGCAGCTGGTGGGTTCGGTTGCCTTTGCGACCATGACGCTGCCTGCGGCCGAAGCCGTCACGGCGACGCCGCTCTACCTGGACTACATGAGCGTGATCATGGTCCTCGCCGTCGGCATTGTCGGCAGCCTAATCTGCGTGTATGCCCTGGGCTACATGAAGGACTTCCAGGCCCATGACGAGCACGAGGCCGCGCTGCGCGGGCAGACCGCGCCCGACCGACGCCCGCAGTTCCTGGCGCTCATGTTCCTGTTCCTCTCGGCCATGTTCGTCATCGTGACGAGCGATAACCTGGAGTGGCTGTTCTGCGGCTGGGAAATCACCACCGTGTGCTCGTTCCTTATGATTGGCTACACGCGCACGCCCGAGGCCATCAAGAACGCCTTCACCCAGATCATCCTCAACATGCTGGGCGGTATCGCGTTTTTGGCCGGACTTATGTATCTGCACGTTAACGGCATGCCGCTGACCATCTCGGGCATGATCGAGCTTTCCGGCGCCGGAACCGCGCAATCCGCGCTGCTGGTGATGCCGGTCATCCTGTTGTCGCTCGCCGCACTCACCAAGGCCGCACAGATGCCGTTCCACACTTGGCTGTTGGGTGCCATGGTTGCCCCCACGCCCACGAGCGCCCTGCTGCACTCGTCGACCATGGTCAAAGCCGGCGTGTTCCTGATGGTCAAGCTGAGCCCGCTCTATGCCATCTATCCCGTGACCGGCTTTATGGTCACGAGTGTGGGTGCCATCACGTTTTTGCTCGCCGCCCTCATGGCCATCTCGCAGAGCAACGCCAAACGCGTGCTCGCGTACTCCACCATTTCCAACTTGGGCCTCATCAGTGCCTGCTTGGGTGTCGGCGCGCCCGAGGCCGTATGGGCGGCCATCTTCCTGATCCTGTTCCACACGGTGGCAAAGTCGCTGCTGTTCCTGTGCGTGGGCACGGCCGAGCATCATATCGGCAGCCGCGATATCGAGGACATGGACGGTATGTTCAGCCGCATGCCGCACCTGACGCGTTTGATGATGCTGGGCATCATGGGCATGTTTGTGGCGCCGTTTGGCATGCTCGTGTCCAAGTGGGGCGCCCTGGTGGCGTTTGCGCAGACCGGCAACGTGCTCATGATCATGGTGCTTGCCTTTGGCTCGGCCGCGACGTTTTACTTCTGGGGCAAGTGGCTTGCCAAGCTTTCGGGCGTCGACCCCACGGCTCAAAACGTTGAGGTCAATGTCCATAAGACCGAATGGGTGGCCCTCAACACCATCGCCGCGCTGCTGATTCTGTGCTGCGTGGCCTTCCCGATTATCTCGAGCGGTTTGGTGTCGCCTTACTTGGCCATGGTGTTTGGCCGCGTGCCGTACGTTATTGGCAAGGACGCCATGTATCTGATGGTGGTTATCGTGGCGTTTATCGCCGTGGTGCTGCTGACGTCATTCCGCGTGAGCAACAAACCGCACGTAAACGTATATCTGTCGGGTGTGGGAACCGACAATTACCGCCATTTCCGCGGCTCGATGGGACACGAGGTGAAGGCCGAAAAGCGCAATTGGTACTCGGAGGACGCCCTTGGCGAGAAGCGTATTGGCCCCGTGGGTAGCGTCGTGTGCTGCAGCATTATCTTGTTTGCGCTGCTGTGTTGCGCGTGGATTGGGCCCGAGCGACTTGCCATGAGCGCGCCCTCGGTGCTGCGTGGTAAGTATTTTGAAGGTTCGGGTGTCGTGGGCATCTTTATTGGCACCGTGGCGTTTGCCCTGCTGGCGCCGCTTGTGGGCGGCCTGATCGACGGCGTTGACCGTAAGCTTTCGGCTCGCATGCAGGGCCGTGTGGGCCCGCGCCTGCTGCAACCGTTCTACGACGTTGCCAAGCTGCTGCGCAAGGCCCCTGCCAGCGTAAACACCATGGACGATACCTACATGGCGTGCGCGCTCATCTTTACCGTCGTGGGCGGCGGCATCTTTGTGTCGGGCTCCAACACGCTGCTGTGCGCTTTTATGGTGACGCTCGCCGCGATCTTTGTGGTGCTGGCGTCCGCCTCGACGCAAAGCCCGTTTGCCCAGGTCGGTGCCGACCGCGAGCTGCTGCAGGTCATGAGTTACGAGCCCGCCGTTCTGCTGATGAGCGTGGGCCTGTACCTTGCCACCGACAGCTTCGATTCCATCGCCGTGACGGGGCAGTCGGCCCCCATCATCGTGTACAGCGCGCCCATTTTCCTCGCGCTGCTCGCGGTACTTACCATCAAGCTGCGCAAGTCGCCGTTCGATCTTTCGTACTCGCATCACGCGCATCAGGAGATCGTTCAGGGCGTCGCCACCGAGATGAGCGGCGGCACGCTGGCCAAGATGACCCTTATGCACTGGTGCGAGACCGTGCTGTTTTTGATGTGGGTGGGCATGTTCTTTGTCTGGGACAACCCGGTGAGCTGGGTGGTCGCCCTGGTCGTGATGGCTGCGACGTACTTTGTCGAGGTGCTTATCGACAACACCTTCGCACGCAGTACCTGGCGCAGCTGCTTTAAGCTCGGATGGGGCGTGGCGCTGGTGTTTGGCCTGCTCAACCTTATGCCCATCCTCGTCGACGTGTTTATTTAGGAGGCGGCATCCATGGATCATAAAATGTCGCGCTCGCCGTGGGTTATTCATTACGACGGCTCGAGCTGCAACGGATGCGATATCGAGGTGCTGGCCTCGCTCACGCCACTGTTCGATGCGGAGCGCTTTGGCGTGGTCAACACCGGCAACCCCAAGCATGCGGACATCTTTTTGGTGACGGGGTCGGTCAATGCCCAGAACCTGCCCGTCGTGCGCCAGATCTACAACCAGATGCTCGAGCCCAAGTGCGTGGTGGCGTGCGGCATCTGCGCGTGCTCGGGCGGCGTATTCCGCGATGCCTACAACGTAATCGGCGGCGTGGACCGCGCGATTCCCGTGGACGTGTACGCGCCCGGGTGCGCCATTCGCCCCGAGACCGTGATCGATGCCATCGTGGAGGCGTGCGGCATCCTGGACCAGAAGGAGGCCGTGATGCGCGCCGGCGGCGACCCGCTCACCGTGGGCGGCGCCGCTACCTGGGACGATGGCGTTGAGTTGGGCGAGGACGGGTTTGTGGCCGCGGGGGCCGGGGCTGACGGTGCCGGTGACGGCGTCGAGGCCAACGTGTCCACCAGGTCCGCCGCACCCGCCGCTGGTGACGCACCTGCCGGGAAGCCCGCCGCGCCCGCCGCTGGCGACGCATCTGCTGAGACGCCCGCCGCTGCAAAGGAGGCCGAGTAATGCAAATGGCTATTTATACCACCGTCGAGATCGACGAGCTCTTGTCGCATGTCCAGGCGCTCAAGGGCGCCCGCGCGCGTTTTGTGCAAATGCATCCCGAGCGCAACGTCGACGACGGCACGTATCGCCTGGTCTATACGTTTATCAACGTTCGTGCTGCTCAGGAGCATATTGCGCAGGACGGCAGCTATGCGATCGAGAACCTGGTGGTCGAGGGCATCGACCAGTACCAGGAGATTCCGTCCATCAGCTCGTACTATCCGGCGGTGTTCCCGTTTGAGAACGAGGCACACGATCTGTTTGGGCTTGCCATCACCGACATGCAGATCGACTTTAAGGGCTTTTTCTACCAGGTCTCAACGGCCGAGCCCATGAGCGTTATCACGCCCGAGGTGAAGGCCGCGCGCGAGAAGGCCATGAAGGTCCGTGCCGCCGCAGAGGCCAAGGCGCGCAAGGCTGCGGCCGAGAAGGCCGCTGCCGCTGCTGCTGCGGGGGAGGGCGCCGCAGGCGCCGGCGATGCTGCGGGCGCTGCCGTCGCCCAGTCCGCTGCGGCTACCGGCTCCGATGCTCAGCACGATGAAGCTGCTGCCAAGGCCGCACTTAAGGCTGCCGAGATGGAGGCAAAGCTCGCCGCCATGGATCCCGAGAAAGCGGCCAAGGTCCGCGCGGCGCTTGCTGCCAAGGCCGCCCGCGACAAGCAGAAAAAGGAGGCGTAAGGTCCATGGCACATCGCTCCGTTATTCCGTTTGGCCCGCAACACCCGGTGCTGCCCGAGCCGCTTCATCTGGACCTGGTGATCGAGGACGACCGCGTCATCGAGGCAATTCCGCAGATCGGCTTTGTGCACCGCGGACTCGAGAAGCTCACCGAAAAGCGCGACATGCACCAGTTTGGCTACATCGCCGAGCGCATCTGCGGCATCTGCGCCGTGGGCCACAGCTATGGCTATGCCAGCGCCTGCGAGCGCATGCTCGACATCGAGGTGCCCGGCCGCGCGCAGTATATCCGCACTATTTTGCACGAGCTTTCGCGCATCCACTCGCATCTGCTGTGGCTGGGCCTGCTCGCCGATGCCTTTGGCTTCGAGGCGCTGTTCTATCGGTCGTGGACCCTGCGCGAGCAGATTCTCAAGATCTTCGAGAGCGCGTGCGGTGGTCGCGTGATTCTGTCGATCAACGAGATCGGCGGTCTTAAACACGACATTGAGGACTCCGAGCTGGCGGGTATTGTCCAGACGCTCGATGCCATGCGTCCCGACTACGAGGCCCTGGTGCATACGTTTTTGGACGACAATAGCTGCGGCGAGCGCTTGCATGGTGTGGGCGTGATTAGCAAGAAGGAAGCGCTGGAGCTTTCGATGGTCGGCCCGTTCGGTCGTGCCTCGGGCGTGGGTTACGACGTGCGCATGTTCGGTGACGGCGCCTATGCGGATCTGGCTGCGTTTGAGCCCATCGTTGCCACCGACGGCGACTGCTACGCCCGCTGTCAGGTGCGTTGTGCCGAGGTCACGCAGGCCATGGACATCATCAGGGAGCTTGTGGGCAAGATTCCGCACGACGGCATCGGTGGACGCACCAAGCTCACGCCGGCCGACGGCGCGCGTGGCGAGGTTGTGATTGAGCAGCCGCGCGGCGAGGCGTATTACTATGTGCGCGGTAACGGCACCAAGAACTTGGACCGCTTCCGCGTGCGCACGCCGACGTCGCAAAACCTGGCGGGTCTGACGCATGCGCTGCAGGGCGTGCTTCTTGCCAACGTGCCCATGATTATCCTGACCATCGACCCCTGCATTAGCTGCACGGAAAGGTAGGCGCGGCATGAGTTTACTGACATTTGCCAAGACGGCCTTGGGCTCTATGGTCAAGCAGCCGGTCACGGTGTGCTATCCGCAGGAGAAGCTCGCGGCACCCGAGCGACTGCGCGGGCACATCGTTAACGACATGGACGTGTGCATTTGCTGCGGCATGTGCGCGCGGCGTTGCCCGGCGGGCGCGCTCGCGGTCGATCGCAAAGGCGGTACCTGGTCGATTGACCCGTACGCCTGCGTGGTGTGCGGCGAGTGCATCGAAAGCTGCCCCAAACACTGCCTGAGCATGGACACCGCCCGTACCCCGGTTGCGGCGGACAAGACTCCCACGGTAGAAACCAAGCCGGAATAGCGCTGGAACAGGGGCCGGCGGGGCAAAAATGCCCCACCGGCCCCGCGCTTAAACGCGCGGTTGTGCCGTCGCGAACAAAACTATGCCGGATTACTACGATAAATCGCCCACCTCCAACCACACCGCATTTGGCAAAATCAAAACCGCAGGTAGACGGCTTGTAGTTTTGCGAAAAAATCACGCGTGGTCGGGAATCTCGTTTTTATCGTAGTAAACCGGCATAGTTTTGAAATGACACCATATTCGTAACATCACTTGATCTCCCGTGGACAGAGGGAAACGGATCATTTTGGCCTCGCGAGGACATCCGTGTGGCCCGTTCGCCATGAAATGGGCCTATCTACTACGTTTGGGCGGCGCCCCTCAACCACGGCAAAAAATGCGAAAAGAAAACCGCAGGTAGAACGCCTGCGGTTTTCTGGAAAACGGGGGTATGGTCAAGGGTATCGAGTCAAACGTAGTAGATGGGCAGGTTTCGTGGCGAGCGGTTCCGGGTGATTCCTTGGGGACGGAGGAAAACGGATCATTTTGGTCCCGCGAGGCTTGCGGAGGCGCTCGTGCAGAGCCGCTCGGACAAAACTATGCCGGTTTACGGGGCTAAGTCACGCGCTCCCAACCATGCCGATATCCGTGAAAATAAAACCGCAGGTAGACAAGCCGTCATTTTACGGAAAACGCGGGTATGGATGGGGGCCCTGAGCTTAGCCCCGTAAACCGGCATAGTTTTGAAATGGCATTAAATCGATAACAGCTATTTTGCTCTGTCGGAGCGGTTGGCCGTTGGGTAATTACCCTCGCAGGTAGGCGATGGCGATCTGCGTGCGGTTGCGTAGGCCCATTTTGGCAAGGATCGAGCTGATGTGGTTGCGTACGGTGCCTTCGCCCATATAGGCGGTGGCGGCAATCTCCTTGTTATCGAGGCCGCGGGCGATGAGCTCGGCGACTTCGAATTCGCGGTCGGTTAGGCTGGCGAAGGCCGCAGGCCGGCGGGGCGTGCCCGCCTCAACGTCCGTTCCGTCAAAATCGACGTCCTCGATCGCCTTGCCCTCGAGCACGCGTTTGCCATCCATGACCTGCGTCAACGCGGGAGGGATGGCAGCGACGTCGGTTTTAATCAAGTAGCCGCGCGCGCCCAGTTTGAGCGCCGACACAATGTATTCGTCATCCGAGAATGTCGTCAGAAACACCACGCGCGCCGAAGGGTCGCGCTCGAGGATCTCGCGTGCCGCCGAAAGTCCGTCACGCCCCGGCATCTGGATGTCAAGCAGTGCGATATCAGGCGCGTGTTCGGCATAGAGCGAAACCGCGTCGTTGCCGTTGGCGCCGGTGCCCACTACCTCGATCTGCGGCTGGGCGCCCAGGATAATCTTGAGCGAATCGACCACCAAGCGGTCGTCGTCGACAACGATGAGCCTCATCGGCCCTCATCTCCTTGCTGTTTGGGAACGGTGGCAAACACACGCCAGCCGCCGGTGCCGGCGCGCGGGCCGGCGGTGAAGGTGCCGCCAAGCGCCTCGACGCGCTCGCGCATGGAGGCGAGCCCCATGCCCTCCGCAGCGCCGCGGCCGCTTGCTTGGACCCCGCCCACGCCATCGTCGGTAACAATGAGCTGGTAAAACGACGGATGCTCCATGCACCGTACGGTGACGGTCTGGGCGCAAGCGTGGCGCATGGTATTGGAGAGCGCTTCGCGCAGGACCGCTGCAAAGCAGTTGGCGACGTTTGCGGGCGCATGTTCGGCCATAACTTCAAGCTCAATCTGCGGGCCGCCGTCCGAGCGTGTGCCTTCGACAATGCGTTCGAGCTGCACGGAAAGGTCGACGGCGTTGTCGTTGAGCGCGTGGACGCTGGTGCGCACAAGCTGGAGCGCCTCGTCAACCGTGCGTTTAACGTCGGCGAAATCGGCGGCGACGCCAGGCTCGTCGGCGTGGACCACGCGTAGGGCTTCGGCCTGCAGTGAGGCGCGCGTGAGCTGGTGCCCGACGTTATCGTGGATCTCGCGCGCGATGCGGGCGCGTTCGGCG